>JAZLJW010000077.1:0-12429 GCA_045597345.1 Treponemataceae bacterium
ATCTTTCCCTGAAATGCCTGATGGTTGGAAAACAGGGATTTTATGAAGACTCTCGTATTCAGGGTATCCCGCCTAATTATCTTGACCGCTTCTTCACCAGAAATGGTGCAGGGTATCAGGTGGTAGACGATGTAAAGAAACATATCCGCTTTGACTATCATAACCTGAAACATGATGCCGGGCTTCGTAATCTCGATATTGTTTTCTGCCGGAATGTTCTCATTTATTTTGATGATGAAGCACAACTGGCTGTAGTAAATCGTTTTTATGATTCTATGGCTGCTCATTCGTTCCTGTTCATAGGACATTCAGAATCTCTTTTCGGTATGGATACAAAATTCGAATTCCTGAAAACCAACTGGGCTTGTCTGTATCAGAAAAATGTGTAGCATTGATTGAGTGTAATTGGGGAAAGTATGGCAGACAAAATACGTGTATTGATTGTTGATGATTCAGCCTTGATGCGGAATCTCATTTCTAAAATTGTTGAATCGGCTCCTAACCTGGAAGTAGCAGATACTGCCATGAACGGACAGTTTGCTCTGGAGAAGATTCCCCGCTGTAATCCTGATGTTATTCTTCTTGATGTTGAAATGCCCGTTATGAACGGATTGCAGTTCCTGCAGGAAAGAAAGAACCAGAAAATTGACATTCCTGTTGTCATGCTTTCTTCACTGACCAGTGAAGGGGCAACGGTAACCATGCAGTGTCTTGAAAAGGGTGCCAGCGACTTTATCCAGAAGCCGTCGGGATCAATTTCTCTTGATATTCAGAAAGTTGCCCAGCAGATTACTGAAGCTCTGACTTCCTATGGTGGAAGTTATGCCAAGAAAAGCCGTGGACTTTCCGGACCGGCATTGCATACGTATCTGAACGTAAATTCTGATACTGAAAAGAAAGTTCAGGGACAGACCACTGAGCAGTATGTTGCTGCTGAAAAAATTCCGTTGGCATTTGAAACACCGGTTTGGGCGTCCTCAGCTCCAAAAGCACCTACGGTAATCACTCCTGTTCGGGAACCGGGAAAAATTGAAGTTATTGCATTGGGTATATCTACTGGTGGACCAAATGCATTACGCGAGGTAGTTCCTCATCTGAGCATTAAATTAAAGCAGCCTATTCTGATTGTACAGCATATGCCTGCCGGCTTTACCAAAGAGTTTGCCGCAAGTTTGAACAATATCTGTCCACTGGCGGTAAAAGAAGCTGAAGATGGTGATGTTTTGAAGCGTGGTCAGATTTATATCGCTCCGGGAAATCATCACATCGTTGTAATGAAAAAAGGCTTTGACCACATTATTCGTGTTCTTGATACTCCTCAGCGAAACGGTCACAGACCGTCTGTTGACGTTCTGTTTGAATCGGTTGCTATGGTTTTCCAGAATAAAGCTTTGGGTATCATTATGACTGGTATGGGGGGGGACGGTGCAAAAGAGCTGGCTGAAATGCGTAAGCAAGGTGCCAGAACGCTTGGCCAGGATGAAGAATCCAGCATTGTTTACGGCATGCCTAAGGTTGCTTATGAATTAGGCGGTGTTCAGGAACAGGTACCGCTGAGTAAAATGGCCCAGCGGATTAATGAAATTGCTCTGTCTGATGTGTAGTTTTATGCAATTATAGATTCTATTTCCGTCAACTTTGGTTTTATGAACCGGGTTGCGGTAAAGTAGATGACTGCAACCAGTGTGAAGCCTGCAAGTACCCCAAGTACCTGCAGGCTTTCTTTTTGTGGAGCCACCAGATACCCGAATATCGACCCAAGAATAGGCAGCAGCAGCGCAAGAACTGATCGCAGCTGGGTTTTCCAGGATGATGTTTTTAATGAAACAGTCTGTCCGACTTTTAATTCAAGATTACGTGGATTGGTAACGGTAAAGGGCGAACCCCGCTTAGCGCAGCCACTGGTACAGTTTATGCAGGCGTCCTTTATAAGAGCAGCTGCAATTGCCCGTGATCCGTTTTCCTGTATTTCGAGTATAAGTGCGTTATTAAGCATTTGTATATCCTTTATGATGAAGTTGGCGCAGTCGGGTAATGCATTCCTCTCTACCGATATCGTTGTGCAGTTCTTCATAGGTATCGCGAAGATTGATCAATGCATCGGTGTAGTGGGGATAAATAGCCAGTGCAGTTTCAAAAGCACGGGCTGCATTGGCATACTGCTGCTGGCTGAACCAGAATACTCCCTTATTATTCCAGATATGTGCATTGTCTTTATTTAAGGCAAGTGCTTCATCCGCATACCGGAATGCTAATCCAATATCACCAGTTTGATAACAGATGACAGAAAGATTCTCAAGAATATCTTCATCCAGGGGTGCAAGCCCGTAAGCCGTGGTCATGGCATCACGTGCTGCTTCTGTATTTCCGGCATCACGATAGGTAACACCCAGATTGTACCAGAGCAGATGATTATTCTGATTCTGCCTCATGGCGGCATGAAAACAGGCAATAGCTTCGGTATAGTCGCCATTGGCAGCTAACTCTATAGCCTGGTTATTGAGAGCTTCAAAAGAATTCGTCATGGTATTGCTTATACCTTCAGAAGCATCGAGGTAAAAAGACCGGTTAATAATGAAGCGGCTTCTGTATCTGGATATGCCTTTAAGATCTTATTGCAGCTGTCATGAATGAGACGGCGGCTTTGTGTCATTGCTTTTTCGACAGCTCCTGATTCATTGAGTAAGGTAAGGGCTTCAAGTACAGCAGGAGACTCCTGTCCTTCTTTTGCAGCGGTCTTGAAGAGCGAAACCAGATGATCCTTTTCTTCGGGATGATCTTGAAGAAAATAAATCACCGGCAGACTTTTTTTGCCTTCAACAATATCATCACCCTTTGATTTCCCCTTTATCCCGGTAGTAAGGTTGATAACATCATCGAGAATTTGAAAGCCAACTCCAATCGTTGCTGCTTCTTCTGCCAGAATATCTGCTTCATCCTGACTGCCGCCTCCGGCAATAAAACCGATTTTTGAAGCAAGAAACGCCAGTGTTCCGGTTTTCAGACGGGTCATCCCCAGATATTGATTAACTGAGGGAATGAAATCGTCTTTATTGTGCCAGCTGATATCGAGGGACTGTCCAAGGTGCAACCGGCGAACCTGGGTAAAATATTCACGTAACAGGGCATTTTGCAGGGAACTGTCCATAGCAGACTGGAAAATGCATTGAGCGGCCTGAAAATAGAGCCATGAACCAGCATTAAGGGCAACATCCTGTCCATAGATGCAGTGGGCTGCAGGTTTTCCCCTGCGTAAATCAGAATTATCTTCGATATCGTCGTGAATAAGACTTGCAGTATGCACAAATTCTACCAGTGGAGTCAGGTGATATGCCTGATTGATAAGGTTTTCAGCTTCCTCCGGTATAGATTGCAGTGGACTTGCTGCAAGTTCGGCACTAAGCACCAGAAGCAGTGGTCTCCACCGTTTTCCGCCCAAATTAATGAGCGACCATGATGGCTCTGTAAGGGTGTCAACATCTGACATTGTAATATCAACAGGCAGTCTGGAAAGCGACAGCTCAGTCCATTCAGCGGTTGCTGGCTTGGGAAGATTCTCTTTGAGAATATCTTCAATTTTCTGTAAACGTGCTGTATATTGTCCACTCATAGTAATAATTATAACAGTTAGAACCGATATTGAATACACATGAACAGTTACGAAAAACCAGACTTCTGGAGTCAGAAAGCTTTTAAAGAGGGGTATCCAGCCCGGTCAGTATACAAATTGCAGGAAATTGATACCAAATTCGGCATGTTGAAAAAAAATTCGCGGGTTTTGGATTTGGGATCTGCACCTGGCAGTTGGACAGTATTTGCGCTGCGTACCTTGGAAGGTACGGGTCATGTTACCAGCATTGACCTTTTGCCGTTGGCCAAAGATGTAAAAGGCGATAATCTGACTTTTTTTCAGGGAGATATGTACGATCCTGAGTTACGTGCTCAGATTCAGGCACTTGGCCCATATGATTCCGTAATCTGTGATGCAGCTCCCCGTACAACGGGAAATAGAGTTGTAGATACGGCTGGTTCTGCGGGATTGGTTGAACTTGCAATGTACTATGCGGAAACAATGTTGAAGCCAGGCGGAAATTTTTGTGTTAAAATATTTCAGGGTGGTGATCAGCAGTCATTCTTAAAAAAGATGCGGGAAATTTTTACCACGGCAAAAGGATTCAAGCCAGAAGCCTGCCGCGATAAATCGTTTGAGACCTATCTGATTGGTTTGAATAAAAAAGCCTGATGTAACAAAAAGCGTGGTTTACGAAAAGTGATGTATGAAAATTTGAAAAAAGTGCAGGGAGTGGCAGCGGCAGGTGTACTGCTGTTCTGTATATCCTGTACAGCAAATACAAAAACAGGAATACTTCCTCCGGAAAACTGGCCCAGGCCAGAATCAGCAGATACAGAAATCACTCTTTCTGTTTTAGGTTCTTACAGATCAGCGCACCACAGCAGTGAAGAACTGGATGGACAGGGTGGTTTTGAATCGACCAGTGATACAGCATCCCTGGCAGACTTTCTTGCGGTTACACATGAGGATGCGGAATCTGCAAATCCTGCAGAAGAAAATCTTGATTTGTATTATACCGTGTACCGCGTTCGCAAAGGTGACATGATAGGAAATCTTGCAGAAGCCTTTGGTGTAACACAGGATACCCTTATCAGTGTTAATAATATCCGTTCTTCACGATTGATACAGATTGACCAGTGTCTGCGCATACCCAGTATGCCGGGAATTCTGTATTCTGTACGCAAGGATGGAGAAACAGCTGAATCTATTGCTGCTTCATACAAAGTATCTGATACGAAAATTGCAAAAGTAAATCATATAGAGAAAGGCACCGCATTAACGGCTGGTACCCAACTGTTTGTTCCTGATGCAGAACTTGATTGGGTTACACGACAGGAAATCAATGGTGATTTATTCATGCGTCCATTGAAGTCCCGGTATTATATTTCATCACGATTCGGCTGGCGTTCCTCTCCATTTACCGGCGAACGGTCATATCATGGTGGTATCGATATGGCGTGTCCTGCAGGAACTCCGGTATATGCTGCTTTGCTTGGTACTGTTACTACAGCCGGCTGGAGTGATATCTATGGCAACTATGTAATTATTACCCATTACAGCGGCTATAAATCTCTTTACGGACACATGAGCAAAATAACGGTAAAAAAAGGACAGTTTGTCAGCACCGGTACAAAAATCGGTGAAGTTGGATCAACAGGTCTCAGTACAGGTCCGCATCTGCACTTTACGGTATATAAAAACGGTAATGCCGTAAATCCTGCTGCTCTTTGGAATTAACGGTTCCCTGTTGTTCAGTCCAGGAATGCGAAGTCGTTAAAATACAGTCGTTCGATTTTTCCCAGAACTAACAGGGAGTTGATGGCAGTCAATAATTGTTCTTTAACCGTCTGTTCGCCCATGCGTTGCAACTCTTCCTTTGTGTAGCGCGGAAAGTAGTCAGTGACTACCGTACGGATTTTTCGTGATTTCTGCTGTAATTCCTGATAAAAAGGAACGTCGGAGCTGTCATAATGAAACCAGGGTTCTACGACAACCGGTATGGAAGGATCATCTCTGGTTCCGGTTCGCAATACACCCAGTAAGGTAAAGGTTTCAAGATTTTCCAGGGACTGTGGTACTTCTGCAGGTCGGGACGGCAATAGGGTTGGTTCTGCTGTTTTTTTTGAAAGACGATGCGGATTACTGGTAAAGGCTGCAACAGTTACTATACCGGTAACTGCAATAATGACCAGACAAAGATAGGCCAGTACCCGCTGAAACAGGGTAATCTTCTTTTGTGGACGTCTGTTATAGGTGTGTTCACGTATCATTAGTAAAATACTACCAAAAAAATTAGCTTCCTTACAGACACCAACAGTGTAAAAGTGTAAAATAGTCGGACTGGAGTATTTTTGAAGACTTTTGCCAAGATTTCTCTTAGTTTCATACTTTCTCTTACGCTTTTTGCTGGCGTTGTGTACGTGGCAGTGACGGGTGGTTTCATGCTTATTGAAACCCGTTATTACCAGAGTGCAGTCGTGTCTGGTATGGAATCAAGATTGAAGGAAATTTCTGATCAGTTTGACCGGTATATTCAGGTAAAACGGGAGTCTTTTTCTGCAGTGGTTTCTGATGAAGTCTTGAAGAAAAGCATGGAACCGAGCCTTACTGCTGATGAAATTTCTGTAAGAGAAAATCTGATTGGCAGCATGCAGACAAAGGATACGGGTTTTATCGGTATGCGGATTATTGATTCCACAGGAAATAAAATCCACTTCAGTACCTGGAAATCAGACATACTGAATCAGAAAGAACAGCAGCTGGCATATAAAAATTATTCACGAATTGATGAATTGTCATTTGAAACAATTCAGAAAGAATTACAGGCGGATGGTGGACTTGTTGCAGATATTGAAAATGACCGTTTTCTGTTTGTGTACCCCTTTGTTGATATATACGGGGTGGATCGCGGGTATGCTGTCTTTTATGAATCAGCCGATGATTTCAACCGGTATCTGGTAAGTGCTGGCGTAACAAGCATCAGTGAGCATTCTGTTTTTGTGGGAACTGCAGAACATCCAGGATTTGTTTTTCGGGTATCTGAAGGTGTTGCAAAAGCGCTTACCGACATTATTACCGGAGTGTGGACTGGTGGCCATTACGGTATAGAACGTCTGGCAGAAAATGATGATGGTGTACTGGTTATTGTCTCTGTACAGAATGCCAATGGCTTTTCATTTGCTCAGATTGAAGATGAATCTGTTTTTGTTATTTCGCGGGAAGTCCGTTATCTGTTATTGATGGTAATATTTATTACCATTTTCCTTTTAATTCTGCTTCTGTTCAGCTTGAAGACAGATGACATGGTTGTTATTCAAAGCCGCATTACCAAGTTTCAGCAGGTGTTTATAAAGGAATATCTGCAGCAGCAGAACAATGCAAGTTGGGATGATGTGGTAGGACAGATGAAGCGTCGGAAAAACGACGTGAGTCTGGAAATAAAGAAGAGTCTTGGCCGCAAGGGCAAAAAGTATGATAAGGAGATTGATGCATTCCTTGCAAAGAGCTGGGATGACGTTCTTATCGCTTTGGGGAGTCAGGTGCGGACCGGAGCTGCCAGTGGTGTTGCAGCAGCTGTAATGAGCCAGTTGCAGTCGGATTCTTCAGAAACGGTATTGGCTGCTGGAGAAAAGAAGCATGAAGCAGCTCTTATTCATGAGACAAAAAGCAGGTCAGCTCCAGTTGTTATAACGAAACCTGCCTCTACAACGAAAGTTGAGGATTTGGACGAAGTCGAAGAGCTTGATGAAGTTGAAGAACTGGACGAAGTCGAAGAGCTTGATGAAATCGAAGAGCTTGATGAAGTTGAGGAACTGGACGAAGTTGGAGAGCTTGATGAAGTCGAAGAGCTGGACGAAGTCGAAGAACTTGATGAAATCGAAGAGCCTGTCGAAGTTGAAGCATCAAATGTAGGGAAAGCGATTGACATTGATAGAGCACCAAATGAAGCCGATGCACTTGATGAAGTCGAAGAACTTGACGAAGCTGAAACAATAAATGAAATCGAAGAGCCTGTCGAAGTTGAGGCATCAAATGTAGGGGAAGCGATTGACATTGATAGAGCACCAAATGAAGCCGATGCACTTGATGAAATCGAAGTACCGGGTAAAGAATCAGTCATAATCGCAGAACTTAACGAAGCTGATGAACTGAACAATGGCGAAGCACCAGACAGCATTGAAGAATACAATGACTCGGATACTCTTCATACCGTTCAGAACGTATGTGAATCTGTTCATCCTGTTGAAACACCAGAACCTGTATCCAGACATATTGTAACTATTGATGACTTCCGCGAAAAAACAGAAAGTGTTCCTGATACGGCGGAATTGATTCCGGTATATGTACCTCCCTATGATTCTCTGTTTGCTCCCTCAGAACTATTCCAGTGTTATTCCGTTATTGATGGCGAACTTGAAGTAGTTGAAGAATGTATTGCCTTTGTAGATACAACAGTACCGCCGGAAGAAGTATTTTCACAGGTATTCACCGAAACAGATGGCGTAGTATGCATCAGCCCGGAAGCAGCTGGTATGGATATCATCCTGGATCCGGAATTTAAAGATCTCCTCGATTCCCTTTCTGTCTGATTTTCTGTTATAGTTCAAATATGAAGACAAAAACGACTTTTCCTGTACGGTCTTATGAACTTGATTCGTACAGTCATGTAAACAATGCCAACTATCTGCATTATCTGGAAGAAGGCCGATATGATTTCATGGCGCAGGCTGGAATCGATTTTCTGAAATTAACTGAAGAAGGCTATCAGCTTTTCGTAACCCGTATCGATATCCAATATAAAGTAAGTGCCCGCCTTGGCGATATTCTTACTGTTGAAACAGAACCTTTGACACTGAAAGCTGTACAGGGAAGTTTCCTGCAGCGTATTTACCGTCAGGATGGAACGGTGTGTGTCGAAGCAACCGTGTATTGGGCAAGTATCAAAAATGGGCGACCCTGTAAATTTCCGGATGAATACCGCACTGCTGGCTTGATTCCGGAGGAACAGAAATGAACATCATAAAACCCATAGAAACAGGTATCAGCATTCTTGCCTGTGCTATTGTCGTGTACGGGGCAGTGATTTCGTTTATTGCCATTGTAAAAACTGAATTCTGCCGCCTTAAAGGAACCTATGATATTATCCAGCTGCGTGTTATCCGCGCAGACCTTGGAACATATCTGCTTCTGGGACTTGAACTGTTGATTGCGGCTGATATTCTGCAGACCATTCTGGAACCAAGCAATCAGGAACTGCTGATTCTTGGGGGCATTGTTTTGCTGCGCACGGTTCTTTCATATTTTTTGAACAAAGAAATTGAAGAAATCGATGATGAACGTCACGAACACCCGGAGCTGTTCAAAAGATAATCAAGCAAAAATATTTTCTTCAGGAGTAATGCCTAAGGATGCGGCGTAATCACGGACATTCCGGGCAAACTGAATGACATCAGCAGGGGAGTGTGCATCGCTGTTGCAGATGATGCGGGCTCCTTTTTCTTTTGCCAGCTGCCAGAACTCTGCTACCGGATACCGATTCCGCAGGCTGCCACTGCAGTCAATGATGGTCCCCAGATGGTACCCGTTTCCGTTCATTTCCAGAGGTAGATTATTGGCAATAGCACAGTCAATGATATCTGTCAGTCCTGCTGAAACTTCCGGATTTGTCCAGGAAAAGTCTTTCCGGTTCAGGCAGAGATCCGGATGGGCAATGAAAGAAAAAATACCAGTTTCAATAGCTTTTACCGTCAGATCAACATACAGGTGAAAATCCTTCAGGTCGATGGCATTGCAGATATAACGGTGCAGTCCGTCAACGATACCCCAGTGCTGGCCAAGAACCAGATAGTCGGTGTTCATTTCGGCATGCAGGTAATCACGGTACCAGCTTTCAAACTGTGGGTCATATTCACACTCAAATCCGCAGTATACCGGAAAAGAGGCACTGCTACCGGCATCACGGACTGAGGAAATATAGTCTGAAATTTCCGTTTCGGCCATGCGGATGTTATCCCAACCGGGGACACCCTTTCCTGGTAAAGGACAGTGGTCAGAAAACCCAAGAGCAAGACATCCGTCTTTTTCTGCCTGGGCGATGTAATCTGCCGGGGTGCCGGTGGCATGTTTACAGCGATATGTATGAGTATGAAAAGAGGTGATTTTTTCCATAATTCAGCAGTGTACTGATAATAAAGATAAATTGCAATTTTATGCAGGTGGGGATATACTTAAGTAACCTTGGAAAAAAGAGGTGTTGCCGCTGTAGCGGTAGCTTAATATAGGAGAGTATTTATGACACTTTTTTATGCATTGTATGAAGGCGATAAATGCGCAACCGCAAAATCTGATTACGGCGATGACAGCGAAAAACAGTTCATTCTTGATGGACTGCAGAATATGGTAGATGAAAAAGAATGGGGAGCTTTTAAGACTTTTGATTCACAGGCTGATCTTGATGCTTTTGCAGCTGGATTTGCAAACGTAACAAAGGGCTGATTCTTCCTTTTAACCCAGAAACCATAAAGCCGGTTCTTGTATACAGAACCGGTTTTTTTTATAGTAGAACCATATGCAGATAACTCTGAAAAACCTTGAAAAGACCTATGATACCGTTCATGCGGTTAACAACGTAAGCCTTACAATACCCTCAAATACTATTTACGGCATTATCGGAAAATCCGGCGCCGGAAAATCTTCTCTGGTGCGGCAGATCAGCCTTCTTGAACAGCCTGATAGCGGCGAAGTGTACTATGACGATGTACGCGTTGATACCCTGAGTGGTAAAGATCTTATTGAACGCCGCCGGAGAATCGGCATGATCTTCCAGAACTTCAACCTGTTTTCCAGCCGCACTGCTGCAAAAAACGTTGCATATCCACTGGAAATTGCAGGCGTTCCAAAAGCTGAAATCAAGACCCGTGTAGCCGAAATGCTTGAAGTTGTAGGGCTTTCTGATAAAGCAGATGCACCTATCAGTACCCTTTCCGGCGGACAGAAGCAGCGTATTGCCATTGCCCGTGCCCTTGCAACCCGACCGGACATTCTCTTCTGTGATGAAGCAACCAGTGCCTTGGATCCGCAGACTACCCGGTCAATTCTAGACCTGATTCGTGAAATTCAGGCAAAAATGAACCTTACGGTTGTTATGATTACTCATCAGATGGAAGTTGTCCGCGATGCCTGTTCTCAGGTTGCTGTACTTGATAACGGTTCTGTTGTTGAAACCGGTTCTGTTGTTGATATTTTTGCTCATCCCCAGTCTGCCGTAACAAAAGACTTCCTGTCACATCTTACTATTCCATCAGAAAACAAACGCGTTGTCCGCTGGTCTCAGGATGGAGGTGCATATATCCTGCGCTTTGTAGGAAACAAAACAGGAGAGCCTGTTCTGAGTAACATGGCACGTAAGTTCGATGTGGACTTCAATATTCGGGCCGGCGGTGTAGAAACGGTTGCCGGAAAAGATGTTGGTGTTCTTGTGACTGATATTACCGGCAGCGACATGAATGTCATTCAATCGCTGAATTATCTCAGGCAGAGTGGCATTACCGTTGAACGTGAAAATGGCGATGATTTTGAAGAGGTAGGCGAAGATGACTAATGTACAGATGATTTTTCAGCTGGTGGGAACCAGCACGCTGCAGACTCTTTCCATGGTGTTCTTTTCAACGGTTTTCTCACTTCTTTTGGGATTACCCCTGGGAGTGCTGCTCTGCGTTACCGATAGTGTATCAGGCATTGCCTCCAAACCTGTTCTGAATCAGGTTCTTACCCGCATTGTAAACGTACTGCGCAGTTTTCCCTTTATCATCCTGATGATTCTGCTGTTCCCGCTTTCACGCATCATTGTGGGAACGTCCATCGGAACTAAAGCCACCATCGTACCCCTTTCCATTGCTGCAGCTCCGTTTGTTGCCCGTGTTATTGAATCAGCCCTGAAGGAAGTTGACCCTGGTCTTGTTCAGGCTGCCCGTGCCATGGGATCTACCACCTGGCAGATTATCTGCAAAGTACTGATTCCTGAAGCAATGCCATCTCTGGTAAGCGGTATCACCCTGACTATCATCAATCTGATCGGGTATTCGGCCATGGCCGGAGCCATCGGTGGCGGTGGACTGGGAGATCTGGCTATCCGCTACGGATATCAGCGTTTCCGTACCGATATCATGATTGTTGCCGTTATCGTTATTCTGGTGCTGGTAGAGATTATTCAGGTAATCGGAACAAAAATTGCGGACAGTATGCTGAAGAGACGGTAGTAATAGGTAAAAACTATAACTCAGCATAGAAATATAGTATTTCTCAATAATCTTTCAAATTGCTATAGTGCTGAACGTGAAGTGATTCACCAAAGAAAACGGTGATTCACTTCATGTACAAACACGAACACATTATTTGGAGGATAAAAATAATGAAAAAAATCATTTCAATTGCAGCTCTTGCAGTGCTTGCTGCCGGTCTTGTTTTTGCCGGTGGTAAAAAAGAAACCAATTCAAACGTAATCACCGTTGGAGCAACTCCAGAACCACATGCTGCTATGCTGAACCTGATTATCGATGACCTGGCAGCAAAAGGCTATACCCTGAAAGTTGTAGAATTTACCGACTATGTAACTCCTAACGAAGCTCTGGAATCAGGTCAGATTGATGCCAACTTCTTCCAGCACATTCCGTACATGGATTCTTTCAACGAAGAACGCAACTATCACCTGGTAAATGCCGGCGGTATCCATATTGAACCTATCGCTCTGTACTCACGCAAAGTTTCTGCTGTTGCAGACCTGTCAAACGGTGCCAACATTGCAATTCCAAACGACCCGACCAACGAAGGCCGCGCTCTGCTGCTGCTCCAGTCTG
>JAZLJW010000078.1:0-21086 GCA_045597345.1 Treponemataceae bacterium
CCGTTATGAGTGATTTTTCTGTAACACCTTTAGACATGCCCAAAGCCGGAGATACCGTAGTTGTCGGCCTTTCCGGCGGTGTAGATTCTACCCTGACTGCCCTGCTGCTGAAAGAGGCCGGCTGTACCGTCATCGGTGTTACCATGGCCAAATATGATGGCTCCATTCCGCTGCCGGAAACCATGGAAGGCAGCTGCTTTGGCCCCGGCGAAGCTTCAAACATAGAAGAAGTTGCCGCCTTCTGTGCCGCTCATGACATTGAATATCATGTCATTGATGTTTCCGAAGAATATAAAATCCAGGTACTTGAGTATTTCAAGAAAGAATATCGTAACGGCCGCACGCCGAACCCCTGTATCCGCTGTAATCCGCTGGTAAAATTCGGTGCCATGATTCACGGTGTCGAAAAACTGGGTATTTCCTTTGATTATTTCTGTACCGGCCATTATTCCTGTCTGGTTCGCTCTGACTACGATATTGCTGAACAGTATGGCGATGCACCTGCCGGCATCCGTCCGGTCCTTATTGCAGCGGCCACTGACAATACCAAAGATCAGGGATACTTTCTGTACCGGGTGCCTGCCACCCTGCTTGAAAAAGTTCGTTTTCCCCTGGCTACCTATACAAAAAAAGAAGTATTCCAGCTGGCCCGCGATCGTGGTCTGATTCAGGCAGAAAAAAAAGAAAGCATGGACTTTGTTCCACCGGAATATTTTGATGTCATCTTTTCTGATAAAGAGTCGGTGCCCGGTGATTTTGTCAATCTTGACGGCAAAGTCCTGGGGAAACATCGTGGTATTGAACATTACACTGTTGGCCAGCGCCGTGGACTAGGTGTCAGTGCACCAAATCCGCTGTATGTTCATTCCATTGATGTAGAAAACAATAGGGTAGTGCTTTCTGAAAATGATGATCTTCTGGAATCTGCGCTGATTGCAGATGACTGGGTGTGGGCCGGTGGCTATGCACCTAAAAAAGCATTTAATGCAACCGTAAAAATCCGTCTTGCTTCCAAACCGGTCGCGGCAACAATTGAACCGGCAGAAGGGCAGGAAGGTAGTTATATCATCCGTTTTGAAGTGCCGCAGCGCGCAGTTGCCCCCGGGCAGTCGGCTGTTGTATATTTGAACGGTACAATTGCAGGAGGCGGGATTATTTCCCACGTTATTCATGAGTGACAGAATTTACTTTGATTATAATGCAACCACGCCGATGTCTCAGGAAGTGCTGGAGTTTTATACCAGAGAACTTTCAAAATATGCAAATGCATCCAGTTTGCATGAAGACGGCCGGGCTGCAAAGAAAGACATGGAGATTGCACGTGGACACGTTGCAGCTCTGGTAAATGTAAAAGCTGAAGAAATCATTTTTACTTCAGGCGGTTCAGAAAGTAACAACACTGTTCTGAATACTATGTTAAACGAAGGAAAGAAACGTGGCCGTAACGTCATCGTTACCAGTGCCATTGAACATCCTTGCGTTCTTGAAGCAACCAAACGTCTGGAATCATTCGGTATGGAAGCCGTGTATCTGCCGGTAGACGGCGACGGTATGATTCAGATGGAAGCCTATAAAGAAGCTCTGGCAAAGAAACCTGTTCTTGTCAGCATTATGACTGCCAATAACGAAATCGGTACCATTCAGGATATTAAAACCCTTTGTACCATGGCTCATGAAGCAGGCGCCCTGTTCCATACTGACTGTGTTCAGGCTGCCGGAAAAGTGCCGGTAGATCTTGCTGACTGGGGCGTAGACTATGCCACATTCAGTGCACATAAGATTTATGGTCCTAAAGGAGTAGGTGGCCTTTTTGTTAAGACAGGCTGTCCTATTGAGCCGTTAATTCGTGGTGGTCATCAGGAAGGCGGTGTCCGTGCCGGTACCTACAATGCTCCTGCCATTGCTGCATACGGAAAAGCTGCAGAACTGGCAAAAGCCGATATTGAACACTATGGAACCCATACCAGAGCACTGCGCAACAGGCTGCGCGACGGTCTTCTGGCAAAAATTCCCAACATTAAGGTAAACGGTCATCCGGAACGCGTCCTGCCTAATACGCTGGATGTTTCATTCCCAGGCGCTGAAGGTGAAGCAATCCTTTTGCATCTTGACCTGTTAGGTGTAGATGTAAGTACCGGTTCTGCCTGTGCTTCAGGAAGTCTTGAGCCAAGCCATGTTCTTATGGCAACAGGTCTTGGTCCTGAACTGGCACATGGTTCAATACGTTTCAGCTTTGGTAAGTACAATTCTGAAGCAGAAGTAGATTACGTTCTTGAAAAATTCCCACCGGTAATAGAACGGCTTCGAGCCATGTCGACGGTGCGCTGACGTATTTTTGCTGATGCAAAACTACACTGCTATTTGCCGCCGTCCATGGCGGCAGATTGGGTAAAAGATACAGATAAGGAGATACAGATATATGGAAATGCAGGAATGGCTGTATAGTGATGTGGTAAAAGACCACTTTATGAACCCTAAAAACGTTCTTATGGAAGATGAAAGTGCCTGGCCTTGTGATGGCCGTGGTATTGTTGGAAATATCAAATGTGGCGATCAGATGCTGATTCTGCTGCGCATTGCAGACGGTAAAATTACAGACTGCCGTTGGAAGACCTACGGTTGTGCCAGCGCCATTGCTTCTACTTCAATTCTTTCTGAAGCTATTAAAGGTATGGATCTGGCAGAAGCATACCGCCTGAAACCACAGGACATTGTAGCCCGTTTGGGAGGGCTTCCGGACAACAAGATTCACTGTTCTGTTCTTGGTGATAAAGCTCTGCGTGCAGCCATTGATGATTACTGCGAAAAGAACGGGCTTCCGGGCTATAAAGGCACTGAAGCAGTTGAAGTTATCTGTACCTGTCTGAACATTACCGACAAAGATATTGAAACTGCATGGAAAGCAGGAGCCCGCACCTGGGAAGACCTGCAGGCAGCTACAAAGATTGGTACGGTGTGCGGTGGCTGTAAGGAAAAGGCGCTGGAAAAACTCCACGAGTTTGAACACCTGTACGGCGAGTGATTATAACGTTGTATGGAAATACTACCAGTCAGTCAGAGTCTGTCAAAACCGCTCGCGTGACTTTGCTACAGGTGCAGGCCGGCAAGGAAACTATATAAACCGGCCTGCAACAGTTTTTGCCAGACTCTGTCTTCCTTTTCGTATTTCATACCGGATTCTGAACTGTCCGTTATGGAGTACTTTCTTATTTGTGTGTCAGTAACAAACGACGGTGTAGGTGGTTTGTTTCTGATTACCAAAGATATCCTGAATGGTGATGGTTACTGTATTGGTGCCGTTACTGAAAATCGCTTCAGCAAGAAACTGGCGTTCTTTATCGGGGAAAATAGTAGTGTAGGGATAGGTGTTGTTGCCGGAAAAACACAGCTGTCCGTTAATCTGCCGCAGAATGGTATAGGTAATAGTTTCTACAACTGCACCATTAATTGAAACTATGGTGCGATAGGTCATGTTGCTGTCCTGCTTGTCCAGATACAGACGGTAAATGCCGGCGGGCATTCGGGTCTTTGAATCCAGTACGTTTCTGGTGTCATTTTTCCCATAAGCAACAACATTCTTAATGACCAGGGGCTTTTTTTCTGCTAACTGTGGCATGAGCAAAAACGGATTGATAATCGTCTGCACTTTTGTATCATACACGCCGAACTCAAGACCATGACGGCCGCTGTTCCATCCGTCTCCGCCACTTACCCCGATAGTGGTACCCTGAGATACGGCAATGTCGTTATCGGTCAGATATACCGATTCCAGATTTCCGTACACGGTAATCATATTATTAGTGTGTCCCAGAATGATGCTGTTTCCAAAAGTACTGGGGAACCAGCCGTTGTCCTGCAGAAAATCATCATTACGATATAAAACGACCCCATTTTCAGCAGCAGTGATAGTATCTGAACGGTCAAAAATCATGGATGTTTCAAAACTTGAACCAATGCTCTGACCGAAAAACACAGAAAACAGTTGGGCGCCGTCAGTGGTCTGAGGCCAGTCAAAACAGAAGGCTGCTGTTGCAGAACCCAATGCGGCTGAAAGCAGTAAAAATCGTTTCACAAGTTTTTTGATTCGTGTATTTCCAGTCATCGTGTAATCTCCAGTTTTGTAATGGTTTCTCCCCGGCCAATATACAGATTGTTTCCCTGTGTAAAGATGCTGGCATTGCTGGATTCAAATGAAAAGCTTCCCAGCAGGTTTACACTGTTTTCAAGAATATCAACGGTCCAGCTCGTGGTGCCTTTTTCCAGCAATATGGTCAGATTCTGTTCAGGAATTTCGTACAGCTGGACAACTTTGTTCCGTAACGGAATGTGGGTTGTCTGGAACGTTGCGGTATCTGTTATGGCAATACCGCTGGCTTCTGCAAAGTACAGATGTTTCTCATCCTGGGAAAACTGAACCAGCGTTCCTTCCCGCAGATTACCTTTCAGGTATTGGTGCCAGATTATGGTGTTCTGTCCGTCTGCATACTGGTACAGCACAATACGTTGATCATCAATGCCTGAAACGCAGGCAGTGAACGTTCCGCTGTTTGATGCTGCAGCTCCAAGAATTATCTGGTAATTACTTCCCTGGGGGTACACAGAAAAATCTTCGGCTCCGGTTTCTGCATTGAAGCGAACCAGTCTTCCATCTGCAAAACCGGCAGTTACACAGGTTTCACTGGTGGTAAAACTGGTAATGGGTGCTATTCCTTCATAGCGCCATTGGGTGTCGCCTGAGCGGTTCAGTTTATCAAAGGAAAGTCCGCCGGGAAGAAAAACAAAGTTATGGTATTCGGTAAAGAAAGGATACCCGGCCTGTGTTATACTACCTAAGGGTTTGTCATGAGCAGAAAAGAACGGTGTGTTTTCTGCCTGAGAGCCGTAACTTGCCCATTGTGTTCTGTTGATTGTGGCCAAAGAGGGAAAGGTGTGCGTGTATGCCAGTTCTCCATCCTGGGTGATGTATCCAAGCCGCTGTCCCAGCTTAAACGGAATAAGTATTTCGTCTTCTGCAGTCTGGGCAAAAACGGTGTTTGAAGTTGGTGTAACATCTACAGTCCATTGTGGAATCAGTGAAATTCCCCGGTCTATTGGCTGAACTGCAGTGAGAATATAAATAATCAGTGCTATACTGATGAGGAATATTTTTGGAAGTGGGGATTTTTTCTTCATAGAAAAAAATGATATAGGAAATCGGTAAAAATAGCAATTTTCAGGAGGTCGTTCCATGAGTTCAACAGTTGATTTTCGTTCGCTTTTTGATGCTGCCCGTGCTGCAGCAGACAATGCATATTGTCCCTACAGCGGCTTCAGTGTGGGAGCTGCTATTCTGCTGCCTGATGATACGGTTCAGACTGGCTTCAATATTGAAAACCGTTCCTACGGCGCAACTAACTGTGCAGAACGAACTGCATGGTTTGCAGCTATGGCCCGCGGGTATACCACATTCAAGGCTATTGCTGTTGTCGCTCCAAAAGCAGACTATCCGGTTCCTCCCTGCGGTATCTGTCGTCAGGTACTCAGTGAATTTGCCGGTCCTGATACCCCTGTGATTTTTGGCAGTACCTGGGAAAACCGTATAGAAACCACTATTTCCGGAATCTATCCCTATGACAGTCTGCATGAACTGGCAAAATAAGCCATAGCTTGACAAAAAACCGCAAAGTTTGCAAAATATTCCAACAAATCTTTGGGAGATAGCATTCATGGAAGACGATATCCTCACTATTGAAGAAGTTGCAAAATACCTCCGCGTATCTGAACGCACTGTATATGACTGGGCCCAGAAGGGTGATATTCCATCAGGAAAAATTGGTACTGTATGGAGATTTAAGAAAGCTGAGATTGAAAAATGGGTGAATGAACGCCTTACATCCGGCTCTAAACCTGCTACTCAGACTTCTCAGGTACAGGTTAAGAATATTCTGTCTCCAGACCGCATTGTTTTTCTTAACCACAACAATAAACATGATGCACTGGTTGAACTGGCTGCCAACCTCAGCACTGCACCACAGGTAAAATCTTCAAGTGAACTTGAAGTAGAAATCCTGAAGCGTGAAGAACTGATGTCTACTGCTATCGGACGTGGAATCGCAATTCCTCACGTACGTCTGTCTTCTATCACTGATCTCGTTATGTCAGTTGGTATCAGTAAATGCGATATCGAAGATTTCCAGACTATTGATGATACCCCGGTTCGCCTGCTGTTCATGATTGCTGCTGCCTACAATCAGCATGCATATTATCTGCAGACACTGAGTTACTTCAGCTCAAAAATCAAGAATAAGGATCTGCGCGATGCTTTGCTGAACGTAACCGATCCTGTAGAAGCCTATAACCTGCTGACTCAGGACTGAGGTATCTTCGCGCTGAGGGCACTTCGACAGGCTCAGTGATTCTCAGCGCAGCTCAGTGAGTCTTGACTTTATGGTACCAGTGGCACATACAGCCACTTGGTACTGTCACTCATATTTTTCGCCATTAACCCCAAATCAACTTTTGCTGTCGTTTCTCCCAGAATATAACTGCCATCTTCGGTGTCCAACCGTGCTCCTTTACCGTCAACCTGCACTCCTACAACGGCATGACTGTATTCCCGACTGACAAAAATGCTTGACGGAATCCCCATATTCATCAACAGACAGGTAATGAGCATGGATCTGCTGTCGCAGTCACAGCCGCTGCCGGTAAGGGCTGCCGTAACCGGTGTAAAATCACTGGTTGTGTAGTCACGCTGATAGGTAAATTCCTGGGTCCAGGACAGCAACTGTTCTGCAATCCAACGGTCTGCTTCAGCCGCATTCATCGGTTTGTCCGCCTTCATGGTACGGGAAAGTGCATTCTGAATCTGAAATGCTGCGTTTTTCAGCCGGTTACAGCTGTTGCGGAATATCTGGCGGTAGTATCGCTGCCAGGCTTCTTTCCAGAGGGGACTTTCTGAATACATGGATAAAACGGCAAATTCGCGTTCTATGACAAAACGGTCTGCTTCAATGTCATCAGCGTCAAGTTGAATAGTAATGGGAATCCCGTGAATGGAGATTTTGTGGCTGATCTTTTGTGTTTTAGGAAAGGCATAGCTGGTAATGGGGCCGGCTTCCCGATAACTGCCGGTATCGATGTTGAGACTGTCAGCACAGCTGAGTAGAAACTGCTCAACGCCTCCAACGTCAGCATAGTCGGTGCTGATATAGCTGAGGGAACAGACAATGCCTGGTACTTCCGAAAGCCTTGCTGCAACGGCCCAACCCCAGTAATCGACCGAACCGAGCGTCATGGTGAAGCTGCCGATGACCGTTTCTGCATTGCGCCAGTCGCAGTCATCAATGTCGCCTGTGGCGTGAAGTTTGCTGAAAACGTCGCTAAGGGCGGCGCGGGGACTGTCAAATTGAGTTCCCGGGTATGCACGGAGAAGTACCTGAACCGGTAATGCCTGATGTTCAAATAAAAAACGGTTATCATCTGCGGCATCAACCATGGTAAATCCTTCCGGCAGGTCAACAGAAAAATCCCAGGTGCTTGAGTATATGACATCAGCATGCAGAGCAGGTAAGAAAGCAAAGAACAGAAGGACTGTCAGAATGAAAGAAGTAATTCGGCGTGTAATTCGGTGCATGGTTTCTCCGGCTTGTAAAAGGATAAGGTCTTCAGTACACTTTTCGGCATGAATACCCTTCCAATCGTATATGAAAACGCAGAAATCCTGATAATTAACAAACCCTGTGGACTTGCTGTCCAGGGGGGGGAAGGGGTGACTTCCAGTGTGGATCGTGTACTGCCTGAACAGGTGGGATATCCGGTGTATCTTGTGCATCGTCTTGATAAAGAAACGGCAGGACTTCTGGTTGTAGCAAAAAGCAGCAGTGCAGCGGGAAAATGGACCCATGAACTGAATGCGGGAAAGGTCAGGAAGATGTATCAGGCCTGGTGTATCGGAGAACCAAAGTCCAAAAAAGGCACATTCCGGTCTGATGTTCAGCACAAGGATAAAAGTCAGAATGCAGTTACGCATTACACCGTAGAAAAAACCGTAACTGAGACTCTTGAAGATGGCAGTGAGCTGAAGCTCAGTCTGCTCAAGTTACAGCTTGAAACCGGACGTATGCATCAAATTCGTATTCATCTGGCTCAGGCCGGCTTCCCCATTTGTGCCGACGACAAATACGGAAACTTCAAGATGAATAAATTGCTGCAGAAGCAGCTGAAGATAAAACGGCTGCAGCTGGCGGCTACCCAGCTTACCATTCCGGTTGATGGAAAGCCGCAGACATTCAGTGTTGAACAGCCTGCGCACTTTTTGGTAAGATAACAGATAATTATGGATATCAATATCGCTACACGCGCTCATTTAGAAACACTTTCTACCGCGGATCTTCTATCCCTGGCAGATGATTACGGAATCGATATTCCTGAAGAATTAAACAGACAGTTAATAATTGGTGAACTTCTGGAAGTTATAGCAGAAATGCAGGAAGATAACGAAGAAGAGCTGGAAGAAGGTGACAATCCTGGCCTTCCTGAAGAAAACGTTCTTCCTGATCACTTTAACGAAACTACTATTGCTGCCGTTATGCGGAATCCGGTCTGGTGCTTTGTATATTGGGAAGTAAGTGATGCCGATAAGGCTGCTGTCCTGGCAGCAGAAAACTTTGAACAGCTGGTACTTCGGGTATCTTTCTTTGAAAACCGTGCTTCGGCAAAGGCCCGTGAATCATATGATATTCCGGTAACCTGCGAAAACAGAGAACAGTTTGTTCTGCTGCCATCCAATGAATTGTTTGTACGTATTGATTTGGTTGCCCGTAACGGTGACCTTCCGGTACAGGTACTTGCTCATTCTGCAATGATTACCATTCCTCAGGGATGTCCTGAAATTTCATCGCTTGCTGTATCCAACGCCATGACTTCTGCTGATTCGGATATTCCTGAAATCATGAAGCTGTCAGGTCTTCCAAACCTGATCAAATCGCAGTATCAGAATCATCGACAGTCTTTCTCGTAACAGGATGTAAATCATATGTCAAAGAAAAAACTCGTTCTGACCCTGGTTGCTGACCAGAGTTTTATTCGTCATCTTGAAAATGATGATCCTCATTTTTCCCGCAATGAAGCACTGTTCTCTGCCATTTCAGATACCTACCTTCCGCTGCTCAACATGTTTGCCAATCTGGAAGCAGAAGGCATCCCCTTTAAGCTGAATCTGGTCATTTCACCGGCATTATGTGATATGCTCGCTGATCCACGGCTGCAGCTGCTGTACATAGAATGGCTGAACCGGCAGATTACCCTGGGCGAAGCTGAAGTTAAACAGTATGAACATGGTTCTGTGCAGCATACACTGGCATGCCGTTATCTTGATAAAGCAAAAGAAAACCTGCATGAATTTACTGAAATTATGAATCAGGACATTCTGTCAAAGTTTGTTTATTACGCAAAACGCGGAAATATCGAGCTTCTGGCAACCACTGCAACTCATGTTTTTCTGCCGCATTTTGCAGATATTCCTGAAGCAGTTCAGGCTCAGATAGAAGTAGGACTTCAGGCCCACAAGCACTATTTCGGTGTTGCTCCTGACGGATTCTACATACCGTATATGGCGTATGCTCCAGCACTTGAATGGCTGATCCGGCCTTACGGTTTCAATTACACCATAATCGATACCCATGGTATTCTTTTTGGCAATCCACAGCCTGAGTACGGTGTTTTCTATCCGGTACGTACCCGGAATTCACTGGCTCTTTTTGCGCGTGATTCAAGCAATACGCTGGAATACCATAAACACCCCGTGTATCGCAGTCAGGAATATGATATTGGGTATGATGCTGATGAAGCATACCTGACAGAGTTCTTCGGTAAATTTGACAGCCGTGTATCTACTGGTTTCAAGTATTACACTCAGGGAACTACTTCAAGCGAGCGTGTTCTGTACAATGAAGAAATGGCACTGGAGCAGGCAAAAGCTGATGCCCACGCATTCTATGAAGAAAAATGCTCGCTTCTGGATAAAGCTGCAGAACTGTGTGACTCTGATATGGTTGTAGATACCTGTGTATTCGATATGGCGCTGTTCGGCAGTACCTGGTATGAAGGAATTGATTTCCTTGAAGAACTGCTCAGAACTATGGCTTTTACAGAAGCTTTTGATGTTTCCTGCAGTACCGACCTGCTTGAAAATCAGTTTACCCTGCAGAAGATTGAACCGTTTCCTTGTGCCGCCTGCGGAGAAGGCTATGGTGAAAATCTTTTGAGTCACAGTAACGGCTGGATGCTGCGGTATGTCCGCAAAGCCTGTGAACGGATGATTGACCTGGCTGGACGTTTTACCGATGATACCGGTCTTAAATCACGGTATCTGAACCTTGCAGCAAAAGAAGTGCTGCTGGCTATGGACAGCCGCTGGCCTGCCATGGTAGATGAACAGCAGTATCCGGATTATGCTGAATATCGCTTTAAAGAAAGTGTTGTAGCATTCGGTACCGTGTATGAATCACTTGGATCAAACAATATCAGTACGGAATGGCTTACCCGAATGGAAAAACGCCATACGTTATTCAGTGATATTAACTACCATGTGTTCAAGCGTAAGGATTAATGACTGACTGAAAAAGGGCTGCCCAAACAGCTCTTTTTTTTTATGTCTCAGTCGATTTTCTGCAGGTCAAGCATTTTCTGTTCAACACGTCTGGTATCCTGTGCAGCTTTTAATGACATTTTTACCGGGTCATACCGTTTATCAAGCTGCAGTGCTTTTTCCCAAAGCTCTATGGCCATATCAAGGTTACCGCTGGTGTAATAATCAATTCCCATAAGGTAGTATTCATCAATTTCATCCTGAATTTTTGAACGGCCCCGGTCGCCCAGATGGGTTTTGAGGGAAACGCTTATTCTGTTCAGTGGTGCCAGGGAACTGGTAATGTCGTAGGTGTAGTTTACATTCATGGTTACCCGGTTTCGGATATCGTACTGAGCGCCCAGGCTGAATCGTGGATTTGCCCCTTTCAGCAGAAAACCACCCTGAACTGCGAAAAAGCTGGTAAATTGCAGGTCGATACCAACTCCTGCGGCCCAATGTTCAGACTCCTTAGGGTTTAAGAGATTTATGGGTTTTTGAAATTCAGCCGTAATGGTTATGGGTTGAATCATCTGCCAGGAAAAGCCGGCAGAAAATTTACTGGGAAGAGCTTCAGCAGGCTTAAACCCGTTTTTAGGCAGGCCGGTCAGGGCAACACCAAAGTTTGTAGCGGAAAAGCCCAGTGACATGTTGGGAGTTCGTGAATCAAACCATTTAAGAAAGTTGAATCGGATCATCATTCCTGCATCCGCAAGAAATGCAATAGCTGACTGGCTCAATCCTGAGTTTTTGACGATCGTTGCAGAATCATCTCCTGAGTAGTCTGGAACAGTCCGTAGTGCGCCTTTAATATTTGCGCCCAGTGCGAGTCCTTTGAAGGTATACCCGTGGAAAAAATTGTATGAAGTATTAAGCGTAACGGCTGATTCGGTATAGTACGACTTATTCAGCTCTTTTCCGAAAAAATCGTATTCGGTAAAAGGGACATAAAAACATTTTGCCATAATGCCATATCCCAGATCTTTTGACCGCTGGGTAAAGGCAATTGTCTCTACCGAAGAGTCAGCAATCCACATGTTGTGGAAAGCGGCAGCCTCTGTTTCAGTCAGAAGACTGGATGCTGCAGGATTATATTCAAAAAAGCCGATATCATTGCTCAATCCGGTGAATGCTGAGCCCATGGCTTCTGCTTTACCACCTGAAGGAATCAGAAGCGATCTGAAGACGGTCCGACCTTCGTTATCATGTTCCTGCTGCAGTGTTTCATAAAAAGACAGGTTGTTTTCGGCAAAAAGTACAGACATCCCACAGAAAAGAACTGCAAGCAATGCAGCTGGAGAATTGTTCCGATGTCTGTCAGATGCTGAAAATAAACCCATTTCATCACGTATAGTAACAAAAAAGAAGTGGTACATGCAAATCTGAGTGGAGTTCGTGTATAAAGGCGTAAGATAATCCGAAAATGTAGAAGAGATGAACTGTTTTTGCAGGGGCTCAATGGTATACTTATCATGGTGACGTATTCAAAAAAACTGTCTGTATTTCTTATTGCTTCTCTGCTTGGAATTTTTTCAAGAGGAGTGGTGTTTGCAAAGGATAACGGTAATGCCGTAAAGCTGCAGGAAATCGATACGCACATAGAAAACCGTGAATACAATGAAGCCTTGAAAATCCTTTCAGAGTTCATCCGTGATAATCCCAGTCAGTTTGATGAAGCACAGAAACGGGTGCAGATTATTATGCATTCCCGTGAATTGCTGACCCAGCTGGCAGATGAATTGATTTATGTTATTGAAAACGATCCGGAAAACGATGAACGCAAGCTGGAATTAATCAAACAGATAGAAAGCATTGAAGTAAATCCTTCTTCCCGGATGAAATCATTTCTGGAATCAACACGGAGGGCTGCAGAATTCGCAGTCAACCACATCAAATTTCAGAATATCATTGCGGAAGGCTCCAGACTGACCCATGAAGGCCAGTATTCCGAAGCAGTACTCAACCAGGTACATGGCTTTTCAGTGTATTATGATTCGTTTGTCAGGGAAAATGATGATGAGACGGTTGCTGCAGTAAACAGACTGCTGGATACGGTCAAAAGTGCCGTCGGACGGTTCCCGGAGATCAGTCTTGAAGCTGAAAATGCTTTTGAATCCTTGAGAAAAGCCTTGCAGAGTGATGATACAGCTGCAACCCAGAGCGCTGTGCGGCGTGTTCAGACCGCTATGGCAGAGTATGCTTCAGTACGTAACACCATTGTGTCTGTCGGATATACATTTCAGGATATGTTTACCGTTCTGGCAGCTCAGCAGGGATTGGAAACGGAGGCTTCCTATCTTCCTTTTGCCTGGCGTTTTATTCTTGGTTCCAGCAGCGAACAGGACTCCGGTATGGCTGGAGCCATGGATATGCTGTGGAATCTGCTTGTTGAGCAGACAAAGCCTGATACTCTGACGGCAGCGCTGATTCACCTTGATGCCTGTATTTCACTGAATGGTTCAGGTTCAACAGAATCTGTTTCAGCTATGGCCGCTGAAAGCGAAAAGCAGCTTGCTGCTGCCCAGACATTCCTTTCGGTGGGAGATCAGCTTGAAAAACTTGCCGGTTTGTTGGAGCATGGCACTCCATCTCCTTTGCGTGATGAAAACTTCTCTCTGCTTATTTCAGATATGCGTAATACCTGCACGTGGATGCAGGGAATTATTCTGAATGACCAGTCTTATCGCACTGTTCTTTCTCAGATTCCTGCAAAAATATATGAGGAAGCACTGGCTGCTGCCGAGGATGCAGTCAGAACAGGTAATTTCTCATGGATTACTTCTGCGGTTGAAACTTACCACCGCATTGAATCCTTGAACCAGGCAGCCACAGAGTATTGTGCCGGTATTTCAGAAATTGCCGGGCGGGTGCAGAATCTGAACGGAGCCGTTTCTTCTCAGGATTTTATGGAATCAATACGTGGATTAGGTGTTGCATTGCGTACGGAATCAGATTCCTCCCTGAAGCAATTGGAAAACCGGTTCAGTACGTATATTCAGCGTGCCTCAGAGCTTATAACTGAACATACCGTTCTTTCGTACGAAGAAGCGCTGACCCTGTTGAATGAAAGTCTTGATCCCACTTTGTCATCATATCCCCAAAAAGTGGTGCCTCTTACAGAAACCTTACTGCCACAGTGTGCATCGTTACAGAATCAGCTGACCGTTCTGCAGCAGATTGTCAGTCCGGTTGTTTCTTCTGATCCGGTGGAAAAAGCAGTAGCGCAGATTATCAGGATTGCAGAAAGTACCAGAGCATTACAGGCAGCTGCTGAAGACCGTATCCGTCAGGCAACACGCATCTTTGCAGAGGGTGAGTTACGGTATACGGAAGCACGTACTGCCATTACCCGGGATGATTATACCAGTGCCAGATCCAGTATTCAAAAAGCGGGAAGTAAATATGCAGAATCATTCCTGTATCGGGAAGATTCAACTCTCCGTGCTCAGTGCGATGCCAAACTGATGGCATTGGGTGAAGAAATAAACCGGCTTGAAAATGAACGCATCGTTCTTGAAGTCCGCCGTCTGAAAAAACAGGCAAAGAATGAATACTATGCCGGTAATTTTGAATCTGCCGACAGTCTGCTGCAGCAGGCAAAGGCACGCTGGCTTATTACCAATGTTGAAGATGACCCCGAAATTGTTCAGCTGCTTGCATTGGTCGGTACTGCGTTGAGTATGAAAACCGGGCGCACTATATCGCCTTCTGCGCCGCTGTATCCGGAAATGAGTCAGACTCTGAATATTGCACACAGTTACTTTGCGCAGGGTGAGTCGCTGTTAAAGAATGGAAACCGGGCGGAAGGTGTTACCGCATTGCAGAATGCTCTTCAGAAAATCCGGGAACTTCAGCTGGTATATCCGCTGAATCAGGAAGCAAGCCTTATGTCGCTGCAGATTTCAAAACTGATTGATCCGGCTGCCTTTGAAACGTATTTTGCCCAAAAAGTGCGGACTGCAAAAGAAGAGTACAAGGATAAGGAAAAACAGCGGCAGGTATATGCTGATCTGCTTGACCTGTATGAAATAAATCCGTCATATCCTGGACTTAAAGACTTTATTTACACGGTCGAAATAGAACTGGGAGTACGGCAGAAACCTATTGACCGAAGTACCCAGATAAAATCAGATTCACTCTACAAAGAAGCATTGACGCTGTACAATAAGAATAACCGGGATGAAATCAATCTTCGCAGCGCACTTGCAAAAGTTGATGATGCTTTGGCTCAAAACCCGGATAACGAAGATGCCCAGACATTGAAGGACCGCATAAATATCGCGCTGGGAGGCAGTGGTTCTGTTGTTCTTCCTTCCGAAGCTGAAAGTATGTATCAGAAGGCTGTTCAGGAACTTCAGAAGGGAAATACCATTCAGGCAGCTGCTATTGTCATGCAGTTGATGCAGAATCCGGAGTATGCTAAGTCTGCAAAAATTCTTGACCTGAAAAAGAAGGTAGATTCGCTGTTATGATGAAGAGAATCATTTCCCTTGTTTGTGTCATAGGTTTATTTATTCTGCTGCCCCGCACCGTATCTGCCCAAAGCCTGTATTGGGAAGAGCCGGTATCGCTTTCAAATGAGGAAAGCCGGTATCCCCAGTCAGCATGGCTTCAGGATGGAACCCAGGCTGCAGTGGTGTGGCAGGATGTCATTCCAAAGAATAAACGAAGCGGAACTATCTGGCTTTCGGGACAGTTTTCAGGTGCAGAATCCCAGTGGCAGACAAAAAAACATTTTGCAGGTCCTATAGCCTATACCGGTGATGTTCCTGATGTCTTTTCTACAGCTGTTTCAAAAGAGGGCACCATTGCGGTAGCTGCCCTTACTGACTCCCATACCGTAACGGTGTATACCAGCACTGATGGCGGCACCTCTTTTACCAGCAGCGCCATATCGCAGGAATCATCATCATCGGTTGCACCAAGAATTTTTTCCCGAAGTGACGGCTCATTTATACTGTTTGCTACTTGTACCCGTGATGAAAACTTTGTACTGACAACAAGCTCCTCACCAGACGGAACTTCCTGGACTCCTTTTACAGACTTCATTCCGTCTTCGCATCTTCAGAATCCCTTTGTCCCCACACTGGTTCAGACCGACACCGGCGATCTGGTCGTATTCCAAAGCTCTTACACGTATGGTCAGCGTAATACGTACCAGCTGTATGCAACCCATGCGCCTGCAGGAACTTCTGAATGGAGTCAGCCGGTTCTCTTTACCAATCAGGATACAGAAACTCAGCCTTTTGCTGATTATACCAATCAGCGCGCTACACTGCTTAACGCTGATGGTACAATTTACTGTGCCTTTGAGCGTACCTATTACGCTTCAGAAAGTTCACGCATATTTGTCTGCCAGCTTTCACAAGACGGAAAGCTGTTAACTACCCCTTATGAACTGAGTTCCGGACTCGGCATGCAGTATCAGCCTCAGTTAGTCTGTATTGATGGTGTAGTTTCCCTTGTCTGGATTGACTTTCGTACCGGTATTGCCAGTGTGTATCTGGGGCAGCTGCGGGGCAGCAACTACTGGGAAGAAACAGCACTGACTTCCGGGAAATATGCCGCCAGTTTTGGAACTCCGGTCCTTACGGGAAACAGCAGTTTTCATCTGGTATGGCAGCAGCAGGATGCAAAATCAAATAATCGGGTAACCAGACTTTCTCCAGATTCCAGTTGCGCTCCACCGGTCATAAAACCACAGTCATTTAAGGCTGGAACACCAACAGCTGCTTCAAATGTAAGCCTTTTACTGACCTTGCCCAAAGACTCTTCGGGCATTGCAGGATACAGTTACAGCTGGTCTCAGGATCCAGCTGTTGAACCACCCGGATATCTGGTTGAACTGGCTTCCAATACCCGGGTTTCCTTGAATGCTTTTGAAGACGGTACCTGGTACTTTAAAGTACGTGCGGTCGATTATGCAGGAAATGTTTCCAGCTGCAGCAGTACAACATTTCTCCGTGATACAACGCCTCCGCAATCCCCGTCTGTCATTCTGCCTCCCTCCGGAAAAGACGGCTTCCTTACCAGTAATACCTTTTCACTGCAGTGGCAGCCCGGCTCTGAGGATGACAGTGATATTGCCGGTTATACCTATGCGTTGGAATATGTGGCTTCCCGCACTGCTAAAGTTGCAAAACCTCCACGCCGTATCGTCAGTAAAGGCTCCAGTGTACGGTTTACCAACCGTGAAAACGGACTGTATGCTTTTTCTGTGGCAGCCGTTGACCATGCGGGAAATATCGGTCCCGCAACGGTTTCTTATCTGCAGCTGAACAAGTTCATCCCGTATACTGCAGTTTCTGCAATTAACTGCACGCAGGATCAGTTTGGGGAAGTCAGCATCAGCATTATCGGTCGCGGTTTTGATTCAGATGGTGTTATTACTGCCGTATACGTTACCAAAGATACACTGGAAAACGCTGTTCTGTTATCAGCTGATGCGCTGCAGTATTCCGTTGCGTCTGACCGCCGCATCAGCAATATTTCCCTTTCCAATATGGATGGCGGTACGTATAAAGTAGCACTGCTTCACAGTAAGCGGGGACTGTATTGGGCAGACCAGACTATTTCCATCGTTGAATCCGGTACGGTTAAATTGGGAGATTACACCTACCGCTATGTCCCCACCTTTACCAGAATTTTATCAAATGCCAGATATACGACTGATTTCAGTTACATCCTCTTTTTTGTGCTCTGTGTGTTCATAGCAGGCTGCCTGTATGCCTCTGTTCACGGCATTATTCAGGTTGCGCAGGAATCACGACTGATTAAGGCTGAAGTACATTCACTATTGACAGGAGATCTTATGCCCCAGTTGAAAAAAGAATCTGCAAAAAGTGTCATGACCAAAGGACGCAGTTTGAAGTACCGTATGGTATTTTTTACCTCATCACTGGTTCTGGGAATTGTTACCATTGTTTCGGTAACGCTGGGATTCATGATGGTTCAGACGCAACGGGAGACCCTGTCACAGTCGCTTAAGGAACGGGTTGATCTGGCATTGGAATCGTTGAATTCAGGTGCTAAAGCCTATATGCCCAGTCAGAATGTACTCGAAATGAGTTTCCTTCCGGCGCAGGTTACCGGTTCTGCAGATATTGTGGCTGCAACCATTACGGGTCTTCCCATGAATGGTGGTTCTACAGCACTTGACTATGTTTGGGCCACCAACGATGACAACATTCTTGAGTACATTGACAGCGATACCCTGACATTCGGGAATAGCCGACTGACCGGGGAAGAATACACCGCCATTACGAAAAATGCCCTTACGTTGAACCAGAAAGCAGCTGATGCCGTATCCCAGATGGCAGAAGATGTTACGGTCCTGACGGCTGAAGGTGTTTCTCTCGCATTGAAGACTGATCAGGTGAGTCAGGAACGTATGGCAGAAGTACAGCTTATTACCCGTCAGCTGTCAGAAAAAATTACCCAGGAGCTGACCACCATCGCTCAGGAAGGCAGCGGATCTTATCCTGAATATACGACAGAAGCCATCTACAAGGGTGAAAACACCCGCTGGCTTTTCTACAAACCGGTTCTCTATCGGCAGGGTAGTGACCAGACCTTTGTCCGTGGTCTCATCATTCTTGAAGTTTCCACCGAGCCCATGCTCCGTGAACTGGCTTCTTCCCGGCAGAATATCATCTATGCAGCCGTAATCGTCGCTGTCCTTACGGTGCTCATCGGTATCATCGGCTCCCTTATGGTTGCCAACATCATCATTCGTCCTATCAAACTGCTGGCATCGCATGTAGCCATGATCCGTGACACAGAAGACAAGGAAGAACTTGACGGAAAAGATATCAAGATTACATCCAGAGATGAAATCGGTATGCTGGGTGCCACGGTCAATGACATGTCCCATGCTCTGGTAAAGGCGGCTGCCGCCAGTAAAGATCTGACCATGGGTAAGGAAATCCAGAAAATGTTTATTCCGCTGGAAACCGACGCCCAGGGGCGGAAACTGACCACCGGTTCGATAGAAGACGATCGTACGCAGATTTTCGGGTACTACGAAGGTGCAAAAGGCGTTTCGGGCGACTATTTTGACAGTATGAAGCTGGATGACGTGCACTATGCCCTGATCAAGTGCGACGTTTCCGGTAAAGGGGTTCCGGCTGCCCTTATCATGGTACAGGTTGCAACCCTGTATCTGAATTACTTCAAGGATTGGAGTTACAAGAAAAACGGCTATAACCTGAGTCCCGTTGTTTCCCAGATTAACGACCTGATTGAATCCCGTGGCTTTAAGGGCCGGTTTGCCGCATTCAGTCTGTGTATCTATAACTCAAAGAACGGGGACGCGTACTTCTGTAACGCCGGTGATAACCTGGTGCACATTTACGAAGCTGCTACCGGCAAAAAGAAAGTCATTACCCTGCCTGAAAGTGCTGCTGCCGGTGTATTCCCCAGCTTTATGGTAGACATGAAAGGCGGTTTCCCTGTTGTCAAAGTGCACCTTGAACCCGGCGACGTCATGTTCCTGTACACTGACGGTATTGAAGAAGCAAAACGTCTGTTCCGCGACAAAAACTACAAACCGATTCTCTGTCAGGAGCCTGGCCTTAAGGAAGGCGATGAACATGGCAGTCATACCTTTGGTCAGGATGGCGAGGAGATGACACCGGAACGTGTTACAGAAATCATCGAAAGTGTCTACCATCACCGGAAATATACGTTGAAAAAGTGGCACAACCCTATTCCTGATGAACTTCTGGAATTTGATTTCTCCACCTGTGGCGAAACGGCCCGTGATGGTGTTATGGCACTGGTATCTGTAGAAAAAATCTTCCGTATGTATAAAAAGCCGGGGCTGGAGGAAACTGACCGGGTACAGGTAGACAGTCTGGTAGATGAGTTCCTGAATGACCACTTCATTCAGTACAACGATTACTGTGCCTACCGGAAAGATCATCTTCAGTTTGCAGAATATAAATACTATACCCACATGACCGAAGACGATCAGTATGATGACCTGACGCTGCTGGCTTTAAAACGAAAAAAATAAAAGGGGAAGGACGATATGATTCCGCAATCCAAAAATGTTTCGGACATCTGGCCGGCTCCGATAGCGCCAGGCGATACGATTGCCATAACAGCACCAGGTTTTGGCTGTACTACAGAGCCCTATGCCTCCCGAATGAAGGCAGCAGTGGTAAAGCTTGAATCCCTGGGGTATCGGGTTGTTACCGGCGATACTGTTTTTATGAATGATGGTCTCGGCATAAGTACCAATCCTCAGGTATGTGCCGCAGAATTGACCCGCTTCTGGCTTGATGATTCTGTAAAAGCAATTATCAGTGCCGGTGGTGGAGAACTCATGTGTGAAACTGCAGGCTTCCTTGATTTTCCAAAGCTGGCAGCCGCAAAGCAGAAGTGGTTCTTAGGCTATAGTGATAACAGTAACTTCATCTATCCGTTGACGGTGGCTGGCGGTTCGGGAGGGCTCTATACCCAGTGCATCAGTGGTTACGGAAAACCCTGGGAACTGCCGGAAGAGCAGGTATGGAACGTTATTACCGGTAAGACGCGTTCTGTTCATGGCTTTGATATGTTTCAGTCGCCGGCTGCAGAAAAAGCTGCAGAAGCCCTTTATGGCCCGCTGGCACCCTATAATTATGACTGCCCTAAAAAACTGTTGTATGCCGGCAGTGCGGGGCAGGGTAGGTCTGTAACGGCAGAAGGTGTGTATCTGGGAGGCTGTCTTGACGTTCTTGCAAATCTTGCGGGAACTGCCATGGACCGTACCCGTGACTATCTTGAAAAAGCAGGACCGGTTATCTGGTTTCTGGAATCCTGTGACGCAAATCCTATGGAACTGCGTCGCCAGATCTGGCATCTGGATCAGTGCGGCTGGTTCCGTTCCGCTTCTGCGGTGGTCTGTGGCCGTCCTCTTGCTGCCTGGGGTGAATCTGCTATGGGAATGGATCAGTACAATGCAGTAACGGGAATCCTTTCAAAATATGATATTCCCATTATTATGGATGCAGATTTTGGTCACATTGATCCCTCATTCCCCATCCCAATAGGCATAAAGGGGCGTTTTACTGCAGAAGAAAACACCATTACTCTTTTCTGGTAATTCCTTTAAGGATTCCTGAGCAATAATGAGCTTTGCTCATTGTCGAAGGGGCCTAAACTGTAGAGGTGAAAAATCGTCAAAAAAAAACAAAAATATTCAAAACTTTTTATTGACAGGAAAAGGTAAGTTGGTATATAGTCTCATTCACCGAAGCAGTAATGCAGCGGTGAGTTAGAAAAGAGTTGCAAAGCCTTGAAAAGCTTAGCAGATTTTGCAGACCTGAAAAGGTAAGCGAAAAAAAACTTGAAAAAAAGTTTTGAAAAGCTCTTGACCAAATGATGAAAGATGTGATAACTTCTTCATCACGCGCCACTGAGAGAAACGGTGGCAAGCGAAAGTTCTTTAACAAATAAACAGGGAAGGAAAGAAACGATAGTCAGATACGGA
>JAZLJW010000079.1:0-1490 GCA_045597345.1 Treponemataceae bacterium
GTAAATATCCTAGGAAGCGTTGATACCAACGCAAAATTATTCTCCGGGAACTGAGCTGCAAAAATCGCCATAGCAGGTGTGGTAACTGTTACACCCATGGAGATCAGGTACATACTCATAACCGCGAGAAAGCCTAATCCGCTAACCTCTTTTTTCATATAAAATACACTCCTTCTCATAAAAATCGGAAGTAATCCAGACGAGCCGGATTACTACGAATAATGAACCAACCAACACTGCACGCAGTGTTGGTCAAAATTCGCAATCCGCCCCACAGGGGGGCTGCTTGCTCATATTGACAGTGGTCGAATGTGCATAGCCAGCTGCTTACGAGCGAGCTCGACGCATCTGATTATACCCACTCGACTCGTTGTTTCATAAAAATAAGGGGCAGTTATCACACACCCCTTAGAAAATAGAATAAACCATATGAATTATGCAGCACGTCTTACAGCACGTTTTCTCGCAGGAATTTCAACGGTATTTACTTTACGCTCATGAGCCAACACACCCAGACAGGTAATCACCATAATGCTGACACCGGTTACAGTAGTACCCATGGCATACAGCTTCAATCCCATAAATCCAAAATGATCAATCAGGAATCCGCCCAGAATACTTCCGAAAGTAGTACCCAGACCAGTAGACATAATAGCAATCAGGTTCTGTCCTGCCAGTCCATGCTTTGCAGCCAGATGACTGCCTGCATAATTGGTAATCACTGCGGTAAACAGACCATAGCTGGCACCCTGGCACATCATACCAGCCAGCAGGATCGGGATGCTGGGAGCCAGACAGATGGTAAAGTTTCTAAACAGATAGAAGATAGCAGCCACGATAATCAGCCGTTCACATCCATATTTTTTGATCAGTCTGCCAGTCGCAGTCATAACCGGAAGCTCACTGGAAGCCATACAGAACAGTGCGATACCATATAAAGAGGTATCACCGCCCAGACTGGTCACAATATTGACCAGATAAGTACCCAGAGCAGACATGCCGGAGTAAACGGTACCGAAACCAAGGAGGATGAAAAAGAATGTACGGTAGGTTTTGATTACGTGGAAAATGGAAGTTCCTTCTTCTTTGTCTATCTTTTCAGCATGATTTGCAGCAGCATTTATGGACAGTTCAGTTTTAGCAACACCTGCAGTTCCTGAGTTGCAGGTGCTTTTATCAGAATCACAGGCATTGTCTGGATTGTTTGCAATACTTTCACCACCGCAATGTTTGCAGTCCGGCATAAAGAAGAATACAAGCAGCATGGCTGCACCAGCCAGGATAAATGCAGCAGATAACAGGTTAGGACTCCAGGTCTTGCTGATCTGACCTAACAGCACAGCACCAATCGCATAAGACAGGGATCCCATACCTCTTGCGGTACCGAAATCAATATCATGTCCATCTGCCGCATAATTCATGCAGACCATGGATAATAACGGTGTCACCGCAATAACAGAACTCATCATCACCATGTACAGCGGCAGCAG
>JAZLJW010000080.1:0-9868 GCA_045597345.1 Treponemataceae bacterium
AGATGGTGTTCACGACTTAGAGTTGTTAGATTTAATTGATGATTTCTCTTTTCCTAAACCAATATCTTTAATAAAAGAATATGTTTATGGTGCTACTTTTTTTCAAAATCAAAAAAATGCCACAATCCTAGACTTTTTCGCTGGCAGCGGAACAACTCTTCACGCAACAATGAAGCTCAATGCAGAAGATGGCGGCAACCGACAGTGCATTCTTGTTCAGCAGAAAGAAACGGAGTCCAACATCTGTGAATCCATCACCTACGAGCGCAACCGCCGTGTAATGCAAGGCTACACCAATTCAAAGGGCGAAGAAATTCCCGGCTTGGGAAATTCCCTCAAATATTACAAAACCGACTTTATTGGTGAACATTCAGAAACGCTTGCCAGCGATGAAGACAAAATTCTTCTGGCGCAAAAAGCGGGGTGTCTCATTTCATTGAGTGAAAACACTTTAGAAGAAATAAAGACCACAGAATACTACCAACTTTACACAGACGGGAAAAAGCTTACGGCCATTTACTTTAACGAAGACCCGGAAATGTTCCCTGCCTTTGTGGAAGACATTGCAGAAGTTTCAGTGAACGCTACAACCACTCACAAGACAACAGTCTATGTTTATTGCGAAGGAAATCCTGAAATCTATGAAAACGAATTTGAAGACCTGACAGACATTGAGATTAAGGCAATTCCCCACCCGATACTGCAGATTTACAAAACTTTGAACGAGGCCCGCTGATGAACGCACTGAAATTTCAGAATGACGCAATAGAAGAATTGATTTCAAAATTCAAAACACTTTATAAAACTCAGCCCGACAGTTTTGAAAACACGCCAAAAATCATTTTAAAGGCACCGACAGGAAGCGGAAAAACATTTATGACGGAAAGCTTCATTCACCGCCTGGCAGCTCAACCGGATTTTAACGAAGATGTTGCCTTTGTGTGGATGACCTGTTCCGATACTCTGGCAATGCAAAGCCGCGACAAATTCTACGAATATTTTTCACCGAATCTAAATTCAAGACTTCTGACAGCCAGCGACATTGAGCAGAATGAATTCCTATTAAAAAACGATATCCTGTTTTCAAACTGGCAGAAATACAACATCAGCAAAGATAAATTTGACAAACGCACTTTGCGCCGCCCGGAAGATGACCGCAAGCTGAAGGAAAATGGCTTTTATTTTGATGACCTGATTGAAAATACAAAAAATCAGGGACGGCAGATTGTCCTTTTGATAGATGAAAGCCATGCGTATGATTCAAAACTTGCGGAAGAATCGGTAATCAAAACCATTGAGCCAAAAATCATAATAAAAATTTCTGCAACTCCATTTAAGAACGATTCAGAAAAAAAGGATTTTTATGCCCAAAAAGGAATGGGCCATGCAGAAATTGTGGAAATAAAAAGAGAATCGGTAATTGCGGAAGGCCTTATCAAGGAATCAATTGTCAGCCAGACAGAAGAAGACATTATGAACTATAAAGTTCCTGATGAAGACATTGAAAAACTTCTTTTGACACTGGCAATTGAAAAGCAAAAGCAGGTTCGTGAAGAATGGCAAAAACTTGGCTTTACTATAAATCCGCTTGTGATGATTCAGCTTCCCAATGATTCAAAGACGAAAACTGCAAATGAAATTGAAAGCAAGAAAACTCGTGTTCTGCAGATTCTTAAGGATTTGGGGATTGAAAAAAACAAAATCGCTACCCGTCTGCAGGAAACAACGGAACGAATGAACGACATTACACAGAATGACAGTCCGATAGAGTTTCTTCTGTTCAAACTGGCAGCTGCAACTGGATGGGACTGTCCCCGTGCTCATATTCTTGTCCGATATCGTGAAATCAAATCAGAAAGTTTTGAAACTCAGACTCTGGGAAGAATTTTGCGAATGCCTGTGGTCAAAAAGGATTTCAACAATCAGCTTTTGCAGACCGGCTATCTGTACACAAATTTTCCAAAAAGTTCCGTTCATATTCCAGAGGAAACAAATGAGAACAAGGCAAAGGTAAATCACACGCAACTTGATGTTAAAATCAAGAAGTCAATTTTGCAGGAACACAACAATAAGGCGATTGAAGATTTGTTTACGGAAGTTTCCGTTGCTGAAAATGCAAAGGAAAACTCTGAAAATGAAATAAAGGCAGCTTTTGAAAAGACCGTTTCTGATTTGGAATTTATTACTTCTCAAGTGAAAAGTGACAGCGAAAAACATAATGCTGCGAAAATTGAGATTCACACAAAAATTGAAAGTCTGAAAAATGATGTGAACAAAATTGTATCTAAAGCAATTGAAAATGTTCCAGAGAATCAGAAAGAAACGGTTCAAAATGAAGTTACAGCAAAACTGGATTTGATCATTCAGCAGACAGAAGAAATCGCTCTTGGAGAAAAAGAATCAGAGATTGTTCTTGACCCAATGTTGAAAACAGATTTTTTGAGTCGTGCTGATTACGGCGATTTGGGAAAAGTCAGCGAGTTCAGAAGATCATTTTTGAAATCCATGGACGGTTATTTTGGAATTGACTCACATCAAATGTATGATGCAGATGAATTGAATAAAAAGCTTACTGCTAAAGGAGTGATTCTTGATTCCTCACTGAAACAGGAAATCATGGTCAACGCAAAATTCGTAAGTGAACAAGGTTCTGAAAACAGCGAAACCGGAAAAAACATTGATTATGAAACTGCACAAAGCAATGTGGAAGTGGCCTTTACGGAAATGTGCTATGAAATCCTTACCACTCAAACAGAAGAAGACGCCAAGGTTGGTAACGTCGCCCGCTCCTGGGCCGCTTTCCGGCAGACGTTGCGGCTTTGGCTTACCAGACACGCTTTTAAACATTCCGATTATCTTTCGGCATACAAAATATTTTTAAACGATTGCAACAAAGCTTGCGTATTTAAAGCGGCAATTACCAATGCACTCAAAGACTACAGAAAAGTTCTGGATGAATTCATTACGGAGCGGGAAAATTCTTCAAGCGTATCTTTGCCATTCACAATCAAGACTCACTATTCATATACAGATGAGTATGAAGTTTATGAGACTGCATCAAAAAGCTTTGTTCAGCCATTCTATTTGAAGAAAGACTACAATGGAAGAATTAACGAAACCAAATTCATTCAGTTCCTTGAAGACTCACCGAATGTGCTTCACTGGTTCAAAAATGGAGACAGTGGCAAAGACCATTTTGCAATCAAATATTTTGATTCCACAGAAAATCGAAACAGACTTTTTTATCCAGACTGGTTTGTGATTCTGGATGACGGAAGAATCTGCATTCTTGACACTAAAGGCGGTAACACTGCTTCCTCTCAGGAAACAAAGGAAAAAGCAGAAGCCTTGCATAGTTACATTGAACAATTAAATTCCGTAAGTAAAAAAAGATACATCGGAGGAATTGTGGTGATTACAGCAGATGGCCAGAAGTATATTAATGATTCCAAAGAATATATCTATGATTCCAACAATTTATTGAATCACGGTTGGAAAACACTGGCCTGGAAATCAATATAATGTTACCTGTTACAGCATCTTGTTTCGCAAATCTCAAAATTGCTCAATTTGGCGAAACAAGATGTTTACATCAAACATCTGCAAAATCAGGAATTGCAAGATCCCTACGGAGGTTCATGCGACAAAGGAACCAGAACCAGGTACGCACCGGTATCTGATACCGCACACAGAACGATTTAGGGAAATGTTTTTTCACAAATCGTGAAAGGATATCGTCAGCTCCCCGTTGAGTTTCTGCATATTCTTCGACCGAAGACTTGGCGACTACCGTTTTTCGCATATATTTTTCTTTCAGCTCTTCAGGCACATACGACGCAAAAGAACAGGTTTCTTCATAATTCAGTTGATACAGATTGTCATTTTCAATATGAATAGTTACCGCTTTTCCATAAACCAAAGCACTATCCGGATTAAAATTGCGTTCTCCCGACATTTTTTTCAGGATTCGGGCAGTATTTAAGGCATCGCCTAAAGCCGAATGACGCTGCCCCTTAAATGAACACCCCATTAACCGCAATGCTCCATCCAGAGAAAGAGCACTGCCACTTCCTACTGCACTATCAACAAGTTGCTGTAGATCTATAAAGCTTTTGAGTGGCTTCATATATCTATTTTGATAGCCATATTTTACCCACAATTCATCCCATAACTGGATAAAATCACTGTTACTCCAACAGAACACTTTGACAGGTTCCCTGCCCACCCAGGAAAGATATTTTTCCCATGAAATATCAAGAGAATCTGCAGATTCAAGGGAAGCATCAGTGATGCCAGTAAGTTGCTCAATAAATGGGGTTACCGTACAAAATTGAGGCTTAACAGGAATTTCAATGCAACTCAGATAGCGGAACTGTTCATCCAGCAATACCGCCCCAAGCTGAATAATTTCATGACGCAATCCATGCAGATTCCGTCTTTGTTTTCTGTCAACTGTTTCAGTCATTTCTATATCTATGCATACATACTTCACGCCACTCTCCTTTCTGCAACCTGCAGCTATGTAAATGGTAACAGTGAAGCAGTGACATCACAGTGACATACACTAAAAAAAGCAACCGGCATAACGTATGCAAATGTCTGATAAACGGTGTTATGTATTCGATATCATCCTCAATTATTTTTTCAGGATACACTTGATACACAAATCTATGCTGAATATTTAATCTTCTTGAAAAAAGTCCTGACAGATTCCCGACTAAAGCCTCATATGGCGGTGGGTCTGATAGTTTTGTCGCAGTAGCACTGTGGAAGGCGGCGGAGCCGGTCACCGGAGCGAGCACGGCGAGTGAGGAGGCTGCAGCGATAGCGGAACCTGGAACATAGCGACGGCACTGTTGTGCCGGACTGCCCCTTTTCCGCAACGGGAAACTCGCCGCCACCATCGGCTACCAGCCTGATGTGTTGAAGACGTGGAATTGAAAGCAATTAAGGGATATTTATGAAAAAATATCTCGTCTCATACTGACTGTTTTATCAGATGGTTTTCTTTTTCTTGAAAGGTTATAAGTGAAACCATTTTTCTCATAAAAACGAGGTGTATTCTCGTCATATTCGATATCGGCATCTACAGTCAGGAATCTGCAGGCAACGCCAGCTTCAAGAACTTGAAAAGCAAAGGTATTTGCAATTTCCAAAGCTAATGAACCATACCCCTTCTGCTTAGCAGTAACACTCAACCGTTTATTTATGGCAAGTTTTCCGACTTTAATTGCTGGCAATGACATAAATTGAACATTCTCTAATTCAACATCGTTTTTTTCATCAGACGTTAAACGAACAGTATCAGCTGATAATGTGAAATACCCCACAAGTTCCTGTGTCTTTCTATGAATCATCACATATGTTTTGGAGATACACAGTTCATCTAGCTCAACAGCATCATGTTTTATAAAGGTTGCGTATTCTTCCGCATCCCCTGAATCAAATGCATACTGTGAAATATCACCAACTTCCTTATCAGAAATGGACAATATCTTCACCGTTGTCAAAAGCCGGTCAATGTCATCATCTGATAAGTAACTCATTTTTTATTCATCGCCTTTTTTACTTTAGCGAGCATAGTACGGTTTTTTGCAATCGCTGTTTCAGAAGGTCGATTTTTGACTTCAGCAATGATCTGCTGAGCATCTATTCCCGACAAAACAGGAGTAGGCTGAATCGGCTTAACTTTTACATTCATAATCACTACCTCCGTCTTAGAATCATATACGCAAGATTAAATATACCGCGAACAAATCGATAAATCAAATCTTTATTACCACTACCTATACAACATGATATTTTAGAATAGGAATGTACCACTTTCCGACTGAAGCCTCATATGGCGGTGGGGCTGATAGTTTTATCGCAGTAGCGCTGTGAAAGGCGGCGGAGCCGGCCACCGGAGCGAGCATGGCGAGTGAGGAGGCTGCAGCGATAGCGGAACCTGGAACATAGCGACGGCACTGTTGTGCCGGACTGCCCTTGTATATCGTTCCGTACATAAAAAAAGGTGGCTGCACAACGTACAGCCACCCCACACGTAAAGGAGGAGATTCGGTTTTTGCCGAACGGGTTTGATGGGAGCTACCCACCTATGAAAAAAGATTCTTGCTCTTTCTAATCAAACTTTTATACGGCTGGTCAAGGCACGTACGCCTTCGGCTATCTCAAGGCCTTGACTCAGCCGTGTTTGCGGTGTATCGCTTTGCGATTTTACACCTTAATACGTCTAGCGCGGATATCGAACAGGACTGCTGCAATCAGTACGATACCTTTTACGATGTACTGGTACGAGATACCGATGTTCATCAGGTTCATACCGTTCTGCAGTGAAGACATTACCAGCGCACCAATAATGGTACCGGTTACTTTACCAACACCACCGTTTGCAGAAACACCACCTACATAACTTGATGCAATGGCATCCATTTCAAATGCGTTACCGGCAGTGGTAGTTGCTGACTGCAGACGGGCAGTAAACAGAACACCGGCAAGACCAGAAAGCATACCCATTGAAGCGTATACAAACATGGTTACTTTGCGAACTGAAATACCTGAAAGTTCAGCTGCTTCCGGGTTACCACCAATGGCGTAGATATGACGACCCAGTACGGTGTTGCTCATGAAATAGGCATAGATAGCCAGTACAACCAGTACGATTACTACTGTCCATGAAATACCGTGGTACAGAGCGATTTTGGTTGTAAAGAACAGAATCAAGGCGCTCATGAACACCAGTTTGATGATGAACATATCAAGTGGGCTGTCCTGCAGGTGGTACTTTTTCTTGTTTCTGCGGGCATTGATTTCAGTTGCAATAAGGAATGCAACAAGAGCAACTCCCAGAATCATGGTCAGAATATGAATGTTTGAGCCATGGAATGGGTCAGGAATAAAGCCATTACCCAGCGCATTGTAGGCAGCATTCTTAACGATGATGGTACCGGTTCCTTCGGTTACACGGAGCAGGGCACCGCGGAAAATGAACATACCGGCAAGGGTTACTACGAAAGCTGGAACTTCAAGGATTGCAATGAGCCAGCCCTGATAAATACCGATTAAAAGCCCGATGATCAGAGCGATAACTACTACCATAACAGCAAGCCATGGAGAATCAGCAAAGGCAGATCCGGCATCGGCATAGTGTTTCATGACGATGGCAGTAATGGCACCGGTGAAGCCGGCAGCAAAACCAACGGAAAGGTCGATTCTCAGGATAATGAGAACCAGAGTCATACCGATGGCAAGAACGGCAACATAACCGGTCTGATCAAACAGGTTTGACAGGTTACGGGGAGTCATGAAGATACCGCCGGTAGTTGCGGTAAAGAACAGCATTACAGCCATCAGTGCAACGAACATACCGTACTGACGGGCATTTGTTTTTATTTCTCTAAAGTTCATTTTGTCACTTCCTTACACATTAGTTTTCTGTTGCAAGCCGCATGATATTTTCCTGAGTAGCTTCTGCTCCACTCATTTCACCGGCTACTACACCACCGGATACAACGCAGATACGGTCAGCCATTCCAAGAACTTCAGGCAGTTCAGAAGAAATCATGATGATACTCATACCCTGCTCTACCAGCTGGTTCATCAGGGTATAGATTTCGTACTTGGCACCTACGTCGATACCGCGGGTTGGCTCATCAAGAATGAGGATTTCCGGACGGCTCATCATCCATTTGGCCAGGGAAACTTTCTGCTGATTACCACCGGAAAGTTTGTTAACCGGGCTATCGATGCTGGGTGTTTTAATGTGCAGGTCTTTTACATACTGTGCACTTTCTACAATTTCCTTGTTTTTATCCAGAACGCCCCGTTTAACCAGCTGCTTCAAAGAAGCAATAGTAATATTCTGCTTTACGTCCTGCAAAAGTATCAGGCCGTTACCTTTCCGGTCTTCTGAAACGTAGGCAAAACCAGCATCAATAGCTTCTTTTGGATGTTTGAAACTAACTTTCTTTCCATGGAGGTATGCTTCGCCTTCAACTTTGTACTTACGTGGGTTACCGAACAGACTCAGTGCAAATTCAGTACGGCCGGCACCCATAAGGCCTGCAAGTCCCAGGATCTCACCGCGGCGCAGCTGCAGGTTCAAGCCTTTCAAAAGCTGACGGCTTACAGCGTAGTCGTAAACTTTCCAGTCTTTTACTTCAAGTACCACTTCGCCAATATCAATCTTTTCACGTTTTGGATATATATTCTTTATTTCACGGCCAACCATCTGGCGGATAATCAACTCTTCGGTAAGATCCTTACGATCTATGGTTCCGATAGAATGTCCGTCACGGAGTACAGTTACCGTGTCTGCAATTTTCAGAACTTCTTTTAATTTATGAGAAATCATGATACAGGTAACACCCTGAGCTTTAAGGTTCAGAATAAGCTGCAGAAGATTCTCACTGTCATCCTCGTTCAATGATGAAGTTGGTTCATCAAGAATCAGGATATTAATATTTTTGCTTAATGCTTTTGCAATTTCAACCAGCTGCTGTTTACCGGTACCAAGATCTTTTACTTTTGCACCTGGGTCTACATCAAGACCAACTTTTTTCAGCTGTTCCTGTGCGCTGATAATGGTTTTGTTCCAGTCAATAGCACCGGTAGATGTCCGGATTTCATGACCCATATAGATGTTTTCATATACGGTCAATTCCGGAATCAGTGCCAGTTCCTGATAAATAATGGCAAGACCGGCATTTTCGCTGTCTTTAATGTTTTTGTACTGCTGTACCTGGCCATTGATCAAAACCTGGCCATCGTAGGTTCCATACGGATATACTCCGGAAAGAACCTTCATCAGTGTTGATTTTCCGGCGCCGTTTTCACCTACCAGAAAATGTACTTCACCCTTTTTTACCTTGAAGGTTACATCATCAAGGGCCTTAACACCGGGGAATTCTTTTGTTATGTGAGCCATTTCAAGAATTATGTCGCTCATTTTGTATTTGCCCCTCTTTTCGTTTTTATGACAAGAAGGATCAGTGAGCCTGTCGAACTGTCCGTTCGGCCCCTTCGACGGGCTCAGGGATCCTTCCTGACTATTTTTTTAATCTTAGTGTTTCAGAGACCAGTCTGGGTTAGCTTCTTCAAGCAGTCTTACGTTGTCTTTGGTGATTACGGTTACTGCAGTCTGTTTTGCAGCTACCTGTTTTTTACCGTTGTCATAAGAAGCAGCAGTTGCTGGTTTTTTACCTGCCAGAATTTCTTCTGCCATTGCAACAGCGTCAGCTGAAAGGATTGCAGTGTTCTTCCATACGGTCATGGTCTGTTTTCCGTCGATAATGTACTGAGCAGAAGCCATTTCAGCATCCTGTCCGGTAATTACATATGCAGTTACATCTGGGTCTTTAGCGAATTCGTCAGCGATTGCACGAGCGGTACCATCGTTTGGAGCCAGGATGAAACAGTCACCTTTATCTGCAGCTTTTGCAACAGTCAGGTTGTCTGCAGCCTTTTTCTTTGCAACATCAAAGTTCCAGTCAGTAGTTACCTGGTTGATGATGTCTGCAATTTCAGAACGGCTCAGGTCTTTTTTACCAGAGAGTGCAACAGCTTTGTCAGAGTTTTTGATTACGAAAGTACCATCAGCAATTTTTGGCTGCAGAACTGACCATGCACCTTCAAAGAAGATGAATGCGTTGTTGTCTGATGCAGCACCAGCATACAGGTACAGAGAGTTACCTTTTGATCCGGCTTTTACGTTATCGATAAGGAACTGACCCTGTGCAACACCTACGCTGAATGAATCGAAGGTTACATAGTAGTCAACGGCAGCAGTATCAGTAATCAGGCGGTCATAGCAGATTACGGTTACGCCGTCTTTTTTAGCAGCTTCTACAGCAGCGGCAGCAGCAGCACC
>JAZLJW010000081.1:0-1593 GCA_045597345.1 Treponemataceae bacterium
ACCAGTTACAACTTCACTGTGAAGGTCACCGACGTTGCGGGCAATTCTTCCACCAAGAGCGTGAAGTTCGTTACCAAGGGAAGCGCAACCAGCTCTCCATCTGGTAGCACCTACAGGCCCTCCACCCCAAGCACCTACAGGCCTTCCTATACTCCTAGCTACACCGGCAACAGCGACTGGGGCGACGATGACGATAATGAGGAAGGAAATGAAGATGGTGAACTTCCTGCAGTTGAACCTAGTGCTGAAGGACTTGTGGAGTTTACTTCTGTAGTTACCGGGGATTTGTCAAAATCTTCTTATAACGCTATAACAATTGAAAAAAATATGATCATCAATGGTACTGCTGAAAAAATTATTGAAGTGGATTCAAGCAGTACTACAATCGGCAGTACAAAATATTCAAAACGCCTTAAGCTTGGCGGTGAAGGTTCTGAGTCTGAACGCAGTGTTGTTATCTATGTTGGTGCAAACAGAAAAGGAACCCTTAAAATGGATGTAAAGGCCAGTACCAATGACCAGACAATTCCTGTAATTGTAAATGGTTCTGAAGTTGCAAAAGCTCCATATCCAGGAACTGTTTCCGCAATGGTTAAGGGTGATGAAAACGGATATCTGACTATCTGGTCTGGAACTTCTGAAACAACTCAGAAAAATGGTTTTAACATTTATTCAATTTACTGGACTCCAGGTAACGGAAGTGCCGGCGGTGTTGATAAAGTCAATGTATCTGAGGCACAGCTTCCTGTAATTGATAACAGTGAATTTGCTCCGGTTTACAAAAACGGTAAAAAAGTCGGTATGCGCTCAAACATCCGCGATATCAATACTGATGGAATTGAAGTTAAGCTTTTTGTTGCTCCATCCGGCTCTTCTGACGGTGACGGAACCAAGGCTAAGCCTCTTGATTTGCAGACTGCAATTAACAGACTTCCTGCCGGCGGTGCTATCGTTATGAAAAGCGGAAAATACAAACTTTCGTCTACAGTAAGGGTTTCTTACGACAACTGCGGTAGCGAAGGTGCAAGAAAATACATTCTTCCTGAAACTGGCGGCGCTGTTCTCTTGGACTTCTCTTCTCAGCCAACTGCTGACTCAAGCCGTGGTTTTGCCCTTGACGGTTCATACTGGCATATTTACGGTCTTACCTGTTACAACGCCGGAGATAACGGAATGTATGTAACCGGTAAAAACAACATTGTAGAACGCTGTGTATTCCAGGGAAACCAGGATACTGGACTTCAGATTGCACGCCGCTCTTCTGATCTTTCTGACAAAAAAGACTGGCCTGCAAACAACCTGATCTTGAACTGTACTTCTTTTGACAATAAAGACGACAAAACTGGTGAAAATGCCGACGGTTTTGCTTCTAAGCTTACATGTGGTGATGGAAACGTGTTTGAGGGCTGTATCAGTTTTGCCAACTGTGACGACGGATGGGATTTGTACGCTAAGCCTGCCACTGGTCCTATCGGCGTTGTAACTATCCGTAACTGTGTAGCCCTCCAGAACGGAAAAACTACAACAGGTACAAATTATGCCAACGGTGACATGAACGGATTTAAGCTGGGTGGTTCAAGCAATGCCTGTCCT
>JAZLJW010000082.1:0-3594 GCA_045597345.1 Treponemataceae bacterium
CATTCAGCCCGGGACTTCAATCAGAATGTGCTTAAATGGATAGAAAGCAGCGAAGCTCAGTCCACCTATTATGGTGGCGATGATTCGTATTGATAATAGTACCTGAGGAGATGAAGATGGCAACAGCAGAAAAACTGGTAACCGTAAAAAACCGTGCAGGAATTCATGCCCGCCCTGCAGCACTCATAGCTCAGACGGCTAATAAATATGCTTCTGAGATTCTCATTGAGAAAGATGACACGACAATTAATGCAAAATCCATTATGGGTGTCATTACCATGGCCGCAGGTTATAACACTCAGCTCCTGGTAAAAGCAGACGGAAGTGATGCTCAGGCTGCTGTTGATGCCATCAATCAGCTCTTTGAGAACAAGTTCGAAGAAGAATAATTGTCAGTCTCTCCGCTCTTTTTGTATACCGGTCCTGAAACCGGTGAAAAAAATGATACCATCGACTCACTAAAGTCCCGTATACAGAAAGAACAGGGGGCACTGGACGAGTATAAGCTGTATGCCAATGAAACAGCAGTCCGCGATCTGGTGGCGCTGCTTGAAAATGGCAGCCTGTTCGGCGAAATCCGCTTTGTGGTTCTGTGCAACGCAGAACTGATAAAGAGCGCAGATGATATTGCCCTGCTGAAAAACTGGCTCTCTGGAGCCGAGAAAAATCTACCCAGCGAATCCTACCTTATTCTTGTTTCAGACGAAAACGGTGTAGATAAAAAACTGGAAAACATCGTAGCCAAAGAAAATAAAAAAGTCTTTTGGGAGCTGTTTGAGAACCGCAAGGAGCAGTGGCTTTTTGACTATTTCCGGAAAAATGGCTATGACATAGAACAGAATGCGGTAGAATCCATTCTGGAGATGGTAGAAAACAACACTGAAATACTGCGTAAAGAGTGCAGTCGTTTTTTTGTATGTTTTCCCAAAGGGTATCGGGTAACCGCTGGTGATGTAGAAGAAATTCTGGCCAACGACCGTACCGAATCTCCCTTTACCCTGTTTGCAGCCATGGCTGATGGAGAAAAAAATCCTCAGGAACGGCTTGCCACAAGCCTGATGATTCTTCAGAAAATCCGGCAGTCAAAAGAAAGTAATGGCGTGCAGATTTGCATGCTTCTTGCTTCCTGCTTTAAGAAACTTACCGTATGGCACGCAATCCACGGAGAATCGGCCAGTGATTTTGATTTGAAGGTAAACGGCTTTTCGTCAAAAAAGATGCAGGCACAGTATCGTGGGGCTGCCAGATTGTGGAACCAGCGGCAGGCAGAAACCATTGTTGCCCTGCTGGCAAAAACAGACATGGACATGCGGTCCGGGGGAACTGCAGTAGAAGACGTACTGCTGGACACGCTTATCTATGAGATTATGATGAAGGGGGGCAGACCGTTAGCCCCCTATACACTTCTGTAAAAAACGGAATCAGAATCCCTTTTCTTCAAGTACAGATTTTAAGGTTTTAAGGTCATCGGCGGTAAGGGTAACACCTTTTCCCATTTTCTGGTGATCTGGTGACCAGCTTCTGATGTCAAACTTCGGATCCCGTCCTCCCCATGAAACCAGATTCAGTTCAGTTGTCCAGCCGCTCTTTTTGTTTTCGGAAAGAACACCCAGTGTTTCTTTAATTTCAAAAGAAAAATCGTCAGCCATATGATGCCTCCACTTTCAGTATACCATGAGAACAGTGAAGACGGGGTAGTACGATGTTTAAATAAAGGTTAAAATAATAAGTAAGAATGACCGATATAGAGAAAGTAGATGTTTTCTTTATATCACTTTATATCATTAAGGAGATAACATGAAAAAACGGTATTTCCGTGCTCTTTCAGGTATGCTTCTGGTAGCACTGCTTGCTTCCTGTAAGTCTGCGCCGGAAGAAGTTCCGGAAGAAACTCCTGTAGTGGAAGCCCCTGTTGTTGAAGCTCCTGCAGAACAACCTGCAGCATCGGCTGCTGAACAAGCTCCCGCTGTTGAAGAATCAGTACCTGTTGTTACCTTCACCGAAGACGAAAAAAATGCACTAATTGAAAAAGTTACTGCTGCCCGCCAGGCTGCCATTGCTGCCAAGGCTGACGTTCTCTTCCCCGAAGAATTTACTGCAGCTGATACTGCCTGCAATAACGCTTTTGCAACCTATGATGCAGATGGGGACTCAGAAGCATTGAAAGCTGCCGCCAAAGATGCCATCCGCATGTACAAGGCGCTGGAAAATGCAGCCCTTGCTGATGCAGAATTCAACCGCATTGTATCATTGGGATTTGATGCAGATAATCCTGCAGTGTTTGATGTTGCCTGTGATAAGGCTATGGCTCTGCGCGAAATGGCCGAAAACGGAGCAACGCCTGCAGAATTGCTGGCAGCTTCAGAAGATCTGCTGCTTTCATACCGCAGCATTCTTGATGCTTCGTTCAAGTCACGGGCTGATACAGAGCGCTTGTCTTATGTTGACGTTGAAAAACAGGCAAGAGCCATTAAAGCCGATGTTGCCAGAAAAGCAGATTTTAACGCTGCCCGTCAGTTCTGTATTGATGCAGATGCTGCGTACTCACGTACTTCTTATGAACAGGCTTTGAATCTGTATGGACAGGCAATTAAGAAGATGACTGTGGTGTTGACTGAAGTTACCCAGCGCCGCGCTGAAGCTGAAGCCGCCATTGAAGCTGCCCGCAAACGCACTCAAGCCGCCGAACAGGTTGCCCTTGAAGCAGACGAAATTGCACCGCTGCCTGCTGATGCAGAAGGCTTTGATGAACCGGAAGAAGAAGCAGATGCAGAAGAATCAGAAGAGCGTTCATATGAACTGCTTGGTAATCAGGAGGATGCAGAATGAAAAGCGCTGTGAAGAAAATCCTTGTTGCTCTTTTAACCGTATCGTTCCTGAGTGCAGGGCTGTTTGCTGTAAGTTACAGGAACAATACCTACCAGCAGCAGGCTAATGCCTATAACCGCATGGCAACCAAGGCATTTGATGCCGGCGAGTACGATCAGGCTGTTGAGTATGCTCAGAAAGCTGCAGAGTATTCAGAAATGTCAGAAGCATTTATCCGTATGATGATTGCAAAAGCTGATGCAGAAAAGCAGATTCGGTTTGCACGGAACCAGCTGGCATGGGCAGAAGGCATTAAAGGTGACATTTATTTTCCACTGACATTTCAGGCAGGAAAAGAGAGCCTTGAAAAAGCAGAAGCTGCCTATGGCCGCGAAGAATATGAAATGGCATCAGGGTATGCAAAACAGGCATTGAATGCGCTGGCTGAGATTAAAGAAATTATTCCGTTGCCCCAGTACTACGTGGTACGCCCTTGGGCAGAAAGCAAAGACTGCTACTGGAATATTGCCGGCCGTCCGTATGTATACAACAACCCGACACTGTGGGAAAACCTGTATCAGGCTAACAAACAGAATATGAAGGATCCTTCTAATCCTGATTTGATTTATCCTGGTATGAAGATGGAAATTCCAAGCATTACCGGTGAGTACCGCGAAGGCGTTTACAGCCCGACCAAAAAGTACGATCCCTACTCAGCCAACCGCTGATAAGCAGCAGAGATCCCGAAACAAGTTCGGAATGACGCTATATGCTGTCATGCTGAAC
>JAZLJW010000083.1:0-2031 GCA_045597345.1 Treponemataceae bacterium
ATATCTTGGCCGTGTGTTCCAGGATCCTATGATGGGTACTGCTGCCAACATGCAGATTGAAGAAAACCTGGCCATGGCATTGCGCCGCGGTAAACGGCGGACCCTTGCATGGGGTATTCTGAACTCTGAACGGAACCTGTACCGCGAAAAACTGGCGCTTCTTGATCTGGGCCTTGAAAACCGCATGCAGAGCAAGGTAGGACTTCTTTCCGGTGGTCAGCGACAGGCTCTGACCCTGCTTATGGCAACCCTGCAGAAACCAAAACTGCTCTTGCTTGATGAACATACGGCCGCCCTTGACCCTAAAACCGCCCGCAAGGTTCTGGAACTGACTGATGAGTTCATTACCCGTGATCATCTGACTGCCTTTATGGTTACCCATAACATGAAGGATGCCATTAAATACGGTAACCGCCTGATCATGATGATGGACGGCAAAATCATCTACGATGTGAAGGGTGAAGAAAAGAAAAACCTGAAGGTGGAAGACCTTCTGGCTAAATTCGGTCAGGTTGGCGGTGACGCTACTGCCAACGACAGAATGCTCTTGACCCACTGATTAAGTATTGACGCGTTGGTTGATTTCGCGTAATATATCCTAAGTTTTTTTAAGGAGTGCTATAGTGCCCTGTGGTAAGAAAAGAAAGCGTCAGAAGATCGCTACTCACAAGCGTAAGAAGATGCTTAGAAGAAATCGGCATAAGAGTAAGTAAGTAACATACCCGGAGCACTGTTCCGCGTGTGAGCTTGTGACTATGCTTAGTAAACGGCCGCAGATTTGGTTGTTGCGAACAACACAAACTGCGGCTTTTTTTTACCCTTTGGTCTTTAGCGTAAGTAAAAAGTGCAACTGGAAGATATCAAATCTCCTGATGACATAAAGAATCTCTCATATGATGAATTACGCCAGCTCTCAGCAGCTATTCGTAGTCGCATCATTGAAGTTACCAGTAAAAATGGTGGACATCTGGCCAGTAATCTTGGAGCTGTAGAACTGACGCTCATGCTTCACAAAGTGTTTTCCAGTCCAAAAGATGCCATTATCTGGGATGTCAGCCACCAAAGTTATACGCATAAAATCCTGACAGGAAGAAACAGTGAACTTGATACACTCCGTCTTAAGGATGGTATTTCAGGATTCACCCGCCACACCGAAAGTGAACACGACCTTTTTGATGCAGGACATGCATCAACTTCTATCAGCCAGGGATTAGGTCTTCTTTTGGGCCGGAAACTACAGAATCAGCCAGGTAAAGTTATAGCAGTTCTGGGTGATGGTGCCCTGACCGGTGGTATGGCTTTTGAAGCACTTTCCCATGCAGGTCAGTCCGCAAAGGACTTGATCATTGTTCTGAATGATAACCGTATGTCAATCAGTGCCAATACAGGGTCTATAAGCCGGTATCTTTCACGGCTGACCATGTCCCGGCAGTATCAGGGCTTCAGAATGACCTTTGATTCCCTTATTGCACGGCTTCCGGGCGGAGTATTTTTAACAAAGTGTATATACCGCTTTAAACGGGGTATCAAGGGAATCTTTTTTCCGGATACTATGTTTGCTGACTTAGGGTTTGAATATGTAGGACCGCTTAACGGTCATAATGTAGAAGAACTTGATATCGTTCTGAATCGGGTAAAAAAACTGCATCGGCCGGTTGTTGTGCATGTAGTAACTAAGAAAGGAAAAGGATATAAATACGCTGAAGAAAACCCTTCAAAGTTTCACGGTATTGGTCCTTTTGACCCGGCTACCGGTGAACTGCTGTCATCCGCTCCAGAACGGCCTTCTTTTACCACTGTTTTCAGTCGTACAATCTGTCAGCTTGCTGCAGATAATCCAAAAATCTGTGCAGTCACTGCAGCTATGACAACGGGTACCGGACTGGCTGAGTTTTCACGCTCATATCCGGAACGTTTTTTTGATGTAGGTATTGCAGAAGAACATGCGGTAACTTTTGCCGGTGGATTAGCCCGCAGTGGCATGAAGCCTGTGGTTGCTATTTATTCTACCTTCATGCAGCGGTCTGTTGA
>JAZLJW010000084.1:0-1638 GCA_045597345.1 Treponemataceae bacterium
CAGTCCTGCGTCGTGGTAGGTGTTGGGTCTGTAGCGTCCGGTGGTGTTGTCCAGGTACAGGTCGCCGGTGTTTACGATTCCTCCGGCTTTGCTTTTGTAGCTGGTTATTACGCATTCTGTTATGTCGCTGTTGGGTATGAACTTTCCTTCAAAGCTTATGCGTACATAAGCTCTGGTTTCCGGGTCCTGCTGGGCGGCTTCCAGTGCTGGTGGTATCTGGTAAAAGTTCAAAGGTGTACCACCTTGTGTTCTCCGCCAAAGGGACGCTGCTCGTAGGTTATGGTGCCGTTCACCCGGTACCGTGTTGCAACCAGGATTTCGGTACTGCTTTCTACTCCGGTTCCGTCATCTATGGGTACCAGGTCGGTCAGGGTCAGGTCTGCACCTGTTTTTGCATCAAGGGGGATAACCAGCTGTTTTACGGGGTTCAGCTGTGGTTTCTGTTTCATGGTCAGGGGGTAAAACACTGTTATGGTTGTTCTGGTAAAGTCTTCTTTTTTTTCACGGGTAAGGCAGAAGCGGTATATATACGGCCATTTCTTTCCGTCTATGGTTACGTTCCGGCCGTTATACTGCCAGGTTCTGCTCCGGGTGTTCTGGTCGTACCGTACATCCGGGGTCATAAGGGTAAAGTCGTCGGTATAGCTTTCGTGGGTGGGGTTGATGGTACAGCGCAGGTATATGGGGCTTTCATGTTCTGCACGCAGTTCAAATTCCGGCAGGGTTATGTTGTGGTATATGGTTCTCTTGGCTACGCAGTCATGCAGTATGTTCAGGGTGGCTGAGCCTGTTATTGCAGTAAACAGTACGGATGCGCATTCTGCATCAATGCGGGTTACAAAGCAGCCGGTTATGGTTCTGCCGGTGGTTATAAAGAGGCTTTTACTTCTGGCTATGGTTTCTTTGGTGTAGTAGCCGGTCTGTGTCTGGCGCAGGGTTTCTGCACTGTAGGGTAATGCTGTGTACGTGTTGTTGTGGTACAGGGTCAGTGCTGTGTTTTTTCCGCATATGTTGCTCATGTATTACAGTGTACGGATAAGCGCGTGACGTAAACGCGGGTATTCGTGACATATACTTTCCGTTTTAAGAGAATAAGGGTACATTATTACTATGAGTTCAACAAAAAGTGTTGTAGAAAAATACGGGGATATTGTCCGGAACTTCCGTTTGCTGGATGATGATTTCCTTAACGCATGTCTGGAAGGTTCCAACGAGTGTGTTGAATACATTCTGGAAATCCTTCTGAAAAAGAAGCTGAAGGTTATTGAAGCCCATTCTCAGGTATCTATAACGAATCTGCAGGGGCGCGATATCAGGCTTGATGTTAAGGCTGTTGATAGCGATAACCGTGTGTATAATATCGAAGTCCAGCGGGATAGTGCCGGTGCTGGGGCTAAGCGGGCTCGCCGCAACGGTTCCCTGCTAGATGCTACGGTTCCTGATCCGGGGCAATATGGAGACAATCTGCCTGAAACCTGGATTATTTTCATTACGGAGCATGACTGCTGGCATGAAAATGAACCGCTGTACCGGTTTGACCGGGTTGCAAAACTGGCTAGTGGCAAAGATTTGCCTTTTGGTGATGATTTACATATACTGTATGTGAATGCAGCTTACAAAGGGGAACTGGAGCCGGAA
>JAZLJW010000085.1:0-2518 GCA_045597345.1 Treponemataceae bacterium
ATCAAGAAAGGTATACAGCAGCTGATTCTGCAGTGTACCACAGGACGAAAACTGCTGTTTTAATGTCCACGCCACTTCAAAAAAGTTATGATCGTTAAAACTGGACCACAAACCTTTATACAGCTGGTAGTTCGTAACACTGTGCAGCATTTCCGCATTAACCCACTGGCAGTAATCTCCGTGTACCACTTCACCCATAAGCCAGAAATCGCTCTGCAATGCACAGCAATGAGAGCGCAGTCGTTTCTGAAAGCCAAAATCCATAACATCAGCCGCATCGAGCCGAAGTCCGTCTATATGGAAATCGTTGATCCAGTGGGAAACAGCAGCCAGCAAATGTTCCTGGACTTCAGGATTCAAAAGGTTCAGCTTTACCAGGTCATTGCAACCTGCCCAATCAGCATACGAAAAGCCATCGTTATAGGAATTGTTGTGTGAAAAATCCACATTGAGGTACCAATCCCGATACCGGCTGGATTGTCTGTTAGCACGCAGATCCCTGAATGCAAAAAAATCACGGCCGGTATGATTCAGCACCGCATCAAGAACTACCTTTATGCCAAGTTCATGGGCACGGTTTACAAAATGTATCAGATCTTCGTTTGTGCCAAGCCGCCTGTCTACCCAGAAGTAATCAACCGTATCGTATCCATGGGCAGTGCTTTCAAAAAGCGGACCGATGTACACCGCCGTTACCCCGAGAGTATGGATACGGTCCAGTTCTGCAGTAAGGCGGGTCAGCCCGTTGCCAGCCGCCTGCCGAAAATCATTACGCTCAGGACAACCGCACATTCCCAAGGGATAGATGTGATAAAAAAAGTCTTCTGCAATAGCTGCATTCATGAAGCAACACCCCAAAGAAAAGCATGTGTAATGTGATTGATTGTTTCTTCATCCAAAGTCAGATATCCGCTTACAGCCTGAGAAACAGTGTAACAGGCAGTCGACTGAAATATCCGTGCGTACAGGGCTTCAAATCCACGCATATTACCAAACAGTTCTGCGCCTGCTGTAAAAAGCGAATCAAAAACAGAATCAAACTGTTTTTTCCAGTCTGCAAATGCTGCCTGAGACTCGGTTACCATACTGCTTGCAGAAAGTGAGCAGTATAATGTGAAAAAGTCTTCATGATCACGGGCAAAATCAACCATGGCAGCTATCAGAGTATTAAGGGTTTTGTGAAATGTTTCACCTTCCACTTCTTCTGCAGCATACACGCTGGCGTTTTTTACGGTCTGTAAAAAGGCAGATCCTTCTGTTTCAAGAATAGCCTGGAATACCCCAAGCTTACTGTTGAAGTAGTAATACAACGTTGGTTTTGTAACACCACAGACTGTGCAAAGTTCCTGCACTCCTACCGACTCATAACCCTTTTCTGAAAAAAGGCTCAGTGCTTTCTGCAGCATCATGGATTTTGTTGATGTATCATTTATAAGTTCCATGGATTCTTTATATACCGAACGGTAAGTATGTTGTCAATCCCCTGTATTTTTCAGCGCTTTTTGGTATGCTGTGTGTATGAGTATTTTGATTAAGGACACTACCCGTGAAGAACGGGAGCGGATTGTTGCAGAATCGCTGGAAGACTTTACCGGATGCGGTGCTGAATCTACCGGTATTGATTATCAGCTGTATATTGACGGCATTAAAGAATTGCGGGAACTGAACATGGAAGCACGGGAAAATGCCTACCGGGGCATTGAAAAAGCCTTTCCGGATGACATTCCCCATACCAGCTGTCTGTCGTAATGACAGAACAAACCGGCTTCAGAAAACTTACTCAGTATAGGTAATCACAGCCCCGTACAGCGCGGCTGCACGATGCAGCTCCCGACGTATCTGCGGCCGTTCCATAAACTGCAGCTGGACACTTTCCCACAGGAATACCCAACCAACGATATCAATGGATTCAACAACCAGATCACTGCCACCAAGCAGCTTTGTGGTAATGCCTGTTGCTATACCAATGATTCCGGCAAGGCACATCCAGATAACCTGCCATTTGTTTTTCACCAGACGTTTGTCAGTATCGATAACTTCGCTACGGTAGTAGTTCTTGATAGCACCGCGATACTGCTCCTTTTCAGCATCATCAATTTCCTTGCTTTTAATAATCAGATGTAAATTATTGTGGAGTACTTTTGATTTAACCGCATTATTCAGAAATTCAGCAACATCACTGGAAATAACCGCTCCATGGTCATCGGAATAGGGAGACAGAAACCCGGAATCTTCACGAACTTCCATACGGATTATTTCACGATGTTCATCATCATACTCAGGCACCAGCGAAAGCAGCGCTTCTTTTTTCAGCGCTGCCAGATTTTTCAAAGCAGTATTCATTCCTCAAGTATAGCACAAAACGCCAGCAAAACTCAGTAAGGTTGTGTTGCACGGATGCAACACAACCGACCTTCACTATTGGCCGCCATGGACGGCGGCATAACCGGTGAGTTTTGTGCCAGCAAAACTCAGTAAGGTTGTGTTGCACGGATGCAACACAACCGACTATCCTGCT
>JAZLJW010000086.1:0-17439 GCA_045597345.1 Treponemataceae bacterium
CGACACAACTTCAAATGTATTCAGAATTTCAAAATCTGACGGGTTGGCTGTTATGATTCGGGATACTCCGGCCTGAGCGTAGACTGCCGCCATGGTGGTATCACTGATTCGTTTGCGCCCCAGTTTGTACATGGACATCCACAAAAGCTGGCGTTTCAGAGCATCGTCATCGGTATATACTACCTTAACCCGAGCGTGATCTATCCAGTACCAGCATTTTTCAATGGCCTGATCCATAGGTACCGGGTTGGTAAAACGTCTTGCATCAGTTATTACATGCAGAAATTCGTTAAAAACATTGCTGTAAATAACCAGATATGAGTTATTTTCCTTCCTCCACTGGTTAAATAGTTCTACCGCAGCTGCATGGCGCGGTGATTCAAGAAGTTCAAGATCAAGTAAGAATGGCGTATCTATTCCTGTCATGATATTTCCTACCAGTTGCCGTCACAGGATTCATCCAGTAATTCATCCTGATAGTCTTTTGAAATCCAGTCTTTTGCACCGGGTTTTACGCTTCCTACAGAGAAAGGTTTCCAGTCATCAAATGAATCATTTTTCTTCTGGTTCTTCAAATACGTATCCATAGCTTCACGTATCAGATCTGCTGTTTTACGGTGCTGCTTTTCGGCCAGATGCTGAAAAGCCATGTACTGCAGTTCTTCAAAGTAAATGGAAACAAGTTTTTTCGAGGGATTAAGTGTCATATCAAAAATATATATGTAGTATATATATGTGTCAATTGCCAAATATGTCGTACAATAGCAGTAATACATAAAAAACGGAGTCTTTCTCATGAATAATAAGAACTATGGCCGCACGGTCCTGGCCTGTTACCTGAGTTTTGTAACCCAGGCAATCTGTGCAAATTTTGCACCACTGCTTTTTCTGACTTTTCAGACCGATTATCACATCACTCTTTCAAGCCTTGCCCTTATTTCTACAACCTTCTTCTTTACCCAGCTGATTGTTGATCTGTTCTGCGCCAGAATTGCCGACAGAATCGGATACCGGCCCTGCATTCTGGCATCCCAGATCTGTTCCGGAGCCGGTCTTATCTGTCTGGCATTCCTTCCGGATATGATGGGAAATCCCTATGTCGGCATCATCATCAGCGTAATTATTTACGCCATTGGTAGCGGCCTTACGGAAGTTCTTGCAAGCCCTATCATCGAAGCTTGTCCCTTTGAAAACAAAGAAGGCGCCATGAGTCTGCTGCACTCCTTTTACTGTTGGGGCTCTCTGGGTGTCATTCTGGGATCCACCCTGTTCTTCAAGGTGTTCGGAATTACCCACTGGAAACTGCTGGCCGTTATCTGGGCCCTTGTTCCTCTGTACAACATCTTTAATTTTGCCATCTGTCCCATAGAAAAACTGGTGGAAGACGGAGAAAGCATGACCATGGGGCAGCTGTTCAAAAACCGCCTGTTCTGGATTTTTACCATCCTTATGGTCTGCGCCGGTGCCTCAGAACTTTCCATGGCTCAGTGGGCATCAGCCTTTGCAGAATCGGCGCTGCACGTATCAAAAACCGTGGGCGATCTGGCAGGACCCTGCGGCTTTGCCCTCTGCATGGGAATCAGCCGCGTGCTCTACGGTAAATTCGGCGAAAAAGTAGACCTGGCAGGTTTTATGGCAGCTTCCGGCATTCTGTGCCTGTGCTGCTATCTGCTTGCCGCCTTTGCCCATATGCCGGTGATGGGATTAATCGGCTGTGCCCTCTGCGGATTTTCAGTTGGTATCATGTGGCCAGGTTCCATCAGTATCTCGGCAAAAATCCTGCCCAAGGGCGGAACTGCCATGTTTGCCCTGCTTGCTCTTGCCGGTGATTTAGGCGGTGCAACAGGCCCTGCCATTGTAGGAACCGTTTCCCAGCGCTCCGGAGACAATCTTCAGGCAGGCGTTCTTGCAGGCATCGGCTTCCCGATTGTTCTGGTTCTGTGCGTACTGGCCGTAAGAAAACAGTATGCTGCACCATCACAAAAATGATGTGCATTTATCATACTTGCCGTACACTATGACTATGGAATATTCAGCAAATTCAGACAGTATTACCCGGGACTTTTTAGATTCCCTTCTTTTGGAAACCCGATATCTTGATAGCACCATTCCTTCTACTTCGTTTCAGCTGTTCGGGAAAACCTTTGATACCCCTATTATGACCGCAGCCCTCTCCCATCTGGGAAATACGGCAGAAAACGGCATGGTGGTATACGCAAAGGCAGCAAAGCGTTCCAACGCCCTGCACTGGGTGGGCATGGGTGACGATGCAGAACTTGAAGCCATTGTGGCCACGGGAGCAGCTACCGTCAAAGTCATCAAGCCACACGAAGACAACCGTGAAGTGTTCAGAAAAATCGAGCACGCCGTAAAAACCGGCTGTTTTGCCGTGGGCATGGATATTGATCACTCCTTTAATGGTGGCGGCGGATACGACAACGTACTGGGCCTTCCCATGAAGTCAAAATCTACCGCAGAACTGACGGAGTTTGTGCAGGCCGCCAAAGTTCCGTTTATTGTAAAAGGCGTACAGAGCACCAAAGATGCCGAAAAATGTCTTAAGGCAGGCTGCAAAGGCATTGTAATTTCACATCACCACAACATGATGGCCTATTCGGTACCACCACTCTTTATCCTGCCAGATATTCTTTCTGCTGTGTCCGATGAAATTCCCGTATTTGTGGACTGCGGATTCCAGAGCGGCATGGACTGCTATAAAGCACTGGCTTTGGGAGCCACTGGTGTTTCTGTAGGTCGCCATCTGATGCCCCTCCTGAAAGAAGGTCCTGAAGCCGTAAGCAACCGGATTAACGAAATGACCGCCGAACTGGCAGGTGTTATGGCACGCACTGGGGTAGCTGATTTGGAGCACATGGATCCGACTGTTATCCACCGGCGCACGTTTTAACAGGTCAGGTGCAGCATGTATTTAGGCATTTCATCATCACTGGAACACCGTTCACCGGAAGAGTGGGCGAAAAAACATGTGGCGCTGGGGTTACAGGCGGTAAACTTTCCGGTGGATTATACCGCCGGTGAAGAAACCTATATGGCCTACAAAAAGGCAGCTGATGACGCGGGACTTGGCATTGCAGAAGTTGGCGTCTGGCGGAATACGCTGGCAGCAGATCCTGCAGAACGTTCAAAGTGGATAACCTACGCCGTAGAACAGCTGAAAATGGCAGATGCCATTGGTGCCCGCTGCTGCGTCAATGTGGCAGGTACCCCCTATGGGCCCCGCTGGGATGGCGGCTATCGGGAAAACTTCAGCCGTGAAGCCTGGAACATGACCGTAGAAATGGTGCAGGAAATCATCGACCGGGCCCAGCCAAAAACGGCAAAGTACTCTATTGAGTCCATGCCCTGGATGTACCCGTCCGGCCCCGATGAATACGTGCAGCTGATTCATGACGTAAACCGCAGCAGTTTTGCCGCCCACCTGGATGTGGTCAACATGATTACCGATCCACGGCGGTACTTCTTTAATGATGAATTTTTGAAGGAATGTTTTGCAAAACTGGACGGGCAGATTGTCAGCTGTCACTTAAAGGATATCCGCCTGAAAGAAGAATACACGTTTCAGTTGGAAGAATGTGCCTGCGGCCAGGGCAGCCTGAATATCGAACTGTTTGCAGAGCTGGCATCCCGGCAGAACCCGGCAATGCCCATGATTATTGAGCACCTGCACTCCGACGAAGAATACGTTCAGAGTGTAGGGTACATCAAGAATCTTATCGGAATGTAGGCTTATTTTGCTTTCTTAGTCTGTTTTACGAAGGTCTGAACACCTTCAATTATCAGAATAACAGCCAGGACAACCATGGCAGTGGCAAAACACAGCTGGAACCAGTTACCCCAGAAGAATGCACCTTCTGCACCGGCAACCATAGCCTTTACTTTTCCGACAACAGTCAGAATCAGGCTGGTAATGGTAACAGCAAGCATGAATGCCATAGGGAAGAAGAACATCTTGTTGTTCTTTCCAACTTCACCCAGCCATGCAGCAACAGCCAGCAGTGCAATACCACCCAGCAGCTGGTTTGCGGCACCAAACAGACCCCAGATTGCAGACAGCTGCAGGAATCCCAGGGTAGAACCGATGAGTACCATCGAAGCAGTACCGAACAGTGGGTTTGCAAGAACCTTGCGTACACCGGTAGCGTCCTTCCAGCTTTCTTCTCCTTCTTTCAGGAACAGTTCAGAGAACATAAAGCGGCTCAGACGGGTTGCGGTATCAAGAGAAGTCAGGGCGAATACCGATACTGCAAGAGTCAGCAGGGCAGAGATAACGTTGTACAGTCCGCTTCCTTCTGCAGCAAACATGGTTGCAATACCGGCACCAAAGGCAGCCGATGGAGAACCGTATTTACCTGATTTCCAGTTAGCCCATACAACACCAACAGCAACCAGAGAAATAACACCCAGAGCAGATTCAATCAGCATTGAACCGTAACTGATGATTTTTGCATTTGCTTCGGTATCAAGCTGTTTTGACGTGGTACCTGATGCAATCAGAGAGTGGAAACCTGAACAGGCACCACAGGCAACGGTGATGAACAGGGTAGGGAACAGGTAGTTACCATTGATTTTCCAGCCGGTAAATGCAGGCATGGTAAAGGTAACGTTTCCGCTGAATGCCGTGATGACAACACCAACAACGGCAATGAGCATCATGGCGTACAGCAGGAACGATGACAGGTAGTCACGGGGCTGCAGCATGATCCAAACCGGAATAAGGGATGCAACGGCAATGTACAGGGCTACGAAAATGATCCAGCCGGTTCTTCCCATAACCAGACCTACGTTTAATCCCAGTACGGTAATGAGTACAACACCCACAACACCGATGATGGTAGCGGGAAGTACTTTCATTCCGCATCTGTTGGTGAGAACACCGTAGAGAACAGCCAGCAGGATGAACAGAACAGAAACCATGGCGGTTGTCTGGTTGTTGGTAGGATTGGTGGTAAAGCCGAATGCAGTACCGGCATTGGCCAGATCCTGTGCAGATGAGAAGAAGGTTCCGGCAACAACGTTAACAAAAGAGGCAATTACAAGAATAAGAACGAGGAGTGCAAAAATAATGAACAGCTTTTTTGATCTTTTTCCCATTGATGACTGAATGATTTCACCAATGGTTTTACCATCATGGCGCAGCGAAGCAAACAGAGAACCGAAGTCCTGCAGTCCGCCAAAGAAAATACCGCCGATAACACACCACAGGAATACGGGAACCCAACCGAATACGGCAGCCTGAATAGGGCCGTTAATAGGGCCGGCACCGGCAATTGATGAGAAGTGGTGTCCCATCAGAACAGCAGGTTTTGCTTCAACATAGTCTACACCGTCGGGCATGGTTTTTGCCGGGGTGGTCCGTGTGGGGTCTACTCCCCACTGCTTTGCAAGCCATGAACCGTAAAAGACGTATCCACAGAAAAGCAGAGCAACTGCAGCAAGTACGATTAATAATGCAGTCATTTTTTTTACTATCCTCCTCAGGATTTTCAGCTTATATGTGCAAGAACTTTCTTCAGGTTTTCACCGGAGCGGTTGTGATATACCGCTCCTGAAGAAAGGTCTTTGACACTCAGTCGTAAGTTGCTCCAGCCCCACAGGCTGAATTTGTATGATTTGTATCGTTTTGTTTTTTTGATATCCCTGATGGTGTCTTTTTCAATATGGTCAGCCAGAATAACCAGGGTGATGTCGGAATTACGGTGGCCGTTGTAGGGCGTAACCCGGGTAAGACCTGCCTCCCAGGCAGCCTGTACGTATTCTGAAAGTAAGGATGATGTCAGGGTATCTATTTTTTTGAAGAAGGCATAATCGTTGGAATCTATGTCAGCTACTTTTGCCGCACGGACCAGCACGTACTGCTCTCCGTGGGAATGAAACTCGGCTTCAGCATCAAAAGGAACAGATGCAGAGTCGGTTTGTACCGTGTAATAGCGTTCAAAGGAGGAAAGAACTTTTTGTAATACAGAATCAGCTGCCATAGGTGATGTCATATGGGCATCCTATCACCGGCAAACTTTAGTGTCAATAAACTCTCTGCAGTATTTATAAAGTTTTTTCCAATGCAATAGTTTTGTTTGTTACTGCTAAGTAATTTTGGTCTGTTTTTCTCTGAGTTGATTGTAAAAATCGAGAGGCGGAATGGGTACTGGAAAAAATTGTGGAAGCCCGGAACGATAGTTTCTTTGCCGGGCTTCATCAATAGCGACGATATTGACGGTCATGTTGCACATGACCTTACCGCGTTTTTTTCAGTACCCAGTACGCCGGTAGATTTTTACAGTTTACTGCTGTAATCCGTAGGGGCCGTAAATTACTGTGGTTCCCCAGTCTGACAGAACGCTGCCATCCCAGGTCTCTGCCAGATCCAGGTACTCTACGCCGCCGGAATTGCCTTTCCAGCTCCATGCCAGCCACCCGATACCCTGTTCATGACAGTATTCCATCAGGTAGTCTTCCTTTACGTTGCCGTCAGAGTGGGTCCAGCCGAATTCTCCGACGCAGGCGCACAGGTTCTGCCGGGTAACACCGTTCAGATTGTACCGGATAAGCCATTCCCACCGTCCGGACATGCCGTACATATGAATAGAAAAGAGAGTATTCCGCTCCGGGTCTGCGTCAAAGACTGCCTTTCCGTAGTCCCGGACGGCTTTTCCGTACTGTCCCCAGCCAGCGGTATCCACCATGATGCAGTTTCTTATGCCGGCAGAGCGGATCATTCCTATGGCTTCAACGTACCCGTCGCGCCAGTGTTTTCCGCTCCAGCTGCCGTACCATTCATTGGCAATGTTCAGAATCACGTCATCTTCCGTACCGGCCAGTACCGGCGCCAGGTCACACCAGTAGCGGGCGGCATCCAGCAGGTCTTCAGTATCGTTGGAACCGGTGGCATCGTGTACTTCAAGAACAGCGGTCAGTCCCCGGCTTCGGCACTGCACAATCAGCTCAGTCACCGTTTCTGCTGAATCCTTTTCCCACCGCTTTCCGTCAGACAGTACCAGCCGGACTGTGTTGGCCCCCACAGCCGCAATGGCATCAAGGGCTATCTCATCGTATTCCCGGTACCAGGAGTGGGCGTGGTTTACTCCCCGCATAATAAAAGGGGTGCCGTCTGCTTTTTTCAGGAAAGTGCCTTCTACGTGAAGGCCTACTGGTGATTGATTGAGAGAAGATTCTGGTGCGGGGCTGCTGTCGGTGTTATCGTTTCCGACTGCTCCGGAAGAAGTACAGCCGGCAAGCAGCACCAGCAATAAAAGTGAAAGTAGGGTAGTACCGGCAGTGGTACAGATACGTTTTCTGGTCATACTGCCAGTATACCCCATCTTTAGAGAAATCAGAGCTTATTCAAAGCGTGCTTTTACTGTTTCCAGATGTTTGATGACCGGCAGGTGCTGGGGGCAGATACCTTCACACTGACCGCAGCCGATACAGTCACTGGCTTTACCAAAGTTCTTTGCTACGTTGTCGTAGTATTCGCGCTGTGGAGTCCAGCCCCGTTTTCCTTCCGGGTCTTCCTTTACATCGGCGTTGTACAGGGCAAAGTATTTCGGGATGGCGATTTTGCTGGGGCAGCCGTCGGTACAGTAAGAACAGCCGGTGCAGGGAATTGATGAACTGCTTGCCAGAATGGCGCGTACCTGATTAACAGCGTTCCGTTCTTCTTCTGTCAGCGGTTTGAATTCCTTCATGAAGCTGGTGTTGTCCGCAACCTGTGCTTCAGAGTTCATGCCGGAAAGTACCATCCGCACGTTTTTGTGGCTCTTGGCAAATCGGATTGCGTAAGAAGCAACACTGGCTTCCAGATTAAGCTTTTTGTAAATGGCTTCTGCTTCCGGCCCGATGTTGATCAGGGTTCCACCTTTTACCGGTTCCATAACGATAACCGGTTTATTGTGTTTTTCTGCAACTTCATAACACTTTCTGGACTGAACGGCAGGGCTTTCGTAATCAAGATAGTTAATCTGCAGCTGCACGAACTCAAATTCAGGGTGTTCTGTCAGTACTTTATCCAGCAGTTCCGGAGTATCGTGGAACGAGAACCCGATGTGTTTTGCAAGCCCTTTTGCTTTCTTGTCCTTAATCCAGCTGTAGACATCAAGACGGTCATATACTTCAATGCTGTGAACGTTGATATCGTGAATCAGATAGTAATCAAAAAAATCAACGCCGGTTTTTTCCAGCTGGGCGTTGAACACCTTGTCGCAGTCTTCTTTTTCCTTGATGAAACCGGAATGCAGTTTTGTGGCCAGAGTAAAGGCATTTCTGGGGTAGCGGTTTACCAGTACTTCTTTTACGGCATTTTCGCTCTTGAATCCACAGTACATCCAGGCAGTATCAAAATAGGTGAATCCATTTTCAATAAAAGTGTCTACCAGCTTTTTGGTCAGTTCAATGTCAATGTCATCACTGCCGGCAACAGAAGGAAGACGCATCATCCCGAATCCTAAGGGAAGTGCGTTGTTAAAAACTTCTTCAAACATAGCGTTACTGAAACTCCTTGCTATTCTAAAGTGAGGGTAGTATAGCATATTTTGTGTCAATAGCCTGTGATTATCCGAAAAATGAGTCAATTGCCTCGATAAGGACTTTGTTACGGAGATACAATGAGCAACACTTTTTATTTCTTAGCCAGCTGCGCTTCCAGTTCAGCGATGCGAGCCGCTTGGAATTTCAGCTGCTCTTCTTTTGCTTTCAGTTCAGCTTCGTCCAGTTTGCGTTGTTCTTCGCGGCCTTTTTCCATACCGCGTTTTTCACCGCGGGCTTCACCGCGTAATTCTGCCTGGTCTAACATGGTACCCATAACTGAACCTCCTGTGCTATCGCCTTTAATCTGGCAAACCCGGTCTTTTAATGGAGAAGTGCTCATGGTACTGCTTTTGGTGCAGTGAAAATCTTTCATCAGCTGACCCACCTGGTCTTCTCCAGTCCATTCGCCGTTTACATATAGTATATGGAGTCGGTCGTGAAATGGCAAATACTGGTCACCACACAGGACAAACCGTTCAACCGGATACAGCGCTTGGTTTTCATGCCAGTAATCGTGCTCGGTAATGAAAATGATGTATGTTTCGGGCAGATTTTCGCCGAAAACACCTGGATTCTTCACGTTGGCGTCAAGAACAGAACCGTTGCGGCGGGCCCGTTTGGGCTTGGCACCGCGATTATCGCGCTGCACTTCAATGTTGTACTCTTTGCCGTTATCATCAACTGCCATAATATCAAGCCGTGCAGTCTGACCGTGCAGGTTGGGCAGTTCTTTCTGGCCTTCTGCTTTCAATACTTTAAGATCTTTGTTGAGCAATATCTTCAAAATATACTCAACACATTCATTCTGGCCGGCAAGGCATGTGGTCATGAACACATCATCGAACAGACACATGTCTTCCAGCGGTTTACCGAATTTTTCATTTGCCATGGGGCACCTCCGTAATGCTACGGTATAGTTATTAGCCTCGAAATGAAAAAAAATTGCAGGATACGCAAAAAAAAGTTGCTGAATGCTGCTCAGTAACAAGAGTGTAGATGAATTTTCACACGGAAAGTGTCGCCATCACACGAATTACTGTTTTTATAACATTTTACTTGCATTCTGAAAGTTTTATGAGTATACTTTGCGTGTACGTACACGCGTTGCGCGTGCACGTGCACATCGATGGCGCGGTTGGGAGCGCTGCGGTGAACACATTCATTTCAATATTGGAGACCAGTATGGATAAAATGACCAACATCCCAGACGTAAAACTGGGTATTATCGCTGTAAGCCGCGACTGCTTTGTTATTTCTCTGTCAGAAAAACGCCGCGCAGCTGTTGTAAAAGCTTTCGCTGGAAAAGGCGAAATCTATGAAGCAAAAACAACTGTAGAAAACGAACTGGATATGCTGAAGGCTGTTGATGAAGTAACAAAAGCCGGATGTAACGCCCTCGTTGTATTCCTGGGTAACTTTGGACCAGAAACTCCAGAAACCCAGATTGCACAGAAATTCGACGGACCATGTATGTTCGTTGCAGCTGCAGAAGAAAGCCAGAATGACCTGATTAACGGTCGTGGTGACGCTTACTGTGGTATGCTGAACTGTTCATACAACCTGAACCTGCGCAAAATTCCTGCAATCATTCCTGAATATCCTGTTGGAACTGCAGATGACATTGCCAACATGATCGTTGACTTCATCCCGGTTGCCCGCACCATCATCGGTCTTAAAAACCTTAAGATCATCACCTTCGGACCTCGCCCACAGGACTTCTTCGCTTGTAACGCACCTATCAAAGCTCTGTATGACATTGGTGTAGAAATCCAGGAAAACTCAGAACTGGACCTGCTGGTTGCTTACCGCAAACACAAGGACGACCCACGTATTGCTGATGTTGTTAAAGACATGGCAGAAGAACTGGGCGTAACCGGTAACAACTATCCTGAACTGCTGCCACGTATGGCTCAGTTCGAACTGACCCTGCTGGACTGGATTGAAGCAAACAAAGGCTGCAAAAAATACGTTACTCTGGCAGACAAATGCTGGCCTGCATTCCCAGAAGAATTCGGATTTGAACCTTGCTATGTAAACAGCCGTCTGGCTACCCGCGGTATCCCAGTTGCCTGTGAAGTAGATATCTACGGTGCTCTGTCTGAATACATCGGTACCTGTGTTTCTGGTAAACCTGTTACCCTGCTGGACATCAACAACTCTGTACCAGCTGACATGTACGAAGAAAGCATTAAAGGTAAATGCGACTACGACTACAAACTCAATGATACCTTCATGGCATTCCACTGTGGTAATACTCCATTCTGCTGCCTGAACAAAGCATGCAACCCTGGTGTAAAATATCAGCTGATTCAGCATCGTCTGCTTGAACCAAAAGATTCTGAACCAGACTTTACCCGTGGTACTCTGGAAGGCGATATCGCTGCCGGCGACATTACCTTCTTCCGTCTGCAGACTACTCCAGACACCCGCCTCCAGGCATACGTTGCCCAGGGTGAAGTTCTGGACGTTGCTACCCGTTCATTCGGTGGTATCGGTGTATTTGCAATTCCTGAAATGGGTCGCTTCTACCGCCACGTTCTGGTTGGTAAACAGTACCCACACCACGGTGCAGTTGCATTCGGTCACTACGGAAAAGCTCTGTGGACCGTATTCAAGTTCCTGCAGGTTCCAGATGTTGCATACAACCAGCCTGCTGGTCAGCTCTACAAAGACGAGAACCCCTTCGCTTGATGTTGTCGGCGCGTAAGGTTGTTCAGAATCAACCGTCATGCTGAACTTGTTTCAGCATCTCATGTATTTGTAGATTCGGAACCAAGTTCGGGATGACGAATTGCGCCGGGATAACAGATTCCGGTGGCATGACACTTAAAAGACCGCCTGTACTTTCAGGCGGTCTTTTTTTTTGGTATACTGCTTCTATGACTACAGAACAGCTGTCTAAAGAAATATATTCCCGCTATGGTGCAGTTCGTCGCGCCCGCGGCATTTACTTATATACTGAAAAAGGTGTTCGCCTTACAGACTGCTATCTTGACGGTGGCAGGGCAATCATGGGATATGGCACCGGTAAAGCCCGCACCCAGTTTAAGGATACCTTTGAGCGCGGTGCCAACGGTGTGTACGCAAGCGGATTTGAAAGCCGTTTGATAACTGCCGTTCGTCATCTTCTTCCCGGGTGTTATTCAGTAATCCGCTGGTGGAATGATGAAACCATTGCCGGTGCACAGATGCTTTCCGGCGGAGAATCCGATGCTGTTCTCTGGCGTCCATTTCTGGATTTCGCTGCAGCATCAGAAAAAAATATTGCAGGCTATCCTGTTGCAACCATGCAGTGGCCGCTTGCTGCTACCCTGGATCAGCTTCCTGATGTGGTGCAGCTCATTCCTCCATTCAGTTGGGCGGGGCTTCCCCGTATATATGCATTCAAAGTTCCTGCCGGTGCGCATATCACTATTCCGGCTTCTGATGTAGTCGCTTCCCCGCTTCTTGTGGCCATGGCACGTGCATTTTCTGACCTGAAATCATTTCTTGCAACATACACTGATGACGACTTTGCCCGCAACACCCGTGCCTTGCAGCCCTGGTTTACCCGTAAAGGTCCCTGGCTGTTCTATACTGCAGATTCAGCGCAGTATGACAATCTGGTACTTGCAGCCCTTGATGCTGGTATTGTCCTGCCCCCGGAATCAGTTGAACCTGCTGTCGTTCCATTCCGTGCCAATCCCGGCGATTTGAAAAAACTTTCTTCGACGGCGGCTTCTTTGGGAGTAACTTTGTGAGTTCTCCAGTCATCATAACAGCGGTTATTCGCCTTCTTGTCGGCGGATTTGCTGCATTTTTTGCTATCCTCCTTTTACCGCGAATCCGCAATGCTGCCTGGATTTGTGTTATTTCCGGTGTCATCATCACCTATGCTGGTATTGTGTACGACATGCTGATACTTTTTGGTGTCATCGGTGGTACTGAAATGATGATTATGGATATTTCTGTATTACCGCTTCTTTTTGAATTATTGCCGCTGGTGCTGTACTGCTTGGGATTCATTATTACCATATTGCATCGACGCCAATATTGATTTCTGGTTTAAAACTCAAATTGTCTGTGGTATACTTACAATAACTTAATTACTTATGGAGAGTTTTATGGCAGCTTCAAAAAAATCGGCAGGAATGATTGTTACTCAGGTTGCAGTTGTTATTTTCCTTATTGTTATGGGTATTATGACGTTGCAGCTTAATTCAAGCTCGACAGGATGGACAGGCTTTGATAATGTACTTGGTTCTGCAAAGGCTGGAATAAACGGTAATGAAATCGCCAGTGCGGTATACAGCCTTTTTGGGGTAAAAAGCCCTGTTGCTAAACCGGTCATCATTGTTCTTGGTATCTGCGAAATCATTGGTGGTGCATTCCTCTGTATTAATCTCTTTATTAGCACCGGTAAACTGGAAAATCTTTTCCTGGTTGTTATTCTGGTAATGTGGTGTGTAGTAGTTGTTCTTGTAGATTTTGCAGGAAAAAATGGCATTTCAAGTGTTGACTGGAATTCTATGGGGTCTATTCTTTCTTATCTGAAGGGACTTTCTGCACATCTTCTGGTACTTGGTGCTCTTTTTACTGTAATGGAAAGACACTGATATCGGTTAATTTCAGTAAAGGTATTAACCCAAAGGGAGATAATCTGATATACTCTCTTTGGGTATTTTTTTGCCCAGCTGGTCCAATAGCTCAGATGGATAGAGCGGCTCCCTCCTAAGGAGCAGGTCGCACGTTCGACTCGTGTTTGGATCACAATAAAAAGGGGATGTCTGCATGATGTAAGACATCCCCTTTTTTAGAAAAACTGCTTAGAAATTATAGTACACGCCCTGTTTTGCAAATCCTATAAACCCATCTTCGACTGGATTAAAGTCGCGCCAGTTGTCTCCGTAATGGCAGAGTAACGTTTTTTTCTTAATTCCCGGGGGAAGGGTAGTCAGCTCCTGATAACTGGCATGTACTCCGCCTTTGTACAGCTGGCAATCATGAATAATGCATTCTATAGTTGGATACTTCTGCAGCAGCCAGGTCAACAGCTCGGGATCAAAGCGGGTATCACTGGTAAAGAGAATCCGCTCGTCAATAAGCACTCCAGTACTGTAAAACGTGTTATTCCAATCAGGGATATCGCTTTCCATATGTTTGGTACGGAAGATTTTCAGGTTAATGCTCTCACACCAGGTTTCTGACAGGGGGCGTGGTTCATTACACAGAATTTGAGGTTTTACCTGAGTAAAATAATCTTCAAACTCCAGTGTACCGCCGGTAAGACTCTCTCCGTAAGTCTGCCCGCCACTCAATGAAAAATCCCACAGTATTGTTTTGTAGTCATCATCAATGTACATTACCGGTTTTCTGTTGGAAACATAGCGTCCCATAAAAGCCATTTCTTCCAGACCGCCAATATGATCTGCATGTGAATGGGTGACCAGAATGTTCTGAATCTGAGTAATAACACTGCCGTATTGCCACAAGGCATGAGAACAAATGGTACCACAGTCAATAAGGAGATGATCAGTTCCCTTTATTACCAGTAGGTTTGTCTGGTAGTGTTCCCGGGAAAACGCACTTCCAACACCCACAAAAAACAAAGACAAGTTACCGTCATTTGTTAATGTTAAGCTTCCGTGAGGTGGGGTGATGTGCATATGTTCTCCTATAAAGCTTCTGCGGCAGCGGTCGCACAGGGAAGTGCGAAAACGCAGCTTGCGAAGCAAGATGAAAGTGAAAAAAATGCATGGGAGTATTTTTTTTTCACTTCTTCTATGAAAATGCAGGTTTTCCTAAAATCTGAAGATACTGTAGCGCACCATAGATAATTTGTCAGATAATAAGTTGAGGAATTATATGGATTATTTCCGGTCCATCAACCAGTATGCCGCCCATACCTAGGGAAAGGGCCGGTGCAATATCGACATCATAGCGGTCACCGATGGATATGATTTCAGATGGATTAAGTTTCAAAGTTTCAGCTGCCAGTTCAAATCCCTGCGGGTTTGGCTTTCCATGCTTTGTCTGTTCCAATCCTAATACCGTATCAAAACAATCTTCAATACCTAATGCTGCAAGATTCCGGTGTCCGGTGTAAAACGAATTATTGGTCAGTGCGATAATTTTAAATGTTCTCTTCAGTACTGTCAGAGTATGCAGCAACTTTTCGTCCTGAGTCAGAAATCCGTCTGGATTAATCAGGGTTCGGCGCCATTCAATACTCTGTTCCAACGGTACTCCAAATTCCAACATAATATTTGCCAGAGATGTTCGTGATCCGTTATGAGATATTGCATATTCCTGTTGTGCCTGTTCTACCCGACGTCGGCCTTCCTCTGAAGAAATACCGGTTATCCTTGCCCATTCCCGTATCTGGCAGTCACCCTGCTCGATGCAATAGGCGTCATTTTTGTACAGTGTTCCGTCTATATCAAATATCAGTCCGGAGACATGTTTGGGAATATTATACAGAGTGTAAGGTGTATTCATTCAGCTCTCCGGGCTTCTTCAAGAGAGACACGCTGTATGTAATCTGCATACTGTTGCTGATACCGTTCACGGCGAGCTTTGTCCGGGTAATATATGGTGTCGGTGTGTACCAGTGCATCAGCTGCACTGGTGATACTGTCGAAATAGTGCAGCCCATACAGTGCACAGATAGCATTTCCTGTCAGCTCCGCGTCCGCACATTTTGAGACTTTTATGGGGAGCCCGAGAATGTCAGCTTTTAATTGCAACCATTCTGGATTTTTTGCCTGACCGCCTGTGCAGGTCATGCTGCGATACGGTGAAATTCCTGATTTATTAGCTTCTGTCAGAAGATGAATCAGTTTTCGCTGTACATCAAAAGCTATGTCCAGCAATAAATCATACCCATCGTTTTCCTGATGCTGCATGAGCCAGGTAACACAGGTACTATAGCTCATATCGGCATATAGATTTTCGTACTTCCAGTCAGTAAATCGGGAACCGCTGTCTGGAATTAAAACGCTGGCGTTCCATAATGGGGCTACGGGAGAAGGTAACGTTCTGATTCCTTGTGCCTGCAGTGGATTTTCAGTACAGAGATTGATTCCTTCGCTGGATCCTGCCCGGTCACAGATTTTTCCTGGTTGCAGCGTATTTGTTCCAATAAGGGCGATAGTAAAGTCAGGTCCACCACAGAAAACCTGTGGCATGTAGTGCTGTTCAAAGTGCAGTTTTTCGGCAATTCGGGGGAGCAATGTACCGGCACTTTCTCCAAATGAGGCAAATGCTGGAAGTTTTGCAGGAGGAATACCAAATAACAGGCAGCGTTCTTCATCCCAATAGGCATGGGTATAACGGGAATCAGGAAGTACTGTCTGTTTGTTTCCGGTCAGCTGGTATACCAGAAATTCCGGTACACTTATTAGCCCGGTGGGGCTTTCCCACATATCTTTCAGACAGTGTTTTATATGGAGAATGCGGGGGAGAAAGAGCGAAAATCCAGGTTCCATCTCCAGAATCCTGGTTACTGGTTCGCCTTCCTGGTATGGTTCGTTCCAAAGATAGGTTCCTTCTTCATTTGCCAGGCTGGGGCCGTTTCCAGAAATGCTGATGGCACAGATGTGTGGATAGGGCAGACTTTTACGGTCCAAGGCCTTAAATAAAGAAAGAGCAGCCTCAGAAAGAGCTACCAGCCATCGGTCAGATCCCCGACGGTAGTCAATACGCTCTGAAGCTGCCTCTAAAACAATACCATCTTCTGTAACAAATGCAGCTTTTAACGAAGATGTTCCAATATCAGCGCAAAAAACTGCATTTGTCATAGGTTAGTTATTATCTGCTTTTTTTTCTGCATCAGTTTTTGCAGGTTTGACCAGTTTTTCAATGATATTGCGGTTATCAAGCAGATCACTGAGAGACTGATTGTGATGCAGACGAGCAATAACGTTAGCGAATAATCCGCTGACGTTAGTATTGATATACCATTCGCAATTAAGCAGTTCTTCATGGTATACCGCATTGGTTCCGATGATGCGGTAGAACAGTCCTTTTTTATATGCTTCATTGAACTGATCAATGGCATTACCGGTAAAGAACGGCAGTGAAATCGCTGCAATTACTTTTGTAGCTCCCTGTTCTTTAAGGAATTCCATGGCCTTCAGCAGGGTTCCTCCGGTACCCAGCATATCGTCTGCCAGGAATGCAACTTTACCATGAACGTCACCAAGCAGTTTTACTGACTTAATGTTGGTATCATGGGCATTCTGTGTAACGATTGAATAGTCACGCTCTTTGTAAATCAGAGCAAGAGGCTTTTTTAGGCCGGTTGCATAGAACTTGTTACGGTCAACAGCACCAGTGTCAGGAGAAACAACAACAAAGTTTTCTTCTTCGCTGGAAAGGTCAACAAGTTTTGCAAGTTCACGGATAATCTGATAGCTGGCATGCAGGTTCTCAATCTGAGCACCAGAGAATGCATTGGCAATTTCACGTGAGTGGATATCAAGGGTGATGATGCGGTCAACATCAAGATTTTCATAGATATGACCAAGGAGTGAAGCTGTAAGACCTTCTCGTCCTTTTTTCTTGTGCTGGCGGCTGTATGGGTAAACAGGAAGAACCAGAGTAATGCGTTCGGCGCCTGACTGGCGGGCGGCATCAATAGTAACCAGTAACGACATGATGTGGTCGTTTACTGAAAGTTTCAATTTATTTTTTCCACCATTCAGTGCAATTTCCTGGTGGTTTTCTACATCCTGAAAAATGTATACATCTTTACCACGGATGCAGTCTTTAATTTCGGTCTTGAACTCACCGTTCATAAAGTAAGTGAATTCACAGTTACACTTGAATTCCGGCGGCCGGTAGTTTGAAACATTTCCGCGGACACAAAGATCAGAAGTCTGTAAATCATTGAAGTAATTTACATCTTTAACCAGTGTT
>JAZLJW010000087.1:0-1227 GCA_045597345.1 Treponemataceae bacterium
CCGCAGTACGTATTCACCGGGTTCCAGATCACGGGGAAGTGTGAACGATCCCCAGAAACCACCGGATTCAGAAGTTTTACCACTCTGCCAGTCAATGGTTTCACGGTCATACCAGGAGTTTCTTTCCAGATACATGGTATAGGAGCCGGTATATGGCGTAAGGGATCCAAGGAATGATGATTTTTCGATGCCGCGGAAGGTAATGGTTTCTCCCGGCTGATAGAGGCCGCGGTCACAGAACATGAATACCCGGCTATTTGATCTGGTAGCAGATGAAAGGGATGATGTACTTACACCGGAACGCCAGGCAGAGTGACCGGAAAGGTAAAACTGTATGGTATCACCGGCATTTTCAACAAAGAAACGGGGATCTGCACCGTGTCTCAATACCATGTCAGCCTGGAAAATGGCATCAATCTGTTCAACCGGTATCAGTATGATGGCCATACCGTTCTTATCAGTCTGTATGGTTTGAGAGGTGTAATTTGCATTGGCAATTTCAAAATGAACGGCTGCATTTTCAACCGGCTTGTTATCAGAAAGACTACGCACCATGACAACTGCCTTATTGATGCCGAACCGGACTGTTGCAGCCAGATCCGTAACCTGAATATTGGTACAGTTGGTAGTATGATTAGTTTCTGTTTTGCCTCTCCAGTTGGTTTCGGTATATTCAACTCGTGCCAGGAACTGAACGGCCCCCTTGCCGTCTTCCAGATAGGGTTCCAGATCTATTTCTTCAAAGAGGCGTACATTCCGCTGGGAAACATCGATGGTTTCAGCATCAGGAGCCTTGTCCAGAATACCTTTAATGTTGGCGGAGTATTCGGAAACAAGCGGATCAGCAGGTTTCCGTAACAGGTACTTGCTGCCGGGAAGCGCATTCATGTATTCAAAGAGGATTTTGTGGGGAAACTGGGATTCCAGCATAACTGAACCGGAATCAAGGAATCTGGCGTATCCGTCGTAATCCTTGCCTTCCCATTCTACAGACCGGGTTTCAGACAGAGAAAATCCCGCCTTATTCTTAATACGATTACTGAAGGTAATGGTACCTTTTTTTCCGGACTCAAGATACAATCCGCGGATGTACACCGTTGATCCGTACATCTCCAGATTTTTCTCCGTTACCGTAATACCGTCAAGGTCAAGGCCTGCAAGGAACGTATCCTGATCTATAGTCTGATTGAAACTTACCTGGATGTAATTTCTTCTGGTTTCAAGATC
>JAZLJW010000088.1:0-3955 GCA_045597345.1 Treponemataceae bacterium
ACGATCCGACTTAAGCCTCCCTGTACTTATCAAGCCACTGACCACTCAGTTTCCGTCAGTAAAATTCATCGTTCTTGATTCTTACCTTGCCGGAAACTCCAATATGGCAACTGTTCAGTACAATCAGCGCGAACAGGCCTATCTTGCAGGGTTTGCAGCAGGTCTTGCAGTTACTGCCCCGTCCAGCGAAATGCAATTTGCTGATGGAGAGAAAAAAGTGGCTCTGATTGCAGCTCAGGAATATCCCGTAATGAATAACGTCATACTGCCAGCTTTTGAAGAAGGAGCAAAAGCAGTAGATGCAGATATTGAAGTATTGTTCCGCGTTGTCGGCAACTGGTACGATGCTTCCAAAGGCAGTGAATTAAGTCGGGCCCTGTATAAAGAAGGTGTACGCTGTATTCTGCCGATTTGTGGTGGAGCAAGCCAGGGTGTCATTGCAACTGCGCAGGAACTGGGATTCTACATCAACTGGTTTGATGCAGACGGTTTTAATAAAGCCCCCGGATATGTCATTTCAAGTACCATGGCTCTTCAGGAAACCATGGCTGAAGAAATCACTATGGCATATCTGGCCGGTACCGTTTCATTTGGAACAGCCCGTGATGTAGGTATTAAGGAAGGGTACGTTACCATGGTACAGGATAATCCATTGTACAAAACATCCCTTTCTCCTGCTATTCAGGAAAGATTACATGCCGAATACCAGAAAATCATTGATGGTACACTTCTTCTTCCCCAGAACTAATCTTTCTTAACGTAAGTAAGCTTTTTTTTGTGTAGCGTAAGGCCTGTTCTGTCATTCCAGGTTTTACGCTACACTCTTTTATAGACATGAATACGAAAACCAGCGAATTAACCATCGATTCAATCAATAAGCACTTCTCAAACAAGAAAGTTCTGAAGGGCGTTTCCCTGTCCTTTGAAAGTGGTCACCGATACGCATTGTTAGGAGAAAATGGAGCTGGAAAATCAACGTTATCCCGCATAATTTCCGGTTCATTGCCGGCTGATGCAGGTACAATATCACTCAATGGAACCCCATTACTGTTGAAGTCCCCAAAGGATGCCCAGAAAGCAGGAATTGCCATGGTGCACCAGATCCCCTGTCTTGCTGATCATCTTTCAGTACTTGAAAATATCATTTTAGGATCAGAATCTGCCCGTTTTCCCGGCATCCTTAAAAAAAGCACTGCAGAAGAAAAAATCAACAATCTGATGAAGCAGTGGCATATAACACTTGATATACACGATAAAACTGCAGCGCTTACTGCACAGGAACGGTTCCATACTGCACTGCTGGCAGCCCTGTATAAAGATCCCTGGTTCCTCATCCTTGATGAGCCTTCAGCCAGTTTAGGTGCAGAACAGCGGGATACGCTGTATAAAACCATTGAGACAATGACTTCGTCACAGGTAGAGAATCCCCTGGCCGTATTATTTATTACGCATACCATTTCCGAAGCAGTATCCAATGCCGATGAAACCATTGTCTTACGGAAAGGTATTATCAGTGCCTGTTATTCACGTGGCGATCCCCGGGCAACAGAAGAATCCGTCACCTGTGCCATATTTGGCGATGGAGGTGACAGTAAGAAGGGAATTAAGCCCTTACCTGTTCAGTCAAAAGCTGTCTGGTCCACCTTAAAATCCCCGCTGTTTACCTTGAATGACTGCTCTGTCCATCCCGTTGACACACCGAATCTGTATCACATATCGCTCACCATTCCTCAGGGAGCCTTCCTGGCTGTTGCAGGACTGAAAGAAGGGGGGCTTTCTACCCTTGAGAATCTGTGTACCGGCTTCTGCACTGCCAGACATACCGGTACCCTGGAATTTCTTGGAAAACCTGTTTCCTATCTGACCCCTGCCATGCTCCGACAGAATGGCATCGCCATAGTTTCTTCCAACAAAACATTCCGGTCCAGTAATCCAAACCTGACAGTAAAAGATCTGTTGGTATCACATTGGGGAAATGAAGAAGCAATACTAAAAGAAGCAAATATCAAAGCAACACTTTCTGATTATGTATCAACGTTAAGCGGAGGTATGCTTCAAAAATTGATTCTTACCCGCGAACTTGCACATAATCCTCAGGCTGTTATTCTGGCAAATCCCAGCTACGGTCTTGATGCAGCAAGCATTCAGGCACTTAAAGATACACTGACAGCAGCCCATGCAGCGGGAATTACCATTATTGTGCTGACTACGGTAAAGGATGCACTGTTTGACTGTGCCACCAGCCGCTATACCCTTGAATCAGGAGTGCTGACGGAGGAAACCTGTGAAAAGTAATCTGTTGAAACATATTCGTCAACCGGTGATAGCCCTTGCAGCAGGTTTTTTGTCTGCACTGCTGATTATTCTTTGTACTGCTGATAATCCTCTTACAGCAGTACAGAAATTTTTTGCCGGTCCTTTTTCATCACCCTACTATTTTGGGTGCATGCTCAATACCGCAGGGCTCCTGCTGCTTTCTGCCATGGGATCAGATATCGCTATTGAATCCGGCAATATGAATCTTGGCGGCGAAGGTCAGATTTACGCTGGAGGCTTTCTGACAGCATTTTTGCTGAATCACTTCAATACATTCTCCCTCTGGGGACCTGCAGCACTTTTTTTAACGGCACTGTTAATCTGCGCTTCATGCGGCATGGTTACCTGTATCTCCTATGGATTATATAAAATCAAAGGGGTAAATATTCTGCTTTCAACTTTCCTGATATCACAGGCATGTATTCCGGTTATTGATGGGGCAATTGCAGGTCCGTTCCGGGATACCAGCGGAAATCTTCTTGCAACACCGTTCATTGCCCCCTCCATGCGGTTTCCACAACTTCTCAAACCATCGTTATTCAATGCATCCTTTTTTATTGTCATAGTCCTCTATGTGTTCTTCATCTGGTTCATGAGCAAAACCAAATCCGGACATTCCATCGTTATCACCGGAACAGCACCGGAATTTGCCCGTTATACCGGTATCCCTACCAACAGAATTCAAGCCTGGTGTCTTGTTTCATCTGGAGCACTGCATGGGATTACTGGATTTTTTGCAGTAACCGGGGCGTATTATACCTGTCACAATGGATTTTACAGCGGAATGGGTTGGAATGCGCTTACCGTAGCATTAATTGCAAAAAAACGCCCGGCATTGATAGCACCCAGTGCATTACTTCTGGCGTATCTGTTCACTGCCAGTAACAAGGCAACCCTTACCAACAGTCTGAACTTCGACTTGCCGGGAATTATTCAGGGAGTTATCCTCTTTTGCATAACAGCCACACTGCTATTGCCTGCCATACGCAAAGGAGGCGCTGAATGATTACCGTTGCTGCTGAAATTCTTACCGCATCACTGCCACTGCTTCTTGCATCAACAGGTGCATTGGTAACCGAACTGGCCGGAGTTATGGCGGTATTTATTGATGGTGTAATCAATGCAGGTTCCTTTTTTACCCTTGCCTTTGGTCAGCTTTCTGGAAGCGTTGTTACAGGAATTATTGCATCATGTATTATCTGTTCCGCATTTACCGGTTGTATCGCCTGGTTTACTGAAAAAAGCCACGCTAATCCTTTTGTTACAGGCATTGCCATGAATCTGTTTCTTTCCGGAGTAATTTCACTTTGCTCACAACAGCTGTATGGTACAAAAGGTGTTATCTATACTGAATCGGTCATTGCCGTGTTTACCCAGTCTGTTGCATCATTCGGCAGAACCGGAATGCTTATTCCTGTCATAATCCTTTGCAGCATCATTCTGTGGTCATTGCGTCATACGGTCTGGGGATTACGAACCCGTTGTACAGGAACTGCCCCCGATGTTCTTCTGGAACGTGGTTCACGACCTTCGACATACCGCATTCTAGCCTGGTGTATTGCCGCTGCAGTTTCATCCCTTGCCGGAAGCCTGTTTACGCTCAGACTGTCATCCTTTGTACCTAACATTTCTGCAGGGA
>JAZLJW010000089.1:0-24886 GCA_045597345.1 Treponemataceae bacterium
CTGAAGCAGTGTGGCGCCAATGTGAGTTTCCTCATGTTCCTTAACTATTTTTAGTTTTAACTCTTCTGAGTATTTGGACATTAAAAAAATGCACCTCCTAAAATTGAACTTTTTTTGTCCAACTTTAGGGGTGCACTTCAGTATGGACACCTCTTTTCAGTATTACGGAATTTTTACCTTATGCACTTAAAAATGCTGAATCATTCTGAGAAACTTGTGCTTCTTCTTTGTGTTCAACAATAGCTTTCGTAACGACAAGCTTCTTATTGACTTTTCCATTTCCCTTCATTGAAGGTGCTTCATACATAACGTCCATCAAAAGATGTTCAACAATTGCACGGAGTCCACGGGCACCGGTTTTCTGCGAAATTGCCGTGTCTGCAATTGCTTCCAGTGCTACATCTTCAAACTGCAAAGTAATATCATCCATTGCAAAGGAAGCAATAAACTGCTTGGTAATGGAATTTTTTGGCTCTGTAAGAATACGCTTCAAATCATCACGGGTAAGTTCGTTTAATGCTACAGAAATTGGCATACGACCGATTAATTCAGGAATCAGACCAAACTTTACCAAATCGTCAGGAATAACCTGATTCAGCAGCTGGGTTCGCTCTTCTTCCGTAATTGTTCCCACAGCAGATCCAAATCCCATGGTATTTTCATGTACGCGTGATTCTACAATTTTATCAAGGCCTACGAATGCTCCACCAAGGATAAACAGAATATTGGTGGTATCAATTTCCAGCATTTCCTGATTAGGATGTTTTCGTCCACCCTGAGGAGGTACACTGGCTTTTGTGCCTTCAATAATCTTCAGTAATGCCTGCTGAACACCTTCGCCGGAAACATCACGGGTAATTGAAGTATTTTCTGATTTACGGGAGATTTTATCAATTTCATCGATAAAAATAATACCGTGTTCTGCAGCAGCAATATTGCCGTCAGCAGCGTTTATTAACTTGAGAAGAACATTTTCTACGTCTTCGCCTACATATCCTGCTTCAGTCAATGTTGTAGCATCGGCAATGGCAAACGGAACATTCAATTTACGGGCTAATGTTTTGGCGAGAAGCGTTTTACCAGACCCGGTAGGACCAATCAGCAAAATATTTGATTTTTCAATCTGTACATCGTCTGTGTTTTGCAGACGGTTCTTTGCTAACCGTTTGTAATGGTTATATACCGAAACTGCAAGAACTTTTTTTGCGTAGTCCTGACCGATAACATACTGGTCAAGAAACTCCTTGAATTCTTTTGGAGTAGGTACTTCATCAAGAATTATGCCCTCATTTGAGGCAAGCTGCTCATCAATAATTGTCTGGCATACAGCAACGCAGGCTTCACAGATATTTAACCCGTTGGGACCAGCAACCATGTGCCGTGAAGGACTTGCTGGTTTTCCGCAGAAAGAGCAGAAATTATTGATAGTATTGATTTTCCGTGCCATTGTGTAGGTGGACTCCTTATTTGCGGCGAGGCATAATATGGTCGACTATACCGTAATCAAGTGCTTCCTGAGCCGACATGAAATAATCACGTTCCATGTCTTTTGCTACGGTTTCTGTCGATTTTCCAGTTTGCTCAGCAAAATAATCGATAGTAAGTTTTTTCAGACGGATAATCTCTTTTGTCTGAATAAGTACGTCGGTGGTCTGTCCTTGTGCTCCTCCCCATGGCTGATGAATCATCACACGGGAAGAGGGCAGTGCATACCGTTTACCTTTTGTACCGCCAGCTAGGAGTATTGCACCCATGCTTGCTGCCTGACCCATACAAATGGTCTGAACATCACACTTTACATACTGCATGGTATCGTAAATTGCCAGACCTGCAGTTACTGAGCCACCAGGACTGTTAATATAAATACTGATATCTTTATCTGGGTTCTGTGATTCAAGGAAAAGAATCTGTGCAATAGCCAGGTCAGCGGTCATATCATTGATTTCACCATCAATGAAAATAATGCGGTCTTTTAATAAACGTGAAAAAAGATCATAACCGCGTTCGCCGTTACCAGTCTGTTCAATAACGTTAGGAATTACGTTGTTCATCTGTACATTCATTTGTTTCTCCTTTACTTAAAACCCTATTCTAGTGAAGTTAACCATTATAAATATAGGCATTATCTGTCAAAACGGAAAGAAAAAAGGCTAACTTGCATATAAAAGCATAGCGGTACATCCAAAAATGTGTGAATGCACCGCTATGCTTTTGCCGGAATTATGCATCATACCGGCAAAAATGTGATTTTAAGCTCAGGCGTTTTCAAACAGTTCTTTGAATGATTTTTTGTCGCCGTCTGATACTTTAACTTCGGCAAACAGCTGGTCATACAGTTTCTGTTCTTTTACTTCGTCAACAATGTATTCCTGATTGCGTGGATCAGCATAATACTTCTTAACTTCTTCAACATCAACACCTGCGTTTTCTGCAAGTTCTGCGTATTTAGCTTCAACTTCTTCTTTTGAAACTGCAATTTCGCGTGATTTAAGCAGGCTTTCGATAAGAATGCGACCTTTCAGGTTGTCTTCTGCATTGCCGGTCCACTGTTCAATCATGGTTTCTTTAGACTGTCCTGAAGCAAGAATCATTTTTTCCAGCTGTTCAGGAGTGGTCTGGAACTGCTGAGCCATCATATTCCAGCGTGAATCCAGTTCCATAGCAACCAGCGATTTTGGCAGGTCAAATGGATATTTTGCAATGAGCTGTTTTACCAGGTCGTTGGATTTCATTTCTTTCAGACGGTTGTTCAGAGCATTCTGCATGTTCTTTTTCAGATCGTTTTTCAGGTCTTCAACGGTGTTGTATTTTTCGTTTACGTCCTGAGCCAGGTCGTCATCAAGTTCCGGCAGGTTGCGAACTTTCAGTGCAGTAACAGTAACACGAACTTTAACGTCTTTGTCACCATCTTTGCAGTTCAGGTCTTTAGACTCATCTTTTTTCATACCGATGATGTCTTTGTCGAATTTGTAGATGTTCTGTTCGGTACCGATGGTAAATACGAAGTCCTGGCGTTTGGTGCCTTCAACTTCGTTTCCGTCAGCATCAAGTTCTACGTAGTTAACGGTAGCAATATCGCCATCTGCTGCAGCATCACCGTCGTTCTTGTCCAGAACCATAGCGTTGCGTTCGCGGATTGCTTCAAGTTCGTCTTTCAGGTCATCGTCAGTCAGTTCAACCTGTGGAACTTTGATTTCGATACCAGACAGATCAGTTACTTCTGGACGAGGCATTACGTCGTAGGTTACAACGAATTTCAGGTCTTTAGCAGTGTTGAATTCAGGCATTGCTTCAAGCTGTGGCTGTGCATATGCAACAGGACGTTCATCAGCTTTGTTTTTGTCAAATTCATCAAAGATTTCACCAAGAGCTTTTTCAATCAGGTCACCACAAGCTTCCTGTTTCAGTGATTCACCGTATTTATTTTCGAGAACGCTAACCGGTACTTTTCCTTTGCGGAAACCAGGCATCTGAATAGTTTTTGCATACTTTGCAACAGTGTCGGTGTAAGCCTGAGCTACATCTTTTTTGCCAACGGTTACAGTCAGTTTAATGGCTGAATTCTCAAGTTTTTCAACTTCCTTGGTAATTTTCACGGCATTTTCCTTCTGAGTTCTGATAACAGAACCGTAGTGTAAAATTGTTAAAAAAAATGCGATTCAGATTACTCCGAATCGCTTTCGCTTAGAGCGGGAAACGGGAGTCGGACCCGCGACATCCACCTTGGCAAGGTGGCGCTCTACCACTGAGCTATTCCCGCAAGTAAGTTTTCTCTGTATACATTACTATGCATTACGAGAGAAGGGACTTGAACCCTTACGCCTAGGGCACTAGAACCTAAATCTAGCGTGTCTGCCAGTTTCACCACTCTCGCCCTAAGGTTGATATGCAGTGTTGCGCTCAACGAAAATGAATATATATAAATGCAAAAAAAAATGCAATAGGGTGCAGGAAAAATTTATCAAGATTTTTCTGAAAAGGCTCTTTATTGACCCATATATGGTAAGTCTAGTAAAATAAATGGTACGTTTAATTCACACACTTAAAAAAGTGAAAAATCGAGAGGTGGGATGGTGACTGAAAAAAATTGCTGAAGCCCGGAACGATAGTTTCCTTGCCGGGCTTCACCAATAGCGACGATATCGAGCGTTTTTTTCAATTACCAGCATGCCGGTAGATTTTTCAAGTACTACTAAGGCATTATCAAATTAATACGTATATTTTTTATCATTACCCGATAACTGAGGTTTTTGTGTTTTTAAAAAGTCTTGACATATTTGGATTCAAATCATTCGCTGACCGTACTCATATTGAATTTGCAGATGGAATTACCGCTTTGCTGGGACCCAACGGTTGTGGTAAGTCCAATGTAGTTGATGCCGTAAAATGGGTTTTAGGTGAACAGGGTGCAAAAAATATGCGTGCCGAAAAAATGGAAGATATTATCTTCAACGGTACTGAATCAAGAAAAGCACTCAATGTTGCTGAAGTTACCCTTACCATTTGTAATGAACAGGGGTTGTTACCTCTGGATGTCAGTGAAATAACCATCAAGCGTCGTCTGTTCCGCAATGGAGAAGGCGAATATTGGATTAATGGCACACAAGCTAAGTTGAAGGATGTTCGGGAACTTTTCTGGGATACAGGTGTCGGTAAAGCTGCGTATTCTGTAATGGAACAGGGTAAGATTGATCAGATCCTTTCTAACCGTCCTGAAGACCGCCGGTATATTTTTGAAGAAGCAGCCGGAATCACCAGATTTAAAGCTCGTAGAGCTGAAGCAGAAAGAAAGCTTGAAAGAACAGAAGAAAATATGAAGCAGGTTGATGGTATCCTGCAGGAAGTAAAAAAGTCATATGATACGTTAAAGGTGCAGTCAGAGAAAACACTCCAGTATCGTGCATTGAAAGATAAGGTATTTGATTTTGAACGGGACCTGCAGTTAATCCGTCTTAAAGGCTTTATTCTCAATCAGCATAATGGCAGGGAAAATCTTGCTTCAGCAGAAGAAAAGCGAAAAACTGCCATTACTGAGTTGAATCAGATACAGAGTGCACTTTCGGAACACATGGATCTGGTAAACAGTATGCAGGCAGATGTAGCAGCATTGCAGCAGAAAATTGTTACACTGGCTATACAGAAACAGGAAAAGGAAAAACACAGCAAGTTCTTAATAGAGCAGCAGTCGGAATCTAAACAGAAAGTAGCCCAGCTTGAAGGCCGGAAGGCTGCCATGGAAGAGCGGATAGAAAACCTGACAGAGGAAACCGATACTGAAGAATCTGAAATTCATGAACTTCGCCGGCGGGTTGATGATGTTGCAAAAAATATTGCACGGTTTGAAGCAGACATTCAGCTTGCTACAGGGCATATCACTGATAATGATACTCTTGCTGCCAGAATCAATGATGAAATTCTCAGTTTGAATGATCAGCGTTCTGAACTCCAGAAAGAACTTGAATCTATTACTGATGACATTGTGACTCAGTTGGATTCCCGTCTGAAAGATGCAGGATATTCTTCTGCTGAACGGAAAAAAGCGGAAGAAGCCTTAATGCATGCACTTGCAGAACTTAAGATTAAGGTAACTGGTCGTAGTGATATTCTTGGAGATTTTGCAAAATTAAAAACACCATCTTCTTCAGATATTAAGGCATTGACAGATAAAACAGTAGGCGCCTTCGCTGAGATCATCAGCATGACAGACCAGATTGAAGAGGCTGTAAAGGCTTACACGCGAACTACTCCTCAGTTTATCGACGACTTTCTTTCACCGGAAGGTATCATTACCCAAAAACGGGCTATTGATTCACGGATTGAAGAAAACCGGAACCAGGTAAAAACAAAACGGGTACAGATTGAAAACCTGAGATCAGAAAATGCTGATTTAGTTTCCAAAATTGATGATTATAAAGAAACTCTTTCTGATTTGCGGGTGAATCAGGCAAAAATGGCTGCTCAGGTTACTGAACGGGAGAACCAGTTAAAGTTGCTCCGTCGTGAACTTGCAGCCCAGGAAGCATCTCTCCGGGAACTTGAGAATGAATTATATACCGAGCAGAAACGGTACGAAGAATACGAAGAACAGGTTATAGAAAACCAGGGTGAAATTGATTCTATTGAGCGTCAGGGACTTAAGATGACTGAAGAACTTGATGAACTTGAAAAATCAATTGAAAACCGTAACAGTGACGTTGCCGGTAAACGGAAGCATATTGAAGCCAAAAACGAAGAAATTGCAAAATGCAGCAAGCAGATTGAACGGTTGAATCTTGAACTGGTAACTGCAGAGACTGAAGTTCGCAATATAAAGGAAAACTTTAGGGAAACTCATGGACGTGACCTGATGGAGTTTGAAGAGCGGATGTATCAGATAACTGCTCCTGCAGCGCAGATGAGGGAAGAACTTGCTTCAGTGCGGCAGCAGCTTAAAAACTGTGGTAATGTCAATTTAATGGCCGTAGAAGAGTTTGCAGAAGCTAAGGAACGCTATGACTTCCTTTCAACCCAGCTGGAAGACCTGAGAAAAGCCCGGGATGACTTAAGCCGCATTACCGAGGAAATCCGTGCAGAAAGTACCCAGCAGTTCCTGGAAACGTATAACAAGATTAAAAAGAATTTTCACAATATGTTCCGTCGCTTGTTTGGTGGTGGACGTGCTGAGCTACGTCTTGTTGATCCCCAGAACGTACTGGAAAGTGGTATCGATATTCTTGCACAGCCACCGGGAAAGAAACTGGAAAACATTGCACTGTTATCTGGTGGTGAAAAAACCATGACTGCGGTTTCTCTGTTATTTGCTACTTATATGGTTCGTCCATCTCCATTCTGTCTGCTTGATGAGATTGATGCGGCTCTTGATGAACAGAACGTTCTGCGCTTTGTCCAGACTCTCCGCGAGTTTGGAAATATCAGTCAGTATATCGTTATTACCCATAACAAGAAAACAGTAGCCGGTGCCGGAACCATGCTCGGTGTAACCATGGAAGAATCAGGTATTTCTAAGGTTATTACCATTAAACTGGAAGAAAACGGCCGCATTGTGCTACCCGAACCGGAACCTTTTGAAGAAGAAGATGTAGCACCGGAAACCGATGTGTTTATTCCACCGCGACCTCCAAAACGAGAAAAAAGCCGTCTTTCTTCAAATCTGATTGTAGAATCAGCACATAAAACTGGAGCTTCAGCGTTAGCTGCTGAAGAATCTACGGTAGTGGAACCTGAAACGAATGAATGATTTGGTGAATAATCTGGTTAACGGATTTCTTGACAGCTGTGACCGTATAAAAGAATGGCTTATAGAATGCTGGAATACAAACCGGGTATTGTTTCTTGCTGTGACTGGTCTTTTAGTTTGTATCTTTTCAGGTATTATTCTCCTGATATCTCTGGCAGGAAAGGATGATACAGGTCCTGTTTCAATTCCGGCAAATGTGGAATTCTTTCTTGAGTATCCTGGTGAGCCTGATTTTCCTGACGAGTACATTCTTGAAAAAAAAGATGTGCAGCTTGATAATTCATTTGTTTCCGACTGGTTTTCTCCAGTGAACGATGATTTATTGGATGAATTAGGTCGTGTTACTCATTCTATAACAGAATCTATTCTGGAGGCTGTTCCGTGAAGATTAAACAAGGTTTCTTACTCGTTACTGGTGCACTTTTCCTGACGGCTTGTGCGTCAAAAACAGCCACGGTTTCTGAAGCTGTTTCTGTTGCGGAAGACCCTGTTCCTGTTGAACTTGCTACCCTGGAAATAGAACTGCATACCTTTCCTGCTTCTGACGCAACTGAATCTCAAGAATCGGTTGAACAGGAAAGCAGTGAATCTGATGGTTTTGATGATACCGTAGATTCTTCTGAAGAGAATGAAACAGAGGATGTGAATGATGACAGTGCTGGACAGCTGGCAGAAGAAACAGAAGACTTTGAACAGCTCTCTGAAAATGAAGTAACAGGAGATGATGAACCGTCTGATTTTACGGATACACCTGAGTATCCTGAAGAAATAGTACTTACTGACGAAACTCTGGAATCCGAAATTGAAGAAATGCTTCCTGCAGATGAATCGGAAGAATCTGAATCAGAAGATACTTCAGATGAATTTGATGATAGCGGTGTACTTGATGTATCCCAACTGTCTGAAGGGGTAGAGGACCTCCCGGAAAGTGTTGAAGAATCTGTTGAACCTGTAGTTGAAGAGCAAATTACTTTAGTTACTGAAGATGCGGAGCAAATACCTGAAATTAATGAGTCAGATACTTCACTGTATAGTGAGGAATGGGATCAGGAAGCTTTTTATGAACTGGAAGATGAACCAGAGCTTATTTTTTCAGATGATGAAGAATATCAGATTCCAGAACCCGACAATAGTCTCGCAGCTACAGTAGGCGATCCATTAGTAATATCTTTTGAAACTTCAGGATGGGTGTATCTTGGAGATTTGCTCGACTCAGATGTAATACAATTTGATAAACGGCAGAACGGTTTGTATTCTACAGTGTTTACGTTTTCTGTCCAAAATTCTGGAACTGCATTATTAGAATTTTGGTCTGTTGATCCACTGACTGGGGATGATTTGTATATCAGGTATCAGATACTTGCAGAAGATTGTGTAACAGTTCCTTCGGTTGAAGAGAAAACCAGTACAGAAGAACTTGATAGTAGGGCTTTTGATGTTGTTCAGGAAGCACCAGTAACTGAAAGTATCGTGCAGTCAATGTATACTCCATCAGTTACTCCTGTTGAAGAATCTGTCACACCGTATACCTTTGAACCTCTTGATGAGATCGTTTTCAATCAGTGGACAAAAGATGAAATCATATCCTTTTTTGAGGACCCCGAAGTAGTAGCATATTATGGCGAAGAGTCTGTTCTCTATTATGAAGCTCAGATTTTTGAAACTCATGCAACTGCAAAAGACATCAGACGTTCAGTGCACTGTTATGAAGAACTGGTTAAAAAATATCCCACAAGCAAATGGTGGGATAGTGCAAGAGAGCGTTCCAAATACTTGAGAAAGTATTATTTCCTGTGAGTTCCAATCTACAGGTAAAAAAAAGGCTGTCCAACAGGACAGCCTTTTTTTGGGGGACGGGTTGTTTATTCACCGTCTAACGAAAGCCCATGGCGTTTCTGCTGAAATCGTTTCAGCATGGCAACTCCATTACGCTTGTCGTTGTAGACAAATCCGCCGTTCCAATATTCAAGTGCTGCAAACAATGCATTTCCACCGTCTGAATCGTCACTTTTCTTTGTTCTGAATGAAACAAAGTCAGCCAGTTGTTCAAAATTTTGAGTATGAAGACATTCAAGACGTTTACTGTTGAATTCATTCCATTTTTCAAGGTCTTTAAAACCTTCACCTTCATCTTCAACAATCAGGTGTGCATGAGATGCACTGAATGAATACCAGATACGCACTTTCTTTGAGATATCACATTCATTACCATGCTTTACAGCATTTTTTATTACTTCACTGATCTGCTGTTCAAGAAGGTTAATCTCTTTAATTTCAAGAGGAGCTGACTGTACGATGAGGAGGGTGAAGTATCTGATCTGTCTGAAATCAGAAGGAAATTCCTTGTACAGCATATTTGTTTTATCAAAAAGTGGGTCGCTTCCATCAGAGCGAAGTTCTTTAATCTGATCCATGAATAATTCCTTTTATTATAACCAAAAGTTGTTGAAACCAAAAAAAGTAGGAGACCCCAGTGAATACTGGCTGGCAGAGATGCCAAAACTACTTAGTCTGCAATTTTTAAGATAGCTTCTTCAACGCTGTTGGAAATAGGGAAATACCCCATTAACTTAGTGAGCTCAATAACTTTTTTTACTGAGCCATGAATATTTGCAATCTGAAGTTTCAGATTCATTTTTTTAATGGTAGAGCAAATGTAAATCAATGCTCCAATTCCACTTGAGTCAATGTAATCTACCTGTTCAAGATTGATAATGAAATTATGGACATTTTTTTCGAGCATTTTCATAACTAATTCTTTCAGTTTATATGAATTGTATAAGTCCATTTCACCGTTAACATCAATGATGTAAATTTCCCCGTTTTTGCGGATTTTCAGCTCCATAGTTCAATTCTCCTTTTATGATGTACCTTTTTTATGTAGCGGGTTATGCTTCCGCTACTGAATTTTTATAACAATTAACGTTTGATCATCATGCTGATGAGCTGATCCCGTAAACCTCTTTACGTCAGTCTTTACAAGGTTAGCTATTTCCTTACTGGTGGACGAACGGTTTTCATTAATCAGATTAATCAAACGGTCTGATGTATACTGTACTCCCGATGTATTCATGGCTTCCACAAGACCATCGGAATACATGACAAGAATATCATCCTTTTGTAATTGTAACTCTGAATCAACAAATTGAGTAGCTTTTTCTACACCAATTGGTTCTGTTGAAGTACTTAACTTATTTACAGAATTGTCGTCAGCCTTAAAAAACAGGATTGGAGTACTACCGGCAGTTGAATACTGAAGTTTCTTTGTAGTACTGTCGTAATTCATTAATGCAAGACTGGCAAAATGGTCAATATTGTTTTCAATTGAAATACCACGGTTTGCCCACTGAAGAATGGTAGAGGTGCTCTGTGTTGTATTGGTAATAAGGCGGAGTATGGCCCGCAGCATTACCATAATTATCAGTGAGTTCATACCTTTTCCTGCAACATCAGCAAGAACAAAGGAAATGCGGTCTTTACGTGCTGGCAGAACATCATAATAATCACCACAAACACCATCTGCAGTATTAAATACTGATCCTATTTCAATACCTGGAATTGCCGGCAGCAGCTGTGGATGCAGTGTTTTCTGTATTTTACCGGCAATACCTGCTTCGCGGGTAAGGTCTGTATGTTCAATAACTTCCTGGAAAGTATAGAGGTTCTTAACTGCAGCACTTGCATAATCAGTAAGAATACATGCTTTTTCAAAGTCTTCCTGTGTGAATACAGGACCTGAGGCTTTACGGGCGAGTGCAAGAACACCAATAACCGTATCAGCTGTACGCATAGGTACAAAAATGTAACTACCGCATTTCAGGAATTCTTCATCCTCGTTCTGATAAATCCGTGAGTCTTCAAGCGGTTTGGTAATTAACTCCGGGTTACCGCTGGTTACAATGGATCCAAAAATATTTTCTTTTAAGCTGAACTGGGCAAACCTGAAATTTGTTTCTACACGAATTACTTTGTGTGGTACGTCATCCGGCAGGCGATAGGGTGGTGGGAAATCACCGGAAAAGGCTTTTACGGCGATGATGTCATCAAAATCATCAATAAGCAGAATTGCAGCACCATCAGCCTTAACTTCCCGCATAATCCGGTTATTACAGAAATCAATAAGACGGGAAAGTCCAGCCTCATCCTGCAGCGATTCTGAGGCTTTTACCACAATGTCTTTACAGGTATCAATAAAATGATCAGAGTCCTCCATGGTGGAGCTGTCAGTTTCCGGAATAACTGCTTTTTCTTCTTCAATATCATACTTGCTGTCTTTGCTGACAGTTTTCTCTGTCTGATTGTTCAATGACATAAAGAATGGAATGAACAGCACATTTTCTGCAAGCATTGTGATGCACAATGATGCTGCGGTGCCTGTGGAAAAAGACCAGATTACTCCACCAATCAGAGCAAGAATTGCAATAAACAGTGAAACTGGTAGCTGCGCTACTTTTTTCCGACGGGCAGAAATCAACATGGTGAATAAAAAGACTGCAACAATTATCACCAGAATCGCAGCAAGTGCTGCAAGCGTATCATTTCTCAAGAGAACACCTTCTTTACATCTAAATGAGTTTTTTACTTATCCAGTATCGGATGATGCAAGAGTAATGATAACCCGAAAATGCGAAAAGGTGAAACCTATCAGTAACTATTTTTTTTCTTGAAAAAGCGTAGTATTCGTTCGATTATGTTTGGCGTCTGTGTGTTTTTGAACTGTTCTGCCGCATCATCGATAGAAAAATCCTGTCCATATTTCGATTTCAAGTCATCCCAGTATCTGATAACCCAAACGTATAAATCTGAAGGTGTTCTTCCCCGGAACCGCCGCATGATATGTTTCTTTCTGATTGTGGATACAATCGGCTGATACAGATTGTCGTACCAGGATAAAATGGAATCATTAAGTGGAACTTCCTGATTCTGATGTTGGCTCAGATAGTACTTGTGGGTAAGAATATGCTGATATACTACATCATATTGTCCCGGACTGGTAAAATCCAGATTCCAGCAGTCTGTTAAATCTCCAAAACCTGTTTCGGTGTAGAAAACCCGTTTTTCATAGGTGATGACTGCTTTTTCTATCTGTCGCTGTGTCATCCCTGGTTTGAGCTTTATTTCACTTTTTAGTGAGATGACTTCTGCATCAATATTTTCAACACCCTGCGAGCGTGCTACTGATACACGGTGATTTCCATCGCGGACAAAGTACAACCCGCCAATTTCATATAAAACAATGGGAGGAAGGATGACATCAGTGAGAATTGCACGGTCAATACTTGCCCAGCGATTTTTCAGATGCAGGTTTTTTGGAAAAAAATGGTTGTCAAAATCATGATAGCGGCCTTCACTTCCAGCTATTAAATCTACAGGGATAACCTGCATACCCAGATATACTTCATTCTGGGGTTTGAGCATTTTTTTTACATCAGAAAAAGAGAGGAGCCTTGATTCATCTGGATTGAGAAAATGCTGCAGATCATTAAACAACGCCTTGTTGCGTGCTTTGTAGAAATCATCCTCGGACTGCTGGTCAAGCATACCATTTGTGCCCATGTTACGTTACATTCCTTATTTGAGAGTAATACTGCCTTCTGTTATTTTTCCCCGGACTGCAACTGACTGTCCGGGATTTCGAGAACATAGTAACTGAATGCATTGATAACAGTTGTTCCTTTGTAGTCAGAAACACGTACATCCTGAAGGTCATAGAGATGGATGTGTCCGTGTACCATATATGCCGGATGGAATTTTTCCATGAACCACCGGTAGCAATTGAATCCGATGTGGCATGGGTCTTCTCTGTCGTGAATATGGCGCGGAGATGCATGAGTCAGGAAAATATCACAGTACCTGCCGTAACGGATTTTATTCAAAAGTAGTTTGGGTACCATCCGCAGCAGTCTGCGTTTCATCTGTCCTTCTGTGTATTGACTGAGTCCGTTGTTATATCGTACGGAACCGGAGCATCCGGCAATCAGAAGATTTCTGCCATCGGTACCTTTTTCTGTAAGTACTGTAAATCCTGCATACTGTGCGCCATGAAAATGCTTCATTTCGATATCATCACGGGCTGATGATGGCATGGGTGAACCTGAATAGACCTCGTTGGGATGATACTGCCTGAACTCAGTTAAGTTATGATTACCGAAAATGAAATAGGTTGGTTTGTTCAGCGTTGATACTATGAAATCTACATATTCCATGGGAAGGTCCCCAGCGCACAGAACTACATCAATATCAGCAAAACGCTCTTTGGCGTTTGGACTATATACAAGTGGGTCTATCTGGTCTGATACGCAAAGAATCTTCATGGTATAACGTACCTTAGATTCCGGATTTATCCAGAATGGCTTCTAATTTCTGCTTGTCAATCAATTCTACCGGCCGGTTTTCCGCAAAATTATGAGCTGCATGGGTAAAACCGGTACTGGTAAATACAATGGCTTTTGCATAGTTCTTTGATTTGACTTCATCTGCCAGTTTACGGATAACAGAATCTTCTATAGGGTCTGGTTCACGGTAGAAAACGAGCAGGGTAAGCTGATTGCGCTGGTTCATCCAGTCGTCTTTTGTTGCGTCTGAAGCGGTGATTATACAACCGAACTTTTTTGGATCAATTGATTTGGCTCCCAGTCCGAATCCGGTAAGTGCGACTTTTTTGCAGATATCGCAGAAATCTTCTGTTCTACTGGTCAGGTATTCCTTCATGCTGTCATTTGCAGTGATATCTTTGTATTGCTGTAATTTCTGCCCGACATCCTTAAAATTCCGGTTCTTAGCAAAAATTGCTTCCCATTGGGTAATGGCAAGTTCAATTTTTCTTGTTTTTTCATAACAGGCTGCGAGAAAATATCTTGCGAACATGGTTTCCTGCGTAGCATCATTTGTAGACATTTTTACAGCCCGGTCGAATTCAACAACTGCTTTTTCTATATTATTGGCAGCCATGTAACAGGAGCCGCGTTCAATAAGTGCTTTCTGCTTGAATTCCGGGTCACGCAAAGATTTTTCAAATGCCTGAACGGCAGCCGGATAATCTTTGTTTTCTTTAAGAATCTTTCCAAGGTAATAATAGTTTGAATACACATCAGGATTCATCTGAATGGCAAGATCTATTTCCCGTTTTGCTTCCGGGAACTGCTTTGCCCTATAGAGCAGCATACCAACCGCAGCGTGTGCTTTCGGATGACGTTTATTCAGCTTTAAGGTCTGCTGGTAGAATCCCATGGCCTGATCGTATTTACCACGTTCTTCAAAAATTTTTGCACAGTTGTAAAAGTTTTCTGCATTATGGGGATCAAGTTTTGTCAGAAGAAGGTATTCCTTTAATGCTTCTTCTGTCTGTCCAAATTTGGTGTAAAGCGTAGCAATTTTTTTGCGGAATTCAGCTTCAGGAAGGTTGTTGTCAAAGATAGCGTTCTGATTTACAAACTTATATTCCATAAGTGCCAGTTCGGGCTTGTTATCTGCCAGATATGCCGTACCCAGCCAGTAATGAGCCAAAACGTCACGGGGGTCGCGGGAGATAATCTGTTTTGCCAGTTTAATTGCCTGTGCATTTTTTCCCTGTTTTACCAGTTTCTGGATTCCATCAACTTTGCGTGGTGTAATGACCATTTTAATGACAAAACCGGCTAAAAATACAATTGCTGTGCCAAGAACGGCTATAATAATGATACCAACGGGGCTCATGAAACTTCCTAGTATGAAAACGTTTTACCTTGTAAGAGTATTCAAATTGTGAGAATATGTCAAATTGATAAGAAACTTGATTGTTTTGCCATATTACGGAGGGGAATTTGCGTAAGAAATTCAGAGTTTCACTTTTACTGTTTTTACTGTGTGGATTTCTGCATGCACAACAGACAGCTGTAAATCAGTCAGCTGCGTATCAAAAAGGATATGAGTTATTTTCAAAAAACAATCCACAGGAAGCTATTATCTGGTTTCAGCAGGCATTGGTAGAAACCTCAGTGCATCCTTTAACCTACAATTATCTCGGGTTATGTTATTACCAGACAGGACAATTCCAGAAATCACTTGATACCTTTATACTCGGTACCCAGGTTGTCGAAACTGATAAACGTCTTCTGTACTACAATGCAGGGAATACCTGTTTTGCCATGGGACTGTTTGATCGGGCAGAGGAGATGTATACCTATGCACTGGCTGCTGATCCCGGATTCAGTTCAGCTGTTTTGAATCGGGCAAATGCACACATGAAGCAGTCTGATTATGAAGCTGCAGCTGCTGATTACTCACGGTATCTTCTGCTGGATCCGGAATCTGATCAAAAACAGCAGATTGAGCTGTTACTGGCTTTACTTGAAAAGGAGGCTGCCGCCAAAGCTGCTGAGGCTGAACGTGCCCGCCAGGAATCAGAACGGCTTGCCAGCCAGAATGAGAGGATTTTTCAACAGCAGATGCAGTATGCAGCTGAACAGGCTGCCAGAGAGGAACAGGCGCGGGCAGAAGCTGAGATACGGGCTGCAGAGCAAGCTGCAGCAGATGAGGCTCGAAGACTGGCAGAAGAAGAACGCCGGCGCAAATTACTGGAAGAAATTGCACAGAGCCTTGCAGATAATGATTCTGAAGGTGTTTCTGTTGGCACAGAGGGAATCATTGATTACGAGTATGAAGAGGAACTTGATTAATGGATAATGTAAAAAACGAACAGAATGAAAAGAAAAAATCACGGCTGATAGCGGTAATTGCTGTGGCTGTTGCATTGTGTATTGCTGCCGGTGGACTTATTGGCGGTATGGTAATCGCTAAACAGGGAAAAGAAGATTCCGGGGTATCCCAGCCTTCTGACCAGATTCCCTTTGCCGGAGGAAACGAGCGGGCAAATACGCTGGCTTTGGTGCAGCGGTATCTGGATCGGGGACAGTACGACCGTGCGCTGGATATGCTTGATTCGTTATTACTGAAAAATCCTTCTGACAGTGAAGCTCTTGAAATAATGGATTCGATTCTGGAAAGCAATGAGTACCGCTCATATGTGGCTGAAAACGGTGGATTTTCGCGTAAACAGCAGAAAACTGAAGGTAAGAATTCTGTGGTATCTGCACCGGAAACACCGGAAGAACGTGAAGATATGCTGAGTCTGGCACGCAGCTGTATGGAAAGTGGTGATTATGAGCGCGCCCTTGACTTGCTTGATGCCATTCTGCTTGGAAATGCTGCAGACCCGGATGCCCAGAATTTGATGGATGCTATTTTTGAAAGTGACGCATATCGTGAAAGCCTTGTCCGCAATGAGGATGCATCCGGCGGATTTTTGAGAGAAAGTGCTGACAGGGATATATCTGAAACTTTGAAACTTGCACAGAAGTACCTTGAAAATGGTGATTACGAACGTTCTCAGCGATTAGTCGAAGAGGTGTTGAAAACAACTGGTGACAATCCTGATGCTTTTGCATTACTTGATGCCATAACTGCTGCAAGACAACTGGATGATGAGTTTTCTGAACTGTCTCAAAGTATTCTGGATCTGGAAAAAGCAAATGCTGATGCTGCAGCAAAGAATGCTGCAATTCAAGATCAGATGAAGCAGAAGGAAGCTCAAGAGAAAGAACAGCAGAGACTTGCTGCTGAGCGAAAACGTCTGGAGGCTGAGGCAAAGGCTGCAGAAGAAGCTCGTCTGGAACGCATCCGGCAGGAAGAAGAACGTAAAAAGGCTTATGAAGCCGAAATTGCTGCTAAAAATGCAAAACTGCAGGCTCAGATGCAGGATGCTGTTGATGAAATAGCATCAGGTAAACAGAAATTACAGAATGGTGATGTATCCGGTGCTTTGAAAAGTTTTGAAACCGCAGAATCAAATCTTCCCGCCGGGGAAAAAACATTTAATGGAAAACAGCTTTCTGCCATCAGTGGTGTATTATATGATGCAACAGATTCAGAAAAGATTGCTGCTTCTGATAAACCGGTACTCAAGGAAAAATCAATAGAGTATGCCAATAAAGCTCTTGCACAGAGCGATACAGATGCGGCCCCACACTTTGTCCTTGGTATGGAAGCTGTTGATGCCGGAAAGATTGATGTCGCTGAATCAGAATTATCAAAAGCAGTTGCCATGGATAGCAGTGAATCACGGTATTACTATGAATTGGGAAAAGTTCAGTATACTGCAAGAAAATACAGCCGGGCAAAAACGTCATTTGAAACAGCTTTAAAGCTTGATCCGAAGTTTGAAGCTGCCTGTCTGAATCTTGGTATGACACTGGAACGGTTGAATCTTACGGATGACGCTTTGGCTGCCTATCAAAAGGCTCTGGCTGTCAATTCCGGATATATTAAGGCCCGTATACAGCTTGCCCGCATTTACGTAAAGAAAAATAACCTTGAAAGTGCTGCAAAGGAATATGAGCGTGTTTTGAAACAGGATGCAGCCAATGAAACCGCTTTGCGAGAATGCGGTTCCGTATACTACCTGCAGGGAAATGACAGCAAGGCAGAAGAATGTTTCCGCAAGGCCCTTGCATATTCTCCTGAAGATGATGTGACGAATTATAATCTGAGTACAGTTCTGTATTCTGAGAAGAAGTATGCAGAGGCTGTACCATATGCTAAGAAAGCAGTTGATAATGGTAAAGGAACAACCCTTGCTGTGTATTGGTATAACTATGCTCTGGTAAGTGAAGCATCTGGTGATCTGGAGACTGCAATTGCTGCCTACGGTGAAGCCATTAAAAAAGATAGTAAAATGCTTAAGGCATACATCAATTTTGGTCTTATCTGTCTTGATGTGGGAGATCTTGATACCGGTCTGAGTCTTTTTAAGAAAGCAGTGTCGGTTGATCCTGACAGTTTTGAAGCTCAGAATAACCTGGCTACAGCCTACGCAAGAAAAGAAGATTATCAGAATGCGATACAGGTTTTACAGAAGGCAATAAAGATTGAGCCAAAGAGTCAGACTGCACGAATTAATCTGGGACGTGTGTACGGTCAGGCAGGAGAGTATGACAGCGCAAAAACTGTGCTTATTGATGTAATCAAGGCTGATAAGCAGTCCTGGGATGCGTATGTCGAACTTGCCATGGTATGTATTGCAATGGGCGATACCCGTTCTGCTGAAGGGTATCTTCTTACCCTTCAGCAGGCCAACCCGGATCATCGCAAAGCTGAGGTTGACGGTCTTTTAAACTCACTTAATTAAAAACATCATCAGGTTCGCTTAATAAAACTATACAGCTGAGCCTTGGTGAACTCAATCCACAATGGTCTGCCGTGAGGACAGTGTGGATCGGGACAGTTAAAGATATCACGGATTAATTCGCAGGCCGTTACCTCATCCAGGTAATGGCCTTCTTTTATGGCACTTTTACATGCGGTATACGCTGCTATTGTCCTGATTATTTGACTGGGATCCTTTTTTTCTGAAAGAATGGCTTCCTGCAGAGCATCAGAAGTACCTTTCCATTTAACAGGGATAGTGGTAATTTCCCAGGTTGCATTTTCCGTTTTTTCTATGGTAAACCCGGCTTTTGTCAATTCATCACGGACTGACAGCAAGTATGCTTCATCGTCAGCACTTTCAATGCTCAGTTCATAGGGAATGAGAAGTGACTGCTTCTGTCCGGCTGCCTGCATGAATTGATCAAAAAGAATCCGTTCATGACCTGCATGCTGGTCAATAAGGTACAGCGTGTCATTTTTTTCTGCCAGCAGAAATACATTAAAAAGTTGACCAAAATAATGGAATCCAAACTGGTTTGGTGTAATGGATTTTTCAGCTGCAGCCTGCGTTGCCAACGTATGGGCAATCAATTGGGTAAAACTTGCTTCTGCGGGGCGTTCTGCTGCAATCTGATCTCCATCACTTGAAGAGTTTGCTGAATGACTGAAAAGATCACGTCGTTCATAGGATGGTTGAGGCTGATAGTGAAAACCTGAAGAGCTTCCGAATGACAGATTTGTTCCGGAGTGAGGCATTCTGGTAGTCCCCGTTGTTGAAAAACCGGGGATATCGTCCTGAAATTCATACTGAGATTTTGTATTGCCAATGCTTGACAGGTAGGTTTCCTCTGTCAGGGTCGTAAGGGCTTCCTTTGCATGTGACTGATAAAAGGTTCGTGTAGCAGCAGAAACTGCCCGATGGATGGGTTGTATATCCTTGAATCGAACTTCCCGTTTTGCAGGATGGATATTGAAATCTATAAGAGCCGGGTTGACTGTTAAAAAGAGAGCGGCAATGGGGTGAGTACCGTTGGGGTAATACCCTTGAGAGCCATATTCAATTGCTTGAATCAGGGAAAATTCCTGAACACGACGACCGTTAACATAAATATACAAATTTTTCTTATCAGGGCGAGAGACTGCCGGATCAGATAAAATAAGGGAAAAATGCCAGTCGCCCTGACTGTTCGGGTCTGTCATGAAAGGTTCATCAGCGCGTTCTATTTCTGAAAAAAGTGACAGTGGTTCTGCAATCTCAACCGCAGAATGAAACCGTTCTTTCAGCGAAGTACAGGCCGGTAATGTTAACCGGCTTTTTCCATCTACGGTTAAGGAGAATGAAACTTCAGGTTTGGGAAGAGCCTTTTCAACAAAGGTTTGACGGCACAATGCGGTTTCTGCCTGAGGCCTCTTCAGAAAAAGACGGCGTGCCGGTATGTTTTCGAATATTGCTGAACTGGAAACAATAGTGCCGGATTCACGGCCGTTTGGTGTAAATATCGGATTTCCTACGGAAGCCAAAGGAGCCTTCATGTTCCAGCCATGATCATCTTCCTGCCGACGGGAAGTTATTTCAAGTTGACTGACTGCAGCAATTGAAGATAATGCCTCTCCGCGGAATCCAAGTGTCAGACAGGTCTGCAAGTCCTGTACCGAGGTAATTTTGCTGGTTGTATGAGGTTCCGTACAGATTTCCAGATCTTCACGGGCCATTCCGATACCGTTGTCGCTGACGGTAATATTGTCCATACCACCGTTCTTAATGCTGACTTCAATGGCTGATGCACCTGAATCTATGGCATTATCCATGAATTCACGAAGTACCGATGCTGGTCTGTCAATAACTTCACCGGCTGCAATTTTTCTTGCAACATCCGGACTGAGGGCACGTACGGGGCGATAGTTTGTATTCATTTATTCTTCTATTCCATCAGGTTTTTTTATAAGGCGATGTCCGTAAAAAGTGTTGCTGAATGCTACACAGCAACAAAGATTGTACAGGAATGCCACAAATCGAGAGGAGGGACAGTACAGACAAAAATTGTTGAAGCCCGGCGTCCATGCGGTCAGCATGGACTTCACATAGTTTCTACGCCGGGATTCACCAATAGCGCTGATATCGAGCGTTTTTGGATGTACTGGCAATCCGGTAGATTTGTGGACTTATGATGAGACCCTGAATCAAGTTCAGGGTGACAATAAGCAACACTTTTTACGGACATAGCCTTTTATAATTAATGCACAGACTGGCTGATCAGTCATCAAGTCCATCAAATAACGATAATTCGGGTTTATCAGTATTTGCAGGCTTTCCCTGAGGTTTTGCAGCTGGTTCAGTAGCAGGGGCATTCATAAGAATCTGAATTTTTCCTTCAATCTGTTCCAGATCTTTTTCCAATCCGCGTGCTAAGGTAATCCCTTCTTCAAAAAAGGCCAGCGCATCTTCCAAAGAAATATCGCTTTTTTTGATTCCGTTTGATATTTCTTCCAGACGGTTCAATTTTGCTTCAAATGTCTGATCTGCAGTAAGTGGTTTCATACGTATGAACTCCTTATAGGTACTAGTGGTACTTTTTTTAACGGCCGGATACTTCTGTAACTGTTGCCTTTATGCGTCCTTCTTGTGGACGGATTTCTACTGTTCTGCCAGGTGTCAGCTGTTCCGCAGTACGAATGATTTTTCCTGTTTCAGTATCAATAACCATACTGTATCCCCGGTCGAGGATTGCCTGGGGATGTATGGCCTCCAGTAAAATCTTAAGCTTTTGAATTTCATTTTTTGATGCAGCAATGCGGTCTGTCATATTCCGTTCAAGATTCTGTCGGGCTTCTTCATACCGGGTAAGATAGGGTTGTTCAATAGTGCGTAACTGCATTTCAAGCGTTGACGGATCAAAAATACGCATAAGGTTCCGTATGCGTTCCGTTCTTGATTGAACTGCTGCAATCAGTTCCTCTTTCATGACAGTAACATGCTGGAGAACTTCATGCTGTACCGGGGTACACAGTTCTGCTGCAGCGGAAGGAGTAGGGGCGCGGACATCAGCAGCATAATCACTGATGGCCCAGTCAATTTCGTGTCCTACAGCGCTGACTACGGGTATGTCACTTGCTGCTACAGCCCGAACTACGCATTCTTCACTGAATGGTAACAGATCTTCCAGTGAGCCGCCACCACGGCCAACAATCAAAACATCACAGAGTTTCCAGTAGTTTGCTGCTTTAATTTGGGAAGCAATCTGTGGAGCTGCTTCTGTTCCCTGGACTGCAGCCGGTAGTACAATAAGATGAACGCCTGGATTTCTACGACGGGTTACATTGATGATGTCACGCAGGGCTGCTCCTGTAGGGCTGGTAACAACACCTACTGTTTTAGGAAAGCGGGGAAGCGGTCGTTTGTTTTCAGAATCGAACAGACCTTCCATAGCAAGACGTCTTTTCCGTTCTTCCAGCATTTTAAGAATAGCACCATCGCCAGTGCTCTCCATGCTGGTAACAATAATCTGGTAATTACCGCGGGCTGCATACACTGAAATCCGCCCTTTAGCCAGAACCTTTGTACCTTCCTTGGGAATAAAAGACAGGTGTGAAACGCTGCTTTTAAACATTACTGCCGATAAAACGGCACTTTCATCTTTAAGGGTAAAATAAACGTGGCCGGTGGAACTTGGTTTCCAGTTGGAAATTTCACCTTGAACCGTTATAGTAGAGAAGGAGTTTTCCAGCAGGTCTTTGATGACACCTGTTATCTGACTGACGGTGTATACGGCATTCTGCAAAGACTCTTCTGTCAAATACGAGCTGTCTTCGTTGTCGTTGAATACATACTGCATAAGGTCCCACCTTTAGAAGTTGTATTGTACCCGAAAATGGCTCTTTATGCAAAACACTCAGTAGTTTCATCTTGCAACATTTTCCTAAAAATGATATTAATTATGTTCATGCTGTATCTTTGGGTATCTTACGGTATTTTGCAAAGATTGCAGTTTGTTGCAGAATGATGTCGCTGATTGCGACTGATGACTGCAAAAAAATTCACTTACATTTGTTCATGGAGGACAAAGTGGTAAAAATCAGACTTAAGAAGTTTGGATCAAAAAAACGCCCTTACTACCGCATCGTAGTACAGGATGTCCGCAAACCTCGTGATGGTACCACCATCGAAGAGATTGGTACCTATCATCCAATTGAAGCTGAAGACAAGCAGATTTCTTTCAAAGAAGATCGTGCTAAGTACTGGCTTGGTGTAGGCGCACAGCCAACTGACACCGTTAAACAGATCTTCAACAAGAAAGGTTTGTCACTGTAATTCCGAAGGAGTAGTTGGGAAATGGAAAAAGACCTGATTGAATATATTGCTAAATCATTGGTCGATGATCCCAGTGCTGTTTCGGTGCAGGAAGTCGAAGGCGACAAATCCACCATTATTGAACTGCGTGTTGCTCAGAACGACATCGGTAAAGTAATCGGTAAATACGGCCGTATTGCAAAAGCATTACGTACTGTATTAAGCGCAAGCTCAAGCAAGGGCGGAAAGCGCTATAGTCTGGAAATCCTGGACTAAGGCATTATTGCTTAATGGATACTGAACGCCTTGTAATTGGTATTATCCGCGGCTCCCATGGCCTTGAGGGTAACGTTAAAGTAGAGAGTACTTCTGGTGAAGCTGATCATTTTTTTGATTTGACCGAAGTTACTTTGAAGAAGGACGGACATGAAAGACAGTACGTTGTAGAAAACGTTGCTGGAAATGCCGCCAGTCTTTTAATGAAATTTAAGGGTATCGATTCCCCTGAAGATACGGCGAAAATCCGTGGTTCAGAGATAATCGTACCACGCAGCATGGCTTGTCCCTGTGATAAGGATGAGTACTATGTTGAGGATCTTAAACAGTGTACGCTGGTGTATACAGCCAGTGGCAAAGAAGATGGACTGAAGTTGGAAAAATCCGCAGTTATGGAATGCGGAACCATCACAGACGTATTGGAAGGCGGAGCCGGTCACCTTTTAGAGGTTGTGGTCTCCGAGAGTTTGCAGAGCGCCCTTAACAGTACAGATGAAACGAGTACCAGTGAAAAGGCCGGCGACGGTAAAAAGCGCACGGTACTTGTTCCTTTTCAGAAGGAATTTATCGGTACGGTTGATCTCAAACGGCATACTGTGCAACTGATGCACCTCTGGGTTCTGGAGTAATCCCAAGGAGAACTTTATGAAATTTCATGTGCTGACCTTGTTCCCGGAAATACCGCGTGCTTTTTTTGAAAGCTCAATCATGGCAAAAGCGGTACAGAAAGGAATTATTGCCTACGATTTGGTGAATATCAGGGATTTTGCCTTTGATAAACACAAGACATGTGATGACAGTCCATACGGGGGCGGAGCCGGCATGCTGATGCTGCCTGAACCGCTGAGTCTGGCGCTTAAGTCTGTGCATAAAGGTATTGCAGCTGAACATGGCCGCAAAGCAAAGAAGCGTGTTATTTACGTAACACCTTCCGGAAAGCCTTTTACCCAGAAACTGGCCCAGGACTTGAGTCAGGAAGACGATCTGGTGTTTATCTGCGGTAGATACGAAGGTATCGATCAGCGGATTATTGACACCTGGGTTACTGATGAAATTTCCATTGGAGATTATGTAATGTCCAGTGGAGAGCTTGCCGCAACAGTAATTGTTGATGCGGTGTACCGTCTTATTGATGGGGTTATTTCATCAGAAAGCCTTGAAGAAGAAAGTTATACTGACGGACTTCTGGAGTATCCTCAGTACACCCGCCCGGAGGTGTTTGAGGGTAAGAAGGTACCTGAGGTGCTTTTATCAGGCCACCATGAAAATATCCGGAAGTGGCGGTTGGAAAAACGTCTTGCAAAAACCTTACGGGTTCGTCCTGATTTGGTGGCCAAGGCCCGTGAAAACGGAAACCTTTCCAAAGAAGCCGAAAAAATGATTGAGAAATTAACTAATTACTCAGGAGACTGACATGGATTTAATTAAGACCATCGAAGAGTCACAGAAAAGAGAAAACGCAGAATCTTTCCGCGTTGGTGATACCGTAAAAGTTCACTTCAAGATTATTGAAGGTAAAACTGAACGTGTACAGGTTTATGAAGGTCTGGTAATCTGCTTCAAAGGAAGTGGTGCACGCCGTACTTTCACTGTACGCAAAAACTCATATGGTGTAGGTGTTGAACGTGTATTCCCACTGCACTCACCACGTATCGCAAAAGTAGAAGTTGTTCGCCCTGGTAAAGTTCGCCGTGCAAAACTGTACTACATCCGCGATAAAGTTGGTAAGGGTGCAAAAATTAAGGAACTTATCGTTAAGAAAACTGACGCAAAATAATTTTTCTGCGTTATAAGTTGCTTAAACTGAAAACCGCTGATTCCGGGGGTATCTGATACTATCCTGTATTCAGCGGTTTTTTTTGTCTTGAACCAGCACGCAATCAGGATTAAAATGGGTAGGG
>JAZLJW010000090.1:0-8248 GCA_045597345.1 Treponemataceae bacterium
AAGGTGTTTTTAATAACTACACCTGCGCGGCCGCCTGCTTTGAGCATTTTGATAAAGTGTTCCATAAAAAGGTAAGCGGTTTCGCCTGTTTTAATCGGAAAGTTCTGCTGGATTTCTGAACGTTCTTTCCCGCCAAATGGAGGATTTGCAAGAACTATGTCTTTGCGGTCTTTCTGCTGGATTTCGGCAAGATTTTCTGCAAGGGTATTTGTGTGCATGATGTTTGGAGCTTCTACTCCGTGGAAAATCATGTTCATAATACCAATGATGTATGCAAGGCCTTTCTTTTCTTTACCGTAGAAAGAGGATTTCTGAAGTATCTGTTTTTCTTCTACTGTTTTTGCCTTTTCGTTCAGGTATGCAAATGCTTCGCAAAGGAAGCCGGCACTTCCACAGGCTCCGTCGTAAATGGTGTCGCCGATTTTTGGTTCTACTACTTTTACGATTGTACGGATAAGCGGACGAGGTGTGTAATATTCTCCACCGTTACGGCCGGCATTTCCCATCTTGTGTATTTTGCTTTCGTAAAGATGGCTCATTTCGTGTTTGTCTGTGCTGGTCTGAAAATGAAGGTCGTCTGCGTAGTTTAAAATTTCACGCATGTTGTAGCCGGATACAATTTTGTTTTTGAGTTCAGAGAAGATTTCTCCAATTTTGTATTCCAATGTGTCTGGAGTGGCTGCTGTCTGTTTGAAGTTTTTTAAGTATGGGAAAAGTTTTAAGTTTACAAAGTCTGTAAGGTCGTCGCCTGTCATGGCATTTTTGTAGTCAATTTCTATTTTTCCACCGTTGTCTGTTTTTGGACAGGCCCATGAGTTCCAGCGGTATTCTGGTTTTATGATGCGGGTGTATTCTTTTCCCTGAAGTTCCATTTCGTCACTACGGGCATCTTCCAAATCATCAAGGTATTTTAAGAAGAGAATCCAGGAAGTCTGTTCTACATAATCAAGTTCGTTGGAACAGCCTGATTCTTTCCATAAGATGTCGTCTATGTTTTTGAAGATTTGTTCGTAGTTCATGTGTGGGCTCCGATTTTTAGAATATTTCTATAATATCACAAAAGAGGTAGTCCATATAGAATCCAATTCCACCGAAGAATCTACTGTAAGTCATTCTTTTTCGTTTCTTTTTTCGGAAGTCCAGAAGGTTGCCTTCTGGTGGGAAGATTAGAAAGAGCAACATTGCTCTTCTCAGGAATCCGAAGGACCGAGTCCGTTGGTGACAGTCCTACATTCCGCCTCCCGATTTTTTATGGATGTTCACAGACCACCATTCCGGTATTTTTTCGGGCTGCAGCCATATCTGGCTTTGAAGATACGGTGAAAGTAACTGCAGTTTTCGTAGCCTACATTTTCGGCCACTTGGATGACAGCCATATCGGTATGCTGCAAAAGCCAGGATGCCCGAGCCAGCCGTTTTGCCTGCACTAGCTCTGTGTAGTTCTGCCCCAACCGCTCTTTTATCTGCCGGCTCAAGTAATAGACATCGTACCCCAGTTGCCGGGAGAGTTCGGTCAGTTCCCCGTCCCGGTAGTGTTCATCGATATACCGGAGCACTGTCATGCTCATCTTATCGCCTTCATCACCACCGTCGGTATCAAGAGACTCCGTCTGACTCAGCAGCTGGAGCAGCAGAAGCCCCATGGTTGCCTGATTAATCCGCCGCTTGTCCGGCTGATGGTTCATCAAGGTCCAGATCAGGTTTTCCACCAGATTCTGCACCGGCAGCACGTCTGCAACGCGGAACAGCATATACCGGCTGTTTTTGTTGGCACCGGTCATGCAGTCAATGATGAAGTTCCGCAGCAGGTTTTCTTCTCCGTCCAGAAGGCCCAGGGCGTAGTCAAAGAACTCCGGCAGGATGATGAAGTTAACCGCTATGTCGTCTTCACCGGCACTCAGGATTTCCTGCACCGAGTTCTGGTTCAGGAACAGCAGTTCACCCTGGTTCAGTTTGATTTTCCTGCCGTTTACAATGTGGGTGGTACTGCCGGAACACATGTACACCACTTCTACGTAATTATGGGTATGCGGTGGGAAATGCACAAAGCGGGTGTGCTTCCTGATGGTTATCAGTTTCCCCTGTTCCAGAAGCTTTGCCGCCTCTATCTGATACTGGCCTTCAGACCCATCCTGATACAGACTCCGGTCCACATGCCGGCCCTGTCTGACCGCCTGTTCTTCCGGGGTGATACGTTTCAGTTCTTCAAGAATTTCTGGCTGCATGGTGCAGAAAGTATAGCACATTTGAAGTTTGTGTGAAAAATGCAGCCAGATATTTGACAATACTTAAGTTTTTTAGTTATACTGCAGAAAAGAAAAAGCAAGGGCGCTCTGACTCTGTTCAGAGCGCCCTTTTTTTTTACAAAAAGAGGTTGCCTATGGAAAACATGGATTTATTGCGGCACACAGATACGGTAAATACTTTGCTTGCCCGATATGGCGTCAAATTCGGTATTTACAAGAATAATGTGTTCAAGGAACAACTGTTCCCTTTTGATGCAATTCCCCGAATCATTGAACATACGGAATTTGCATATCTTGAAAGGGGACTGAAACAACGGGTTACAGCTCTGAACCTTTTTCTGAAAGATATATATGGTGAAAAGAAAATCGTCAAAGATGGTGTAGTCCCTGAAGATTTCATCTTCGCTTCCAGCGGTTATATGGTCGAATGCGAAGGTGTCACTCCCGTCAAGGGAATCTATTCCCACATTTCCGGTATTGACCTGGTAAAGGGAAAAGATAACGAATGGTACATTCTTGAAGATAATCTCCGGGTACCATCCGGTGCATCTTACCCAATGATTGCCAGAGATCTGTGCCGGAGAAGCAGCCCCAAGACATTCCATGACGCCCAGCTGGAGGACAACAGAAATTATGCATCACTGTTACGGCGTACCATGGATAACGTCAACGTCGGCGGACATACAGTCATCCTGACACCGGGACGTTTCAATGCAGCCTATTTTGAACACTCCTACCTGGCTGAACAGACCGGAGCACATCTGGTAAACGGTTCAGAACTGATTGTAGAAAATGACAAGCTGTATTTCATTACCGCCAACGGAAAACATGAGCGGGTCGGAGCCGTATACCGCCGTATCTCCGACGAATATCTTGATCCCATGAACTTCAATCCGGAAAGCCTTATCGGTATCCCGCATATTTATGATGTATTCCGGAAAGGAAATGTGGCTTTGATCAATGCACCCGGTAACGGAATCGCTGATGATAAGGGGATTTATTACTTTGTTCCAAAAATGATCCGGTACTACCTGAATGAAGAACCGATTCTCAACAATGCACCTACCTATCTGCCCTTCTATGAAGAAGACATGAAATATGTTCTTGCCAATTTTGACAATCTGGTTCTGAAGGATGTAGCAGAAGCCGGAGGTTATGGCGTTGTATTCGGTAATACTATGACTAAGGAACAGAAGGAAAACTTCATTGCCCTGCTGAAAGCAGAGCCCCGTCGCTTTATTGCGCAGGAAGTCATCGACTTTCAGGATCTGGACATTATGGAAGGCGAAACAGTGGTTCCCCGTAAAGCAGATTTACGGGCATTTGTCCTGATGGCAGATGAACCGCTGGTATGGAAAAGCGGCCTTACCCGTTTTTCGCGGAATCCTGATTCATTCATCGTAAATTCATCTCAAGGTGGAGGTTTTAAAGATACATGGGTATTATCTCGGTAGAACAGGCAGACAGATTGTATTGGCTGGGGCGGTACACCGAACGGGTATACACGACCATCAGAATGTTCTGTAGAAGTTTTGATTCAATGATTGACGGTATTTCCGATACCTACGCTGAATTCTGCAGAATGATTGATATTCCTGATGTGTACGGCGATATGGAAACCTTCAACAGAAACTATCCGTTTGATGAAACAAATCCGGACTCCATCATCAGTAACCTTACCAGGGCATATGACAATGCCATTGTCTTACGGGAAAGCATAGGTTCTGACACCCTTTCCTACATCCAGCTGGCCATTTATGAAATGCAGAAGGCTACCATAAGCGAAGCCCCTCTCATCGGGCTGCAACGGGTAACGGACAACATTCTGGCATTCTGGGGCGTGGCTGATGATGAAATTGATGACGAACGGATCAGAAATATCATCAAGGCAGGAAAACGCATTGAACGGATTGACCTGTATGCCCGTCTGGGAGCCGGCGGAAAGGAACTGATCCGCGAAGTAGGACGGATGATTCCCCGCGTTGAACGGAGCGGCCTTAACTACGACATTGACAGGCTTATCAGGATTAAAGACATGGTAACTAGTTCTGAAGTGGATTATTACGGCGTCGTATCTGAAGTTGAATCTATTCTGGAGATAACCAATGAAGCACCTGCAGTTTGATTACTCGTTCACCATCGGCTATGAAAGTGATGTGAACCGGTGTTACTACACCATAAAATCAATTCCCCAGGATAGTGCACGACAGAAAATCCACAACATTGAGATTACCATGATTCCGGAATCAAAGCCGGAATATGGTCATGACTGTCATGGGAACCGTTATATCTGGGGCTGTAATCCTTTACCCCATAAACTGTTCAAATTCCGCATTACCGGTACAGCAATCTGCGGACTTGCGGATTATGAAGAAGTTGTTCAGGAAAATGAACTGATGATTTTCCGGCATTCCACAAAACTGAATGCGGCTGGCGAAAACATCAGGGCATATTACGAAAAATGTGAACAGGAACTGCATCTGAGCAGCATTGATTCACCTCTTGAACGGGCTAAGGCCCTGATGGCAAAACTGAACCGGGACCTGGTGTATGAAAAAGATGTTACCGACGTCAATACTACCGCAGAAGAAGCCATGGCCGCCGGTAAAGGTGTCTGTCAGGATTTTGCCCACATCTGTATAGCACTGCTGCATCTTTCCGGCTGCTCAGCCCGCTATGTCACCGGTTTCATTACCGGAGAAGGAGCTACCCACGCCTGGGTTGAGGTTGCAGATGACGGAAAATGGTATGGCATTGACCCCTGCAACAACGTTACTGATCTGGAATCCTACATCAAGATCGGGGTTGGAAGAGATGCCAGTGAGTGTCTGATTAACAGAGGAGTCATGCACGGTGGCGGAAACCAGACCCTGGAAACTCATCTTTCAGTTACCGACAGCGGTAAAGGCTCGCAGTTTTTGAAAAAGGGATTTGTGTGATCAAGACAATAGCAAAAGTAGTGTTACCGGTAGATGAAACACTGGAAATAAAACGGAACCGGATTGAACCGGCAGAGAAAAAGGCCGGTGCCAAACGGATCAGTATTGTTACCGGTATCCACGGAGATGAACTGGAAGGCCAGTATGTCTGTTTTGAACTGCAGCGGAGGATTCAGGAAGACATGGGAAGTCTTACGGGTATCGTGGATATATATCCTGCCATGAATCCCTTGGGAATTGATTCCATAGAACGGGGAATCCCTGCCTTTGATCTTGATATGAACCGGTTGTTTCCCGGTAATGCAGAAGGAAACATGACCGAATATCTGGCTGCAGAAATCATCAAGGATGTGTCCGGTTCCGATCTGGTCATTGATATTCATGCCAGCAACATTTATCTGACAGAAATTCCCCAGATCCGCATCAATGAACTGCATGGGGATCAGCTGGTTCCCCTGGCAGAAAAAGCCAATGTGGACTTTATCTGGGTTCACGGCGCCAGTACCGTTCTTGAAGCAACCTTCGCCTACAGCCTGAACAGTACGGGAACCCCCTGTCTGGTAGTTGAAATGGGAGTTGGCATGCGGATAACGAAAGCCTATGGAGACCAGCTGGTAGACGGTATCTTCAATCTGATGAAAGACATGGGAATCTGGACTGGAGAAACACAACCGGTCCGGAAACCTATCATATCCCGGGATCCGGCAGATGTATCATTTCTCAATGCCACTACGGGAGGTCTTTTTGTGCCTTCGGTAAAGCACTGGCAGAAACTGACAAAAGGCCAATGCATCGGGCAGATTCTTGATCCCCTTTCCGGAACCGTTCTGGATACAATATACAGTCCGGTAAACGGCATTCTTTTTACCATCCGCGAGTATCCCATTGTTGATGAAGGTTCCCTTATCGGCAGACTCCTCAGGGAAGAGGTTCTTGTATGAAGAAGAAGATCATTTATGAAATAAGAGGCCTGTACCGGGATACGTTCCGGGTTACCGGTTATGAGTTTGGAGAAGGAAAAGAATCCCTGTCCATCGTGGGTACCATGCGGGGTAACGAAGTTCAGCAGCTGTACTGCTGTTCCAAACTGGTCAAGAAACTGAAGCAGCTGGAAGAAGAAGGAAGAATCATTGAAGGTCATAAAATCCTGGTCATTCCATCCTGCAATCCTTATTCAATGAATATTCAGAAACGCTTCTGGCCCATCGATAATACGGACATCAACCGCATGTTTCCCGGATATGACCAGGGAGAAACAACCCAGCGTATAGCCGCCGGTGTCTTTGAAGCCATCAAGGACTATGAATACGGCATTCAGTTTACTTCGTTCTACATGCCGGGAAATTTCATTCCTCATGTCCGCTTTATGGACGAAGGCTTTTCTGATGTGGAAACTGCCCGTCTGTTCGGACTTCCCTACATTGTAAAACGTGTTGTCAGACCTTATGATACGGCAACATTGAACTATAACTGGCAGGTGTGGGATACCAAAACCTACAGTCTGTATTCTTCAACAACTGCAAGTATTGACCCAAAAAGTGCCGGGCAGATTGTCCTGTCGGTTCTGCGGTTCTGCAGCGGACTGGGGTTTGTCAAATACCATGATTCTGCCAGAAGAACATCAGAAGTCATTGTCGATACTGACATGATTAACGTGCAGACGGCAAAATCAGGCATTTTTGAGCCCCTTGTCCAGGCAGGAGATACTGTTGATGAAGGAACGCCATTGGCAAACATCATCAATTCCTACGATGGCGAAATACTGGAAACCCTATATGCTCCCGTTACTGCCAGGGTATTTTTCCTGCATAACGAGCCCTTAACCTATGCCAATACTAATGTCTGCAAGCTGATTGAAATTCCATGAGAAAACTTCCATCAATCGGGTTACGCATCGTCAAATCCGCGGTAGCCGTGTTCATCTGCTATCTGGTGAACTACTTCCGCGGCAGTGACGGTATCGTGTTCTACAGCCAGTTATCAGTATTGTGGTGTATTCAGTCCTATATCTCCACGACAAAGAAGAATGCCCTGCAGCGGCTGATCGGCACCATTATCGGTGCTTTTTTCGGTATACTGATACTGCTGCTGTTTTCTTTGCTGCAGAATACGGTATTTCTGGAGGGCTTTTCCCTCTATCTGGTTCAGGCCATCATCACATCCGGTTCCATCATCCTGGTACTGTATACCACCGTCCTTCTCAACAAGAAACATGCGTCCTATTTTTCCTGCGTTGTATTCCTCAGTATCGTGGTAATCCATAGTGCCGATCCCCATCCCTTTTATTTTGCCGCCAACCGTGTCATAGATACGGTTATCGGTATTTTCATCGGGGTTGCCGTAAATCTGTTTCACCTTCCCCGTACTCAGCACAGGGATATTCTGTTCATTTCAGGCCTTGATGATACCCTTCTTGATTCCCGGTATCATCTGAATGACTATTGCAGGGTTGAACTGAACCGCATGATTGATGAGGGCCTTCATTTTACCCTTTCTACCATGCGGACTCCTGCCAGCATCATTGAACCCATGGCAGGGATCAGATTGCAGATACCGGTCATCGCCATGGATGGAGCTGTCTTATACGATGTGCCACAAAAGCGGTATCTGGCCAAAGTTGAAATCCAGCCGAAGGAAGCTGCCCATATCAGCAATCTTCTGGAACGCAACGGGTATCTCTATTTTGCCAATGTGGTAATTGATGACACGCTCTTGATTTATTACAACCAGCGTGAAGGCATTGATTTTGATGAAACCCAGTCCAGCCTGTATCATGAGTTACGGAAATCGCTCTACCGGAACTATATCCACCGACCTGTTCCTTCTGATGAAAAAGTAGTGTATTTCATGCTCTTTTATCCTGAAGCCACAGCCCGGAGTATCTTCGGTCTTCTGCAGGCTCATAAGATTGATACCCGGTTCAAGGTTCTGCTGTATCCTTCAAAAGATTACCCGGGGTACTGGTACATAAAGATTTTTGACCAGTATGCTTCAAAGGAGAACATGATTGAGCTGCTGAAACGCCGCCTGAAAATCACCCGCACCGTAACCTTCGGGACCATC
>JAZLJW010000091.1:0-2059 GCA_045597345.1 Treponemataceae bacterium
CAACAACCATTGGTCCGGTTCATGCGGGCGGTATACTATCCGTTCTGGATAATCCACTTCCTGCAAAGCTGAAGGCAAATACAAACCTGACCAGCACTCCCCATTTCATCACTTATTCCTTACCGACACCTGCCTCATCAATATCGCAGAATGCTGAAGCAGTAATTACCATGCATATGTTTGATACACGATTCTTCTTTGTCAAAAATACAAACGGCGAGTTTGGAGGAGGCATTTCTCTCGGTACACCAATGAGGAAAAGTGGAAAATCAGACATTTCATTTGTTTCAGCACTCACGACCCGGCAGCAACCAGAATCCTATTCCAAAAACTGGTTTGCCACACATCCGTATACACCGGAACTACAGGTGACCAATCTCCTGTACTCCGGAATATATCAGAGTAACAGGATGAAAAATAAACTGAAGATAGAAGAAACTGTCGGGCAATCAATTGTTCCATCACAGTCAGAACGGTGGTTCAGTAAAACGGGTGTAACCGCATCCATAGGAAAGTGGTGGTTGAACGGGTTGCTTTTTATCTGTGATATTGATTTTCTTACCGCAAAAGGTAATCGCCTGCGGGATACACTGAGGACCGGAGGTTCCATCCGCTGGAACGGCAACTGTATTCATCTGGGATGCGCAACAAACTGGACACTGCACACCGAAGACCTGCCCGGTGCATCTCCTGTCTGGCAACAGAGCAGCAGCCTGCACAGTGAACTAAGAACTTCCCGTATCACTACCTCTTTTAAGGCAACCTATACAGACGACGGCAGTAACGATGATGAAGACGATGAAGAAACACAGCTGATTCAGAACAGCAGGCAGCTGCAACTGAGCGAGCTGCTTTCGTTTCAGGGCGGCAGCCTATCCGTAACCCAACAGCTGCCATTGCCATGGAAACCTTCGGTTGATAAGCTTTCGGGAACCATGATGATTCACCTTATTCCCCTGCACTGGCTGACGATTACTACTGGCGGTACCATGAAATCAGGGTGCATAACAAAAGTAACTGCAGGTGTTGCAGCAAAGAAAAACAATGCCGCAGATTCATATAACGTTACTATGTCACTGACTTATGCACCTGAGAGACAGACTCTCAGCTGGAGTCTGACAACGACTGCAAAATGGAAGTGAATATGATATACTGCATATTGGAACAGAACTTATGGAACAAGTAGAACAGAATTCTCAAATCCCCAGTAAAATACCATCCCTTATATCAAAGATTCATGCTTCAAGCGCTTCTTTTGTTAACAATGAACTGAGAGAACGTGGGTTGCCTGAACTTGTTTCCAGTCATGGCAATATTCTGTTCCAACTGACTCATCACCAGAAAATGACCATGTCAGAGATTACATCAGCTATTCACCGTGACAAATCAACAACCACAGTACTGATAAAGAAACTTGAAAAAGAGGGATATGTACAGCGTACTACTTGCACTGATGACAGCCGTGTTACCTGGATTTCCCTTACCCAGAGAGGAAAGGAATATACTTCTGCCACCTGTGAGATTTCCAGAGCCCTCTCTGAACGCTGTCTCAATGGGTTCACCGATGAGGAAAAACAGCAGGCCTTCGACATAATCAGCCGCATAGCGAATAATTTCCAGTAATCCATCTTCTAAAACCATCCGTCTTTGATAATCCGTCTTTGATATTACTTGACAAAGGTTTTATATAAAACTATAGTTTTACCAGGTTTTAGTTTTATATAAAACCTTTCTTCAGGAGCCTTGCATGAAAAAAATTTCCTTTCTTATTCCTCTCCTTCTTTTTATTTCCATTATTATCGGTTGTTCCAAAAACAGTGTATCTTCCACAGAAAGCATTGCTGTATTTATTCCTGGCGTAACTGCAGGAAGTCCTACTTACGAACAGCTTGCATCCGGAGTTACCAAAGCTGTTGCTAAAGCCAATGCGGAACGCAATTCTGACAGTCAGATTACATTAGCAGTCATTGAAGCCGGAACCAATCAGGCAGAATGGGGAAACAAAATCACTGCCCTTGCCGCCAGTGGTGATTACACCTGTATTATTTCTTCCAATCCA
>JAZLJW010000092.1:0-3363 GCA_045597345.1 Treponemataceae bacterium
TTTTGTTGCCGTAATCGCCCTGGTACAGTTACGTCTTACCCGCAGTAAGGAGGTTGAAAATTGAAAAAGAACGCAGGGTTATATAATCATACTGCTCAAACCGTTATTTTCGGCATCCTGATATTGGTAGCAGTATATACACTGTTCCCTATAATCATTGTTCTGATGAACTCATTTAAGGGAAAGTTGTTTATTTCAGCGGAACCTTTCAAATTCCCCACATTCAGTGGTGCAGAACAGACTTTTGTTGGCATTTCAAACTATGCGGCCGGAATCAAAAAGACAAAGTTCATTAAAGCATTCGGTTATTCACTGTGGATTACCGTTGCATCTACCAGCGCCATTCTGCTGCTTTCCAGTATGCTTGCCTGGTATATCACCCGTGTCAAGGATAAGTTTACCAGTGCAGTGTATTACACTCTGGTATTCAGCATGATTGTTCCGTTTCAGATGGTTATGTTCACCATGAGTAAAATGGCAAACCTGCTGCATCTGGATAATCCTGTGGGAATCATCGTTATCTATGCAGGTTTTGGAGCAGGAATGGCAACATTCATGTTTGCCGGATTCATCAAAGGGATTCCACTTTCCATGGAAGAAGCTGCCATGATTGATGGCGCTACTCCTCCGCAGATTTTCGGTCACGTTATTCTCCCAATGCTGAAAAGTCAGGCTATCACCATCGGTATTCTTGAAATCATGTGGGTATGGAATGACTACCTGCTGCCATATCTGACCATCGGTACCGACTACAAAACTATCCCGATTGCCATCCAGTATCTTCGTGGTGGATATGGATCTGTTGATATGGGCGCCATGATGGCTATGCTTGTTCTGGCTATGCTGCCGGTAATTGTATTTTATCTTGCAGCCCAGAAATACATTATTAAAGGTGTTCTCGCTGGAGCCGTAAAAGGCTGAGCAGCGCACATTGTTCTTTTCCTTGGGAGTCTGTGGTACGGTTGTGCTGCAGGCTCCCTTTTTTTTTACAAAAAACCGAAAAATTTTGAATATTTATTAAATATCTGTTATATTTTGACAAGAAATCAGTATTTTTATATAGATAAAAAATCTCGATTGGGTTTACAGTAAAAAATATAGGAGATTCTATGAAAAAAAACTTAATTAAAGCTGTAATGGTACTTACTGCCGTTGCAATGCTTGCTGCCTGTTCACCCAAAGTTTCAGGCACCTTCAGTGGTTCATCCACTGGTATGCAGGGGCCTGTAACCGTAGAACTGACTGTTGCAGATGGCAAAATCACTGCAGTTAACGTAACTGAATGTCATGAGACCCCTTCACTGTGTGAAGTAGCTCTGGAACGCATTCCTGCTCAGATTGTTGAGCATCAGACCACCTACGTTGATACCGTAACCGGTGCAACACTGTGTTCAAATGCTCTTATCAATGCTGCAGGAAAAGCTGCCAAAGAAGCTGGTCTTGATGTAGAAAAAATGAAGAAAAATGCTTACCACGCAAAAGCCGGTAAGGATGAAACCTTTGATACCGACGTTCTGGTAATTGGTGGTGGTGGTGCTGGTCTCAGCGCTGCAATTGCTGCAGGACAGCAGGGTGCTAAAGTTATCCTGATTGAAAAAGGTTCAGTTCTTGGTGGTAACACCATGATGGCTGGTGGAGCTTTCAACTGTGTAGACCCTGAAGCTCAGGCAGGTGCTAAACTGTCTAATGCTCAGAAAAACACTCTGGATGGTTACCTGAAACTTTCTACCAGTGATAAAGACCTGCATTTTGAACTGTTCCCTGAATGGGCAAAAGTTCTGACTGGTCTGCAGGATGAAATCAAAGCTTTCTATGCAGCAAACAAAGGTAAAACTCTGCCTGGTTTTGATACCATCAACCTGCACATGTGGCATATCTATACCGGTGGTCTCCGCCAGATGGATAACGGTACTTGGGTAGCTCCACAGTATGACCTTGCCTATACTCTTGCTTCTCATGCGCTGGAGTCTTATGACTGGACCGGTTCTCTGGGTGTAGCAACCAAATCACACGCAGCTGCTTCAGACAGCCTCTACACCGTACTTGGTGCCATGTGGCCACGTACCCATGCATATACCAACGGTAAGCCTCTTATCGATAAACTGCGGGAAGCTGCAGAAAAAGAAGGTGTTGTAATTTATACCGAAATGGCTGGTAAAGACCTGATTATGGCTGGTGGAAAAGTAGCTGGTGCTCATGCAGTTCGTGCTGATGGAACCAAAGTTACCATTAATGCTAAAAAAGGTGTTGTACTTGCCAGCGGTGGTTACTGTGCTAACCCTGCCATGGTTAAAGAATACGATGAATACTGGGGAGCTGACCTGACCAACCGTACTCTGACCACCAACGTTGGAACCAACACTGGTGATGGTATTGTAATGGCACAGGCAGTAGGAGCAGCAACCAGAGATCTGGGTGTTTCTCAGCTGATGCCATCAAGTTCACCAATCAAAGGAACCATGACTGATGGTGTTTGGGCCGATGCTTCTGAACAGATTTGGATTGATGCAAAAGGTAACCGTTTTGTAAACGAATATGCAGAACGTGACGTACTGGCAAAAGCATCTCTGAAGCTGGACAACGGTATTTTCTACATTCTGTTTGCCGGCAGCGGTATGGCTAATCCTGACAAAATGTGTAAGGGTGCTGCAAAAGAAGGCGGTATGTTTGGTACTTCTATCACTGATATGATCAACAATGGTCACATCTGGTATGGTTCTACTCTGAAAGAACTTGCTGAAGCTTCCAAAAAATCTGCTGGTGGTGCTGCTCCTGCATTTACTGAAGAAGCTCTGCGTGCAACCATCGAAAAATACAACAGCTATGTTGATGCTCAGTATGACCCTGACTTTGGAAAAGAAGTACTGAACGGAAAAATCGATATTGCTGCTATCGAAGCTGATCCAAACGTAGGATTCATTATTTCTCCACGAAAGTCTTCTCTGCACCATACCATGGGTGGTGTTTCAATCAACACTGAAGCAGAAGTTATCGATGCTAATGGCAATGCAATTCCTGGCCTGTGGGCTGCCGGTGAAGTTACCGGTGGTGTTCATGCCGGTAACCGCCTTGGTGGTAACGCCATCGCCGACATCTTTACCTTCGGATTGATTGCCGGCCGCAACGCCGGAAAATAACCTGACAGATAGTTACCCAGCCCGCGAGTTTGGCGTCAGCCAAACTCGTAAGGTCGGGCATAGCCCGACCGACCAACGCTGGAAAATAAGCTGGTAGTGAGATGACCAGTACGGTCGGGCATAGCCCGCCCGACTAAATAAAAAAAAGCACTAAGGATGGCTGAGTGTATCGAAGCCACCTTAGTGCTTTTTTTGTATGAGATCCCGAATCAAGTTCGGGATGACA
>JAZLJW010000093.1:0-1154 GCA_045597345.1 Treponemataceae bacterium
CAAGCCCTTTTTTCATTTTTTTATAAAAATTTAAGAAACCAGAATGCTCACCAGCTGAGTGTTGTGGTTTTTTCTGCTTTCCCCAGACCTCCCCCAACAGCGGACAAGAGCGGCATTGCCGGAAAAATTTTTGAAAGGAGATAACGAAAGTAATGAAAGTAAAAAGAATATTCATGGCCATGCTTATTCTGGCTCTGGTCATGACCCTGGCTTCATCTGCGGCTCTGGCGGAGGGCGAGGAGTTCTATGCGACTTTGACAGGTAGTGAGAAGGATAAGACCTTGACTTTCTCCTATGGTACTATGCCCAGTGATGCCCTGAATCTGTCCGAGGCTGCTGCCAGTGCAAATAGTGCGGATGACTGGCCGTATGATTCTGAAAGAAGAAATATAACAAGCGTAGTAATTATGGAACCAGTGAAAAACTACGATGGTCTGCAGTCCGCGGCGTATATGTTCTCCAGTATGAACTTGGCCGAAAGTATCACCGGTGCGGAGTATCTGCAAACCGAAAATGTAACGAAAATGCAGAATATGTTCAATAATTACGGCTACAATAGCGTACTCTTGACTGAAGTGCCGAATGTCAGCAGTTGGAACACCAGCAATGTAGAGAACATGAGCTATCTGTTCAGGGGTTACGGCTGCGCCTCCAAATACTTGAATGCTGTGCCGGATGTCAGCAAGTGGGACACCTCCAAGGTAACGAACATGAGCAACATGTTCTATCTTTACGGCCAAGATTCCCAATTCTTGACTGAAACGCCGAATGTCAGCAATTGGGACACCAGCCAGGTAACGGACATGAACGGGATGTTCAATGTTTACGGCGAAACCTCCGCTGACTTGAACTTCAATCTGGATCTGTCCGGCTGGAACACTGCCAGTGTATCTGATTGTAGTAATATGTTCATCAGGGCCGGTAAGAATGCAAAGGAAGAGAACTGGAAGATCACCATCCCGGCTATGACAGGCAGCATTCCCAATGAGACAACTAAATGGTATGGCCAGACTGAAGATGTTGTAATCACTCCTGCTAATGGCAGAAACTTTACCGTGGGCTCTCCTACAGCCTATATCAAGTTGCATGCTAACGGCGGCACTGGTGGCACCGAAAGCGCATTTATTACCATAGGAGGAACTAAGACGCGAAAC
>JAZLJW010000094.1:0-2261 GCA_045597345.1 Treponemataceae bacterium
GTAAAAAACTTTCATACTGGTGGGTGCGGATGTTCGTGTCAGCAAGGCGCCAAGTTGGTGAGGAATGAGGCGTACTTGTGTACGCCGCAGTGACGAAGCCACGCAGGCAACGCAGCTGCCGCGGACAGACGCGCCCTCCAGTTACATGGGGCGAAGCGCTCCCAACTCCTCCCACCGCCTATACATCTCTTCCAGTTTTGGCCCCAGTTCGGCGTATTCGCGGCCGTAGTCAGCCAGCTTGCTGTGGTCAGATTTGCCGCCGCTTAAGAGCGATTCAAGTTCGCTCTTACGGTCTTCAAGTTCAAAGATGGCTGGTTCAAGGGAGTCAAATTCTTTCTGTTCTTTAAAGGTACGGCGCCGTGGCAAAGCCCCACTGCCACCGCCATCTGCGTCTGCGCCCACAACACCAGCGCCACCAATAGCAGCAGCTGCAGCCTTGGCAGCTTTTGCCTCTGCAGCAGCTTTGGCAGCTTTTTCTTCTTCGGCTTTCAAAGCCTCTTCTTCTTTCTGAAACTGAATGTATTCGCTGCATTTACCTACATATCCCGTAACAGAACCATCGGAATTCAGAATAAACAGGGTATCGGCAACCTTATCCATAAAATAGCGGTCATGGCTTACTACCAGAAGACAGCCGGCAAACCCCTGCAGAAAACTTTCCAGAATACTCAAGGTAAAAATATCAAAATCGTTGGTGGGCTCGTCCAAAACAAGAAAGTTAGGGTTTCCCATTAAAAGGCGGACCAGGTACAGGCGCTTCCGTTCACCACCACTCAAAGTGGCCACCGGCGAATACTGGATTTTCCCCTCAAAACCAAACTGCTCCAGCATCTGAGAAGCAGAAAGTGTTTTACCATCGTTGGTCACCACGTACTCGGCAGCCTCCTTCAGGTATTCCAGAACCGTCAGGGTAGTATCCTTGAACACCGGATTCTGCTCGTAATAGCCGAACACCGTGTTAAGGCCGGCATCAACAGACCCCGTATCACTCTGCAAAGCGCCGGTTATCATATTCAGGAAGGTAGACTTACCGCTGCCGTTTTCGCCGAATACCCCGATGCGTTCCCCTTTCTTGAAGGTATACGAAAAATCCTGGATAACCTGCTGGCCGTTGGGCTTCAGGTACCCCTTACCGATATGCTTCAGTTCCAGAATCTTGCCACCCAGACGACGCCCGGTAACTTCAAAGGCAAAATCCTTGTCTTCCTGCAGCTTTTCACGGTTAATCATACGGTGAATATTGTCTACACGAGCCCGGGCCTTGGTACCGCGGGCACAGGGACCACGCATGAGCCAGTCACGCTCAACACGCAGAACACTTTCAATGCGCCGTTCCGTATTCTGGGCAATTTCCAGTTCAGTCTGCTTCTTTTCAAGATACGTAGAATAATTACCCTTATAATGATTGAACTTGCCGTGCTCCAGCTCATACATGTCGCTGCAGACTGAGTCCAGAAAGTACCGGTCATGGGTAACCATAAGAACAGCCTTTTTAGTGTTCTGCAGATATTCTTCAAGCCAGGTAATGGTGCGCACATCAAGATGGTTGGTCGGTTCGTCCAGCAGCAAAAGACGGCTGTCTTCTACCAGAACCTGTGCCAGAGCAACTTTTTTAATCATACCGCCGCTTAAGGTGCCCATTTTGCGGTCAAGGCAGTCACCGGTAATGCCCAGTTCAGTCAGAATGGAGCGGACATCAGCTTCATAAGTCCAAAGATCCTTGTCAGTCATCAGGGACGAAATCCGCTCGTAGGTCTTTTTGACCCCTTCACTTTCAGCATCGGCAGAACCTGCAGCCATGGCATCACACAAGGCTTCGTAAGATTTGATAATGGAAAGTTTAGACGATGTTGGGACGATAGCCTGAGCTTCTTCCAGAGCAGAGCGCCCCGCAAAGCGAAGTCGGCTTACGGCATCAGCACCAGTGCCGGCAGCAGCAGAAGAACCTGCGCCAAGAACACCGCCGCCTGAGAAAATATGTTCACGGATTGTTTCTTCCGGGTTATACACCGGATTCTGGGGCAGATAAGAGACCCCGGCTTCTTTATTAAAAACAGCAGTTCCGTTATCGGGCCACAGAACGCCGGCAATACAGTTCAGCAGGGTAGATTTCCCGCTGCCGTTACGGCCGATAAGGGCTGCTTTGTGGTCATCATCAAGACCAAAGGTAACATCAGTAAAAAGAGGCGCTTCACGCCCCATCTTGCTCAGATTTTTTACGGAAAGCAGATTCATAGGGCAATAATAGCATAATGCTGTTT
>JAZLJW010000095.1:0-6307 GCA_045597345.1 Treponemataceae bacterium
CCTTTTTTTCTGCATCAGAACGACAAACCTGCATAAAATCCCTGAATTCTTCATCTGAAAGCCGGGAAGAACGTTGATAACACTGATACAGCTGCATGTCATAGATAATAATGCCCAGTACATCAAAAGAAATGATACCGCGGATATCCTGAATCATACGGGTAATAAGGTCATCAATACTAAAACTGCCAGTGACATCATATGCGTTTTTTACCAGATACAGGCCAAACAGGTCAGTATCCATGGCATCGATTGCATCTGTAAAAAGTTTCGGTAACGATGGTGGATTTTTTTCTGTTGCCGGTGCAGGAAAAGATTCCGATTCCTGCACTAAAGACAGAATCATGTGTGACAAGTCATCTGGACTGTTCCGGTCTGGAACATAAAAACCATCGGCCTGGGTATTCTGGGCCCAATACTGCGTTGTGGAAGAATCTTCCGTAGAACAGATGATAACCTGTGCAGCTGAAATAGCCGGGGTATTTTTTATAATCCGGCATAAGTTGTGACCACTGATGTCAGCAAGATTTGAACTGAGCAATACTGCAGCCGGCCGATTCTGATGAATCAGAGAAAGAGCATCAATTCCCGACTGTGCCGAAATGACAGTAATACCGGCCTTGGCAAGTATTTCAGAGTAGATGGCATTCATGGTTGCAGATTCTACTGCAACTACACAGGATATCTCAGTCACCTAACAGCTCCTTTGCTGCAGACAGCAGGTTACCGCGCTGGAACTCAGACTTAACGATAAAAGCCTGGGCACCTTGATTCAGGAACTGTTCCTTTGTTTCAGGATCATATACACCAGAAACAACAATAACCGGAGTTTCAGCATGTTCTTCCAGTCGTCTGACATTACTCAGGAATACCAATCCATCCATACGGGGCATTTTCATATCAGTAACGATACAATCTATTTTCTTATTCTTCAGCAGATTCAGTGCGATGATACCGTCTTCAGCAGTTTCAACACGGTATCCTGCAGTTTCAAAAATTGACTGTTCAATCTGTCTTGTCGTGGCAGAATCATCAACAATCAGAACGGTATGTGTTTTCCGGGTATTTTTGCTCTGGTACTTTTTCAGATCATACGCCAGAAGCCCCTTCAGCCGTCGGATTATGTCAGGAATATTCAAAATCGGTATAATGGCATAGCTTTCATCATAAACAACACCCTGCAAGGCCGGTAATTCACCAAGAATAGGCGGTAATGGATTGACTACGACATTTTCGTACTGACTGATACTGTCAACGAGAATTGCAATCTGAGTTTCCAGGTATTCCACCACAATAAGGGCAGTAGCATGCTCGTTCTTGGCAGTTCCAGTAATTGATGACAGATAATACACCGGTATCAGTTCATCATGCAGATGTACGTAACTTTGCCCCTGCATTGTGGTAAATTCTGCCGGGTCACAATCGAGTACTTCAACAATGTAATGCGAAGGAATCATCATCTTGAAATTACCAGTGTAGACGAACAGACCCTGCTGCGTTGCCAGAGAAAGCGGTATAATCAGCTCAAATGCCGTGCCCTGCCCTTTTGATGACTTAATGTGAATCTGACCTTTTATTGATTCCATTGCAGTACGCACAACATCAAGACCAACACCACGGCCGCTTAGTGCAGTGGGTTTTGCAGCCGTACTGAAACCGGACATAAAAAGATACTGCTGCAGTTCTTTTTCACTTAATGCTGCAATGGTAGCCTTTTGCTCCGGATTGCGCTGAATAGCCTTTTTTCTGATTTCTTCATACTGTATTCCACGACCGTCATCACTGACCGTTATAACAATATGATTCGTTACCTGCTGACTGGTAACGCTGATTCTGCCGTTGGGCGATTTTTCTGCAGTAATACGTTCCTCTATGGTTTCTATTCCGTGGTCAATACTGTTTCTGACTAAATGCAGCAGAATTTCCTTAAGTTTTTCGAGGATAGCCTTATCCAGCATGAAACCGGCAACTGGTATATCAAAATCAATATTCTTGTTCAGACGGAGTGCATCCTGTTCAATTTCCTGACGAAGCGGAGTCAACACCATTGAAAGTGGCAGCATGCGGAGATTAAGTAACTCATGCTGCGTGTCAAATACGGCATTTTCAGTCAGGAGGAGGTCTTCTTTCAACTGTTTTGGTAGTTCCTTAACAGCATCGTTCTGATTAATCAGTTTTTTCTCAAATTCTTCCAGATGATTTTTGAATCGGAACTGGTTGATGATCAGGTTATCAAAAGACCGGATGATATCATTAATCCGGCTGATATCAATACGTATTGATGTAATGTTTTCAAGACTGTCATCATCGACGTCCATGGTACTGTCTTTACTTCCGGCATCATCCTTCCGTTCAAGCTCATCAATATCAAAAAACATTCCTGAAGCAGCCTTTGTCAGAATTTCAGTTATTATCTGAACTTGTATCTGATCATTGCCTTTTGATTTGATGTGCCGTATTGCCCGTTTCATTTCATCACAGGTAGCAAAAGAAAGGCTTATGATACGGTCACTTAATTCATACTGGGCTTCACGTATACCTTTGAATACATCTTCAAGGCCATGGGCCAGCGACTCTATAACATCATACCCCATCATGCGGGCAGTACCCTTTATCGTATGCAATTCCCGCAGGATCGATGCCTGCTGTTCTGAATCACGAGGGTCTTTTTTCAATGCGATGATTCCATTGGCCACGGTATCCAGCCGTTCGGTCATTTCTTCAAGGAACTTCTCAGTTATTGCAGGTGAAATTTCCATATCAGCATCCTAAAAAGCTATCACATAGATTCACAAAATATGCAGGATTGAAGTCTTCGGTAAGAAAACCATACGCAGTACTACTTGCTATTTCCGGCAGCCGCAGCAGCTCTCTGCAATGCCGGAAGGACTCCTCTTCCGCCCTGTCATTCTGCAGCTTCTGACAGACCAAACCTCGTTGAAAAAATGCGGGCCAGAATTTCGGATTTGCTGCTGTTGCCCGTGCAAAGTCCTCAGAAGCCTCTTCAAGTTGACCACTCTGGAACGCAATCATGCCGAGATAATAATACTGAAATTCCAGCTGGTTCGCCTTAAAATGATAACTTCTGACTTCATTCAATGCCTGTCCATACTGGTTCTTTTGAATCAACTGTGTAATATACACCCACAATTCCTGAATGGAAGGTGGTTCACTGATATTCTTTTCAGCAGAGGGTATCTGTACGGGCGGAATTTCTGGAATGCATTTCTGAATTGGGCTGATATGCGGAAGGACGTCCTCATTCCGTTTCCGTTCAGCCCTCACGATTCTTCTTGCATTTTCCTTTTCTTCAGCAGTCACCTTCCGCAAGTAATACACCGTTTGAAAGTGTTCTTTTACCAACGGCAACGTATCAGGACATTCTATGGCGGCAATTTCGTTAATTGAAAGGAAAAGCAGTCCACCCGGTTTCAAAGCGCTGCTCAGCTTCTGCAGTACTTTCAACTGATTTTGAGAACTGAAGTAGATGAATACATTCCGAAGGAAAATTATATCAACACTTTCGTCTTTAACGGGGAGAGCATCATCGCTGATCAGGTTATGGGTACAAACTTGTATATGAGACAACACCTCAGGTGATACGAACAGACTTTTTTCATCCACATCCGTATATGTACCCAGCTTTTCCAGCAAGTGCAGGTAATGGTTTTCATTCCGCCGGAAACTGTGCCCATGGTATTCTCCTTTTCTAAGGATACTCAGTGCATTCTGATCAATGTCGGAAGCAATAATAGTTGCATTTACGCCGCAATCGTCTGCCAGAGCATAGAGTGAAAGCGCTTCCTCTCCTGTAGAGCTTGCTGCACTCCAAATGGTAACCGGACATCCCTGAAGCTTGGGAAATATCATATCCTGCAGGTAACTGAAATGCAGTTCTTCCCGAAAAAAATAGGTCTCATTTATGGCAGCTTCATCAATCAATGCAGAACATTCCGACTCATCCCGCTCTACCAGTGCAAGATATTGCGCTACGGAATATTTGAACTGGTTCAGATTCGATTCAATCCAGCTATCAAGATATATTTTGTGGGAAGGATTTACCCGAATTCCGGTTTTATTTTCAATGAACCGGTACAATACCTGATACTCTTCGTTTTCCATACATTACCTGCAAAAACCCGTAAGCTGAGCAATTTTCCGTGGTATTTCATCCAGTGGAAGAATCATTTGTGCAGCATTGGCATCAATTGCGGCCTTTGGCATGCCGAATACAACACAGGTAGCTTCATTCTGGCAGATTGTCGTTCCGCCCCGATTCCGTATCAATTCCATGCCACCAGCACCATCCCTTCCCATGCCGGTAAGAAGAACAGCCAGACACCGATTCTTGCAGACATCTGAAGCACTCATGAACATTTCGTCTACAGCCGGGCGCAGGAAATGCACCGGTGCCGTTTGAACCAGACGAATACGGTAGGAAGAACCTTCCATTTCTACATGCAGATGATAATCGGCAGGACAAACGTACACATGTCCCGGCAAGGGTTCTTCACCATCTCTGGCAAGTGAAACACGGCAGTCGGTACTGGTATTGAGCCAGGTTGCGAACTGGCGGTCAAACAGAGAATCAATGTGCTGGGTAACAAGAATGGGAAGCGGAAAAGTGTGTCCCAGAGCATTAATCACATATTGAATGGCGTCAGGACCTCCTGTACTGGCACCAATAAGCACCATATCATATCCTGAAAGCACGGGTGAAACACGATTCTTCCATTCTGATTCACTGGCATCCGGAACATCAGTAACAGATATGTGACCGGATGGAGTAAGTTCTGACAACACGCCCCGCAACATGGCATAGTTTGTCTTCTTACTGACTGCATCAGCCAGCGTATCGCAGAAAGAACGCAGCTGGTCACTGGTCATACTGACAAGACTGGGCTTTTCTACATATTCAAGAACACCCTGCTTACGGCAGGCATTCTTTACTTCTGAATCCTGTTCTGTGGAAAACATAACAACTGCCGGAGGATCCTGCATCAGGCTGAATATTTCTTTCGTTGCCTCCAATCCGTCTTTAACCGGCATATGATAATCCATGACTATCAAATCTACCGGCATTTCTCGGACACGAAGAACTGCTTTTTCGCCATTTTCTGCAACTCCCACCACCTGAAAACGGTCATCACCGGACATAACCTGTTTCAACATTGCACGTACAACTGCTGAATCATCAACTATCAATGCGCGTATCATGTTTTATTACTCCCTGAATGACGTTCTTCTGTCAGCTGCAGAAACCGGTCATCTACCAGATATTGCACCGTGCGGTCTGTAAAATGAACCCCGATAATTCCTTTCCGTAAAAGCTGTGTACCTATTTCACCAGGAAATACCCGGCAGTCACTAAGTGACAGCTGCACCAGATGGGGAATAACATCTGCAGAAAAAGACGTACCATTGCAGACAATGGTAGAACCTGCTTCCAACCAGTTACTGCCAGTCACCATACTCTGGGGGATAAGCAGGTCATACTGAGAATAGTTAAGGCAAACAAACCACTGATTAGCTGCCAATTTCTGACCTGACTTTTTCTATCAAAGCAGCAGCATTAAGGGCTGGTGCAATTACAGAATCAAAGCTGATGGTTCCCAAAAAAAGCCGGGAGCTTGAGCCGGATTCATCGTCGGTATTTTGGGAAAAACCATGAAATTCCACTTCACTTTGGGGATGAAATTCCTGAATATCAGCAATCTGCAATGCTATGTTGTTTTTGTTCTTGAGGATAAGATACAGCCGTTCAGCAGTTGTTTCCTCACCCAATAATTGTGAAAGATCAATAACTGCATACGGTGTTCCATAACTGTTGAGAACGCCTTTTACATAGGAAGGAACAAACGGTATGGGAAAAGTTTCTGTATTGCGTACTATTTCTTTTACTTCAGCTGAATCAATGGCGTAATTTTCAGAACCCGTACGAAAAACCAGCCAAATGGCTCCCTGAACCTTCTGTTCTGACTGGTCATCACCGGATTGGTTAGCAACAATTTCATTATAGAGAGCGTCACTCATAGCTTATACAGTATACCGTAAGTAACCGTTTTTTTCATTTCATTGGTGCTTTTTTTATCGTTTCTTTTTCTTGCCGGAACCGGTAAATTCAACAGGTTTTGCATCCCAGACAACAGCTACGCTGCGTTCCTTTACGTTGGGAATCCTGAGAAAACTGGGACAGTCTGAACGATGAATGATAAGGCCACGTCCACGGGAAACATATCCCACAATGGGATCTCCGTAAATGGGGTAACAGCAGCGGGCACTGTGCACCATGAAATTTGCAGTATCC
>JAZLJW010000096.1:0-1306 GCA_045597345.1 Treponemataceae bacterium
CATCAGTCTTATCCCAGTCGTCAAAACGGCAACCTTCAATAAGCTTGTATGGATTAAGTTTTGGATTTCCAACTCCTGTTACAGCAAAGTTCAGGTCACTGAGGATTTCGTTGTGAGGGCGGCCGTTATTTGCTGTAAGGCGTAAAATACATTCACCATCGCAGACAGCACGCACAACAGCCTTTTCACAGCCAGAACCTTTGCCTTCCAGCTCAGTAACTTCTATGTAATCGCAGGAAACGCATTCCTTGAGCATTGGATGCCACTCAATTTCTTTGTAAGTGGCATTTTCTGGTAAAACTTTAGCGGTAACTTCCAGTTCCTTGTGGTCGCCTGTGAAATCTGCTTTTCCGTTACAGATGATTTCAATTTTGCGGACAGGAACCTCATTTTTCTCGGCAACTACACCGGCTGCAGGTTCGGCTTTAGACCAGGTGCCGTTATTGTAAGTGAGTGCTACGGTTGGCAGCCCCTGACTTGCGGCGGTTATGGTGAAAGTGCAGTCAGACGCTGTGGTGGCGGCGGTCGCTGTGGTGCCTGTAGTCGCTGTGGTGGCGGCAGTCCCTGCCCCACTTGTGTTCGCTGCTTTCTTTGCTCTTACAGCCGCCACAAGCCGGTTCTGGAAAAGTTTACGGCTCAGGTTGTGGCCGTCTGCACTCTGATATTCATCGTAATCAGTAGAATCACCGTTATCCATACCTACAAGTTCAGCATCTCCGCTTACGTTAATGGTGATATAGTTGCGGGCATTTTCAACAAGAGTTCCATCTTTATCAGCAGTCATAATATCAATAAAGAACAGGTCGCCTGTATCGGCAGTTTCCGGCTCAAGAATAATTTCAGTAGGATCTGTAAAACTCTTTTTTACTTCGCAGGCAATTTCCTTACCATTTTCATCGTAGCCCACAGCCTTAAGTTCACCTTTCCCATAAGAAAGTTGCCACTGCCCAAATGGTGCTTTTCCTGCCACGTGGTCAATTTTCTGGCAGCCCAGAGATTTTCCGTTGAAGAAAAGTTCCACACTTTCGGCATTTGTGTAAGCCTTAACGTCAATAATCTGACCCTCGTTCCAGTCCCAGTAAGGCAGGATATGAACAAAAGGCGCAGTTTTTTTGTAAGCCCATTCAGATTTATATAGATAGAAAGTATCTTTTGGGAAGCCGGCAGTATCAATCTGGCCAAAATATGAGTTTTTTGAATGAAAAGGAGTTGGCTCTCCAATGTAATCCCAACCAGTCCAGATATACTGACCTGCACTGAAAGGACAATCGCGGTCATTGGCAATTACAGTCTGAGTATTTGCACA
>JAZLJW010000097.1:0-21608 GCA_045597345.1 Treponemataceae bacterium
ATGGCTTCTAGTATCTGGGTATTGGTATAATAACTGACGAATTCGCAGTTCAAATCAAAGATACGCTCTATGACATTATTGACCATAAGCCCTACCCGTTTATTCTGCAGGGCTGCAATGTTATTAATGTGCTGTTTTCCAAAGATAACGAGCTGGTCTTCTGAAACAGCCAGCGTCTTCTTTACCCCTTCCATGTGGGAAAATATTTCCAGACCAAGAATGATGTCTGCATCTCCGTCCTGCAGCCGTTTCTTGCAGACCTGCCAGGTATCAAAAGTAACAGACACTCTCATACCGAGACGGTTGGCAATTTCGTTGATAAGTTCTACATCAAGTCCGGTAATTTCCCCATCTGCATTAGAAAACGAATAGGGGCAAAAATCGTAGTCAGCAACAACCCGTAACAGCGGAGCATCTGGGTCTGTAATGGTATTATGAATCTGAACTTTGGGATCGGTAGAAAAAAGTCCTAAAACACCCAAGGTATACAAAACAGGCAGTCCGATACCAGCAATCAAAAAGACAGTCAGAAAAATGCGTATTTTTTTCATACTACCAGTATAGCCAACCTGAAAAAAACGTGCAAAAAAACGCTATATCTGAATTGCTACAAGTATTTATTCTTCTCTTTTGTAGGATTTTACCACACCGTATGACGCAGAAGGTATCAACAAAAATCCATCACTTCTCTTCAGACAAGGTTTTCTCAGTCTCAAACTGCAGCATTTCAGCATCTTCACGCCCGTGGGTACGGTGCAATTCCGTAAAGGATTGGTGATTAGTGGTGACAGCTTTTTTTATTTTCTGTTCCCAGCTGTCGTTGTGATACTGTTTGCGCATCATTTTGTAGTAATCATCGTCTAACATCGGTAGTATTGTACTGCTTTCCTGCATAAAAGTGCAGTAAATACGACTAAAAATCCGTAGTATCGTACAGTGTTCCCCGATTTTTCCCCCTATACTGAGTATAGTCGGATAAGAAGGCGTTACGGCCTCAAGGAAAGGAGAAATCATGTATAAGGAAACGAAAACCGAATACGGTTGGAACCTGGTAGAAAATGACGGGGGAAAATCACTGGGATACTGCCCGGAATCGGGAACAAAAATCATAGAAAAGGATGGGCTGGCATTTAAGGACCTGGCAAAAACCGGAGAACTTTTGCCCTATGAAGACTGGCGGTTAAGCCCTGAAGAACGGGCTGAAGACCTGGCAAAACGGCTGACTGTTGAGCAGATTGCAGGCCTTATGTGTTACAGCGTTCATCAGGTCATGGTAGGGAAAGAACTTACCCAGGACCAGATTGACTTTTTAAGCCAGAACGTACGGTCAGTACTCAATGCCACAGGGCTTGCCCACGTGCCCAATGAAGCATCAGTTCCGTGGGTAAACACCATGCAGAAATTTGCAGAAGCCCAGCCTATGGGTATTCCCTGCTACTTTGCCACCGACCCGCGTAACGGCATCGGTGTATCAGACTGGCCGGGAAACCTTTCTCTGGCTGCCACCTTTGACCCGGAACTGGCAAAAACCTCAGCCCGCTGTCAGAGTATCGAACTGCGAGATCTGGGTTGTGCCTGTTTTCTGGCACCACAGGTAGACGTAGGTTCAGACCCACGCTGGTTCCGTTTCAGCGGCACTTTTGGTGAAGATCCGGCATTAAGCCGTGATATGGTACGCGCTTTCTGCGACGGACTCCAGAGTACCTACGACAAAGACGGCAATGACCTGGGATGGGGCAAAGACAGCATGACTGCCATGGTTAAACACTGGACCGGTGAAGGTGCCGGAGAAGGCGGCCGTGAAGCCCACCTGGAAATGGGTAAATACGCCGTATATCCCAACAATAACTTTGAAGCCCTGATGATTCCCTTTGTTGACGGTGCATTCCAGCTGGAAGGCAAAACAAAGACCGCTGCTGCCGTTATGAGTTCCTACACCGCCGCCTGGAGCGAAGACGGCTCACTGGGGGACATTGTAGGTTCCAGCTTTTCAAAATACAAAATCAAGGAACTGCTTCGCGGACGGTTCCAGTTCAAAGGTGTTGTCTGCACCGACTGGATGGTTCTGAACGAAGGTAAGGCACAGGGAGTGCGTTCCTGCGGATGGGGTGTTGGCGGTATTGAAGACGTTAACGTTAACCCGGCAGAAAATGCCCTGAAGGCCATTCTTGCAGGCGTTGACCAGATGGGCGGCTGTTCCCATCCTGCAATTCTGATAGAAGCATACAAACTGGGTTCTGAAAAATACGGCAAAGAACTGATGGATGAAGTATTTGCCACCAGCGCAAAACGCCTGCTTCTGGGTTATTTCCAGACCGGCATGTTTGAAAACCCTTATCTTGATGAACAGGCAAGTCTGGCAGACGCCAACAGTGCCGATAAACAGAAGGCAGCCTTTGATGCACAGATAAAGGCCATTGTCATGCTGAAGAATAAAGGTGGCGTCATTAAGGCTGATACAAAACGCAAAAAGGTATATGTTCCGGCAACATTCATTCCGGCCCACGATACCTTCAGCCACCACGCTGGAACTGCCCATGTGGAAGACACTGCCGTATACCAGATTAAACTTTCCGTACTGGAAAAATACTTTGATGTAGTGGCAGATACCATTGAGGGCACCACCATTACCCGTGCCAGTGAAGACGCCATTGCCACCTGTGACCTGGTACTGATTCCGGCAAAGGCTCCGGAACTGACCTATGCTCAGGGCGATACTCCGGATAAGGTATTCAAACCACTGACACTGCAGTACCGGCCCTACACTGCAGACGGCCCCCACGTACGCAAAGTATCCATTGCCGGTGATATTCTGAGCGACGGCACCAAACAGAACCGCAGTTACTTTGGTCAGACCAACACCGTAGTCAACGAGCTGCAGCTGGACCAGATTCTGGATGCTGCTGCAAAAGCAAAAAAAGCCGGCATTCCAAGCGTTGTCTGCATGTTCGCCGATAAGCCGCTGTGTTTCCACGAGTTTGAAAAGGCCGTTGACGCCATTCTGGTAACTTTCAGTTCACCGTCACTGTACGGCGGCAGCGATACCTCTGCCGAAGCACTGAGCATGATTGTTGCAGGTCTTGCAGAACCGACGGCGCTGCTTCCTATGCAGATGCCTAAAGACATGGACGATGTTGAGCAGCAGTGCGAAGACACTCCCCGTGATATGGCCTGCTATACCGACAGCGAAGGCAATAAGTATGACTTTGCGTTCGGCATGAATTATGCCGGCGTCATTAACGATGAACGGGTAAAGAAGTACAAGGTACCGGCACTGACAAAGCCGGAACGCTGAGATTAGAACTCAGGGCCACTTCGAAGTGGCCCTGTGCAGCATTTACCAGATAGTTACGCGGTCTTCCGGAGCCAGGTACATACCGTCTGTTTCTTTAACATCAAAGGTCTTGTACCATTCTTCAAAGTTCCGTGGCTGCATGTTGGCACGGAGAATAGCAGGAGCGTGTACGTCAACGGAAAGAATCAGTTTCAGGTATTCTTCCTTGGCTTTCATGCACCATATCCGAGCCCAGTTCTTGAAGTATTCTTCGTAGTCAGCGCCTTCAGTGTGCGACATAACTTCCAGTGTTGCACCCATACCACCGTTATCAGCAATGTTTTCACTGACAATGAATTTACCGTTTACGGTACCCCATGGCAGTTCAATTCCCTCAAACTCTTTTACCATGGCTTCAGTGCGTTCTTCAAAGCGCTTGTTGTCTTCTTCAGTCCACCAGTTTTTCAGATTACCGTTTTCGTCGAATTTGGCCCCGTTGTTATCAAATGCATGTGAAATTTCATGAGCAATGACCGCACCAATACCACCCAGGTTCTGGCTTCTTGACTGCTTGATTGAGTAGAAAGGCGCCTGAAGAATTGCTGCCGGGAAGGTGATGTCGTTGAGTGATGGATTGTAACAGGCATTTACCATGTGACCAGGCATTACCCATATGGTACGGTCTACAGTAGTACCGGCTTTCTTGAAGTTATCAAGACGTTTGGTTTTGGAAAGATTGCTGCAGATTTCGTACAGTGATTTGTTTTCGTCTACGGTAAGAAGGTCAAACAGGGGGTCAACCTTGTCTGGATAGGCCAGTTTCAGCCCCATGGTACTCAGTTTCAGAATAGCCTTTTCTTTTGTTGCTTCTGACAGGAAATCATTTTTGGCAATGCGGTTCTTATAGGTTTCAACAACCTGTTTCACCATTTCGATAACATCTTTCTTTGCAACTTCACCAAAGTATTTTTCACCATAATAGAGACCAACCGGTTCACTGAAGAAAGAAGATGCCAGATTGTAAGCATATTTTTCGACAGTTGGAATGGCTGCTACACCCGAAAGGGCACGGCGGAAAGAGGAACCCATATCACGCAGTTCTTCTGAAAGGCATGACGTGGCACCCAGAAGAACCGTTACGTATGCCCAGTGCTTGTACAGCGGGAAGGTTTCTTCGTTAAGAATGTTTTTGAAGTTTTCAAAATACCGTGGTTCAGTAACAATAATGGTATCACCGGCAGACGGGAAAAGGGCATCAAGAAGACCTTTGATATCTACCGGAGCCATTTGTAGTGCCAGATCGGCAACTTTCATCGGGTTGTAATTCTGAACGTAGTCAGCCCATTCTTCCATTGATTTTACGTACTGAGCAAGAATTTCATCAAACGCCAGTGCATCTTTGATATAGAGAGCCTGATCATCTGAACTCAGGCTTGTTTTTGCCATAACCTGTTCGGTCATCTGTTTCCAGGCAGCAAGGAACTGTTCTTTCTGGGCTTCCATTCCCGGTTTGTAGTACTTGCAGTCCGGAAGGATTACTGATGCACCGGTAATGAAAACACAGTAATGACTGGTATCCATCATGTCTTCTTCAACAGAGAACGAGAAAGGACGAGGGATTCCATCAGTAGTAAGAGAAGCAAGCGATGCATTGAGTGATGAGAGGTCAGTAAGAGATTCAATTTTAGCAAGGTCAGCAAGTACCGGGGTAATGCCCTCTGCATTTCTTTTTTCAGTATTAACCGCAACAGAATACAGGGTTACGGCTTTTTTAAGGTATTCGTCAGGATATGATTTTGAAGCGCTCATGTCCTGGAATTCTTTCAGCATGGTTTCTTCAACGCCTTTTGACAGGTCAGCAAAACCACCGGCTGTTGGTTTATCGTCTGGAATTACGGCCTGATCAAGCCATTCCTTGTTAACGTGATTGTATAAGTCATCTTGAATTCTAATATCACTCATAGTGTCTCCTGCTGTGTATTTTATTTAGATAAAAATACTACATTTTGGATACTATGAAAATAATACGTTTGAATTTTAAGGACCCTTCGACAGGCTCAGGGATCCGCTGACTTACAGGTTCAGGGATCCGCTGACTTACAAGCTCAGGGATCCGCTGACTTACAAGCTCAGGGTGACCAAAAAACGCTGGCTGCCGTCACTACACAGCACGGCTTTCATGACAGGTAAAATACAGAATCTGTTTTTCAGCTGCCATTTCTTTTATCAGTTCCAGAGCCGGCGGAATCTTTTCATCATCAAGATTAACAAAAGGATCATCCAGAAGCACCGGCGGAACCGATTCCGTATACAGCGCATCGATCAGTGCCATGCGGGAACAGAAGTTTACCAGATCCTTATAGCCGGCACTTAATGATTCACTGCCATGCAGTTTGCCTTTGTCATCAACAGAGACCTGCAGATCAGTATCGATAACCAGCGGTAACGTACTGCCAAGACGTTTGACATAATCAGTAAACCGCTGAGCCATAGGGTCGCCATAATTGGCATCCAGGTTCTCTTTTGCCTGAGACAGCAGCTGTATGGTTTCCTGCAGCAGCCGGTATTCTTCTTCTTTTTCATGTTTTTCTTCGGAAAGACGTTCAATCTCAGTTTCAATATCATTCCGCCGGTCAGTTACTGCCAGATTCATTTCAAGCTGCGATTCCCGGTCCCGCAGTTCCTTGTTTTTAATCGTCAGTTCGTTGCCTATCTGATTGTAATCGGCCTGATATTCATTCTGCGTTTTTTCCGGTTTTTCTGCAGTCAGAAGGTCTTCAAGGTTGTCATTGTCCCGTTCAAACCCGGCAAGAGCATCCTTTGCTGACGCAACAGCCTGTTTTGCCATGGAACAGGCAGACCGTTTGCTGACACATTCCTGCAGCTGCGCTTCATATCCGGCTGATTTTGTTACCGCATACCGACTGAAGGCTGCAGAAAGCTGTGCATCAAGTTCCTGACGTTTACCGGCATTATCACTGTCCGCATTGATTCGTTTTTCCAGATTGTTCAGTCTGTTCAGTCTCTCCGTAAGGGCCTGAACTGATGAAGTAACGGTTGAAATATCATCCGTTTTGCAGAACCGGGTCATAAAGGATTTTATGATGGACAGGCAGGCGGCTTCGGCATTTCCGGAGTCCTGCAGCCAGCCGGTATAAACAGATTCTTTTTCCAGCAGTCCTGCATACCGGGCATACTCAATGGAAATGGTATTGAACACTGCCGGCGTTGCCTTATTGCCGGGAGCAAGAGAATCAACAAAGGACTGCACTTCTGCCTGTTTTTCATTCAATGACTGTTGCAGACTTTCAATGCGGGCGGCTGCAGCAATAACAGCATTCTCCTGCTCAGATACATCAGCCTTTGGAGTTTTTGCCACCAGTGCAAGAACGCTCAGGACAGCACCCAAGAGGCCACAAACGCCCCCGACAACCACATTTTTGAGCAGGGCTAAAGCGGCCGCTCCTGCAATAAACGCCACAGCCCCGGCAAGAAGGAAAATAATCCGTCTGGTATTTTTCGGTTTTATCTGGTGGGCCGCATTCAGTTCCGCATCTTTCCGGGCTTTATCCTGCATGGCTGCAGCAAGACTGGCACCATCTGTCTGAATGCGGTCAAAAAGCTGCAGTTTTTCATTGATAATTTCCTGAGACAGGGTTTTACCGGCAAACTTCTGACGTAACCCGATAAGATCTGCAGATTCTGCCTGAGACAGGCTCTTTGCAGCTTTCTGCTGCTGAATCACCGTATACTGTCGGTCTGCATCAAGACACTGGGAAATCTGCTGCTGGGTTGGAACATCACCGGCAAACCAGTCTTTCAGGCGCTGGTAATCGTCCTTTTCTGCCTGAGAAGCAGACTGGGTCTGAATGTTTGAATCTACCGTGGTATACTGGCGGACCAGGGCCGAGATGCGTTCCATTTCTTCCCGGGAAGGAACGGAACCGTTGAAGAACTGCAGGGTTCCTGTGTATTCAGATTCTGCATCAGCAACTGCTTTCTGCAGGTCCAGATACCGCAGCTTCTGCTCATAACAGGTGCTGGAAGCAAGTTTTGCGCTAACCTCCTCCTGCTTTGATTTCATCTGAGTCATTTCTTCATGCAACTGACCGATGGTATAGCTGATCTGTTCGTTGGCCTTTTCCTTGGAAGCAATATCCGAAAGTTTTGCTCTGTCATCATCAATTTTCGTCTGCAAATCTGCAATTTCACCTTTGTTTCCACGCTTAACAAGTGCAGAACAGCGATCGTTCAACAACTGACAGGCAGCATCAAAGTTTCCCATATCTCCTGCTTCTACCAGATTGTTCAGACGGGCAGAAATATCCGTAGTGGAACCGGCAGGTGTTACGTCCAGAGAAACATGGGCACTGCGTTCATAGGTATCACGGCTTACGCCGAACAGTTCTTCTCCCAGTTTTTCTGAAAAATCAGCAGAAAGTTTATTGGTCTTCATATCACGGAGGTTGAAAGTATCTTCCGTACTTTTTTTCCCGAAGGTGCGGGTTACCTGATACACTTTTCCGTTATGTTCAAAAGTCAGGTACCCACCGAAAGTACCGCTCTGCCACGGGGTATAGCGAGCCTTTTCGTTTTTTGCAATATCGCGGGAGCGGTTTTCTTCAAAGCCGTAGAACATGGCCTTGATAAAAGCCGCCAAGGTCGTTTTACCCCACCCGTTTTCTTCGTTGTAGCTGTTCAGCCCGGACTGGAAATCAAATTCTTTTTCGTGGAATTTTCCAAAGTTGATTACATATGCCTTAATCAGTGTCATGATTACAGTCTCCCTGCCAGAGCTTTAATACCAGTCATGATAATGCGCCCCTTATCGTCTTCAGACAGATCAGTGCGCTCCTGTACCAGCCTGATGAATTCACCTTTCAAAGATACATCATTCTGATATTTTTCATAATCGATTTTCGTTTCCGTATGATTCTTTATCCGGAAGCAGTAAAACCGGTCCTTCAAAGCTGCCATATACGACTCAATTTCAATTTCCGTGTCCTCAGTAATTTCACCGGTAAGAACAACCTGGACAATGTCTTTTCTGTCTATGTAAGCAACGGCTGATTCGATGGCTGCCATAACATCGTTATATGAAAGGGAACCACTCAGGGGAACCGGAATATCATGAACCTTGCGTCGGGCTACCGAAACGAATTCCGTTTCGATTTTCCGGGTATCGCCTTCACCGGTAATATCAAGTACCACAAAACCTTTATCGCCGGCTTCGTCAAAACCGCGGCCTTCAAGACAGCCGGAATAGCACCAGACACAGCGGGAATCAAGCTTTTCTTTTTTATATTGATGGATATGACCAAGGGCAAGGTAATCCAGATGTTTGTTTGTCAGGCTGGGGAGTGAAATATCAGGAGCGTCGTTTTTTGACTGATAGGACGCAATCTGCCCATGAAGCATAAGGATGTTCACCTGTGCAGGGTCAACTACCAGTTCGCTGTACACACTGGCAGGAATGGTCTGACCGAATTCGCGGCCATAGATATGGACGTTTTCATACTTATATTCTGTCCATGATTCTTTTGTAAAGCGCCTGATGTTCGTCAGATTTTCGGTATACCCGAATTCCACCCCTTCGTCATGGTTTCCCCGAAGATACAGAAAATCGATATCAGGATTCTGACTGATAATCCAGGCAATACGCTGCTTCAGTTTTTTCTGCTGGGTTTCCCTGGTATCAAAGAGGTCACCGGAAATAAGAATTGCCCGTACATCGTTGGCTTTTGCATAAGACACCATGGCCGCAAAAGCACTGACAATTTCTTCCCGCCGTTCTTTTGCCTGCTCATCAGTAAAATGGGTGCCCATTTTTGAATCTGCATGTATATCTGCACAATGTATCAGCTTCACTGTTAACCATCCTTTTTTTTCTATCTCTGTATTCTTACAGCATAGAATAGCATAGATGTCAAAAGATGACACCGTGCAGATTTTCAGTGCAGATTTTCACCCTTCAGCGATAGCTTCAATTTCGCAGAGGACGTTTTTTGGCAGTGTTTTTACTGCAACACAGCTGCGGGCAGGTTTGCTGGTAAAATAGCGTTCATACACGGCATTAAATGCGGCAAAATCTGCCATATCTGCAAGAAAACAGGTAGTTTTCAGCACTTTTTCACTGCAGCTTCCACCGGCCTCGATCACTGCCATAACGTTTTTACAGCTCTGCTCAGCCTGAGCAGCAATATCAGTTCCCACAATGTCACCGGTAACCGGATCTGCCGGAATCTGGCCTGAGGTAAACACCATGCCACCGCTGACATACCCTTGAGAATAGGGACCAATAGCTTTGGGGGCTTTATCTGTTGCAATTACTTTCATGTGGATACTCCTTATATTTTGGAAAGTATAGCACGGTTGTCTTACAACGAAAAAGATTCCATGCTGCATCAAGAAGAGTGGTACAGTTTTTGACCGCAACTACATTTCCATGTCTTCTTCTTTCAGTACCGTAAAATCAAAGTCTGAGAATGTGGCGGTAAAGCTGGAATCCTGCGGGCTGCAGGCATAAATTCCCACATTGATGGTACTGTCACAGTTCCACATATGCAGCATGCGCATCAGGTGGTAGTCTTTGCCGTCAGAAGAACACTCAATCAGAAAATCGCTTTTTTTACGGGTAAGTCGATACCACATGGTGGTTATATCTGCAGAAACTTCTGTAGTAGCCCAGTCTGAAAAACCATGATTGGTAGCTACAGAACCCAGATATTTCACATCTCCGCCACATTCCATGGATGCCTTTAACCAGGTATCGGCGTCCTGATAGACAATAAGGCCGCACTGGTCATACATGCCGCTACCGGTAAAAGATGCTTTTACGGTAAAGGTAAAACAGGGCTCCGATGTAGGAACCTGAAATGCCGGAGCATTGTCAGCTGCAAAGCCTCCAAAGGTTTTCTGCCACAGATCGATTTTCGGTACGGTGGTAATCTGTACGGTGCCATCATGAATAACCACCGGAAGTGGATTTTTGTTCCAGGTAAGTTTTGTTACATCAAACATAAGTATATCTCCTTAAAAGTCTCCGCGTCAGCAATTATAGAAAGTATAGGGGCAAAATCCCAATTTGTGATATACTGGGCTCATGACAGAAAATAACGAACCCCAGCTTAATGCCCCCAAAAAAGATTACTGCGAACCCATGCACACTGCAGAACATGTACTGAACCGCACCATGGTAAACATGTTCGGCTGCGAGCGGTCATTCAGCAACCATATAGAAGCCAAAAAATCAAAGTGCGATTACCATTTTGATGCAGATAAAGTTCCCACCGCAGAACAGCTGGCCGCCGTTGCAGAAAAAGTAAACGAAGTGCTGCACCAGAACCTGGCCGTTACCAGCCGCATTGTTACCCGTGAAGAAGCTGCCACCCTGTGTGACCTGAACCGGCTTCCGGAAGATGCCAGCGAAATGCTCCGGCTTGTATACGTTGGCGACTACGATGTGTGCCCCTGCATCGGAGCACATGTAGAAAACACCAGCGAGTGCGGTACCTTCGTGCTGAGTAACAGCAAGTACGATAACGGGGTTCTGCGCCTTATCTGGAAACTGCAGCGGTAAGTAGTATTAAAATGACAAAATAGTAAAAAATGTAAAATCCACTGCTTCTAACCGTGGTATATTTTTGATATAGTGTCAGTATATATTTATATGTCTTATAAAAATCAGGAGACTATCATGAAACCTAAAAAAACAAAAAAACTTTGGCTTATCAATTTTGCATTAGGTTTTGCAGGAAGAAAACAGTACAATGCAGTAAAAAAAGCTGCAAAAGATTGCAAAAAAACAACAGTCACCACATTACGCGGTATTCTTGAATACGCTAAAGATACTGAATGGGGTAAAGCACATCACTTCAGTGAAATTCTTGCGGCCGCTACGGATGACGAACTGTTCTCACTGTGGCAGAAAAATGTTCCACCAGCTGACTATGAAGATTTCCGACCTCTCATTGAACGGCATAAGAATGGCGAAGAAAACATTCTGTTCCCCGGTAAACCAAAAATGTATGCCACCACCTCCGGAACAACTAATGCCCCGAAATGGATTCCAATCACCAACGAATATTATGATAACGTATACAGCAAAATGACTAAGCTGTGGCTGTACTCGTTTATGATGCACCGCAAGGACTGTTTTGCAGGTCCAGCTGTTTCCATCGTAGGTAAAGCTATTGAAGGCGAAGCACCAGATGGTACCGTTTATGGATCAGTTTCCGGTGTTACCCGTCGTGACATTCCTGATTTCATCAAACCTATTCACTCGGCTCCAGCAGAAGTTTTTGAAATCACTGACTACACTGCCCGCTATTACACCCTTATGCGCATTGCCATTGAACAGGATGTACACATCATCATCACCGCTAACCCATCTACCATCGTAGAAATGCAGAACAACGTAAACCTGTTCTTCAACGATTACATCACTGATATCGAAAACGGAACACTCAATGAAAAACTTGATATTCCGGCACACGTACGCGCTGCCCTTGCTCCCTGCTTCAAACCAAATCCGGAACGTGCAGCAGAGCTTCGTGAACTGAAAGCCAGGTACACCAATGTACTTCCTAAACACTACTGGCCACGTATCCGCGTTCTGACTACCTGGAAATGCGGCAACACCAGAATTTACATGGAAAAATTCAAGGATTCATTCCCTGAATCCATGCTGTACCAGGAATTCTCCTACTTTGCTTCAGAATGTCGTGCAGGTCTTGTTCTTAACGGTCAGAATGATACCGTTCTGTTCCCTCACTTCCATTACTTTGAATTCATTGAAGAAAGTGAACTGGAAAATCCTAATCCAACCTACAAACAGATTTTTGAACTTGAAGAAGGCAAACGCTATTCTCTGTTCGTAACCACTCTTGCAGGTCTGTACCGTTACAACATGAACGACCTGGTTGAAGTTACCGGACACTTCGGTTCCATTCCAACCATCCAGTTCATCCAGAAAATCAATGGTATTATCTCAATGACCGGTGAAAAACTCCATGAACGACAGTTCATTGAAGCCGTTAATCTTGCAGAAAAAGACACTGGAATCAAGACAAAATTCTTTGTTGGTTTTGCTGATGTTCAGAATTCTGTATATCACCTGTATTACGAATTTGATAACCAGGAAATTTCAGAAGCAGAAGTTGCAGCATTCAACAAATGTGTAGACCAGAAAATGAAGTCGGTAAACATTGAATATGAAGCAAAACGTGATTCACTGCGTATTGCTGAACCTATTCCTCATGTGCTTATCAAAGATTCATTTGAAACATTCAAAGAGACCTGTCTGAAACAGGGATACCGTGACGGTCAGTTCAAGCTGACACTGCTGATGCAGGATGAAAAACGTCATGCAATGTTCAAAGAATTAATCCGTAAATAAACGATTTTTTGAATCACACGTACATCTTCAGGATGCTGTATCTGGCGTCCTGAAGATTCTTTTTTTTCAGGACACACCATGCAGACAGTTAAAGCCATAATTTTCGATTTTGATGGAACTCTTTACGACTTTAAGGGTATGCCGAAAAATCTTATCTTGAACTCACTTTTCAACCTGTTCAGAATCAAAGCTGAACGGGATGTCCGTCGCAGCATGAAAGGAATTGACTTCGGCAACGCTCAGGAATACTTTCTGGAGCAAGGCAAACGATTGTGTGAACAAGGTCACTTTTCATCTGCTGAACAGGCTATGGTCTGGTACAAAAACATATACATGAAAAACATGATTCACGTTCTTGAGAAAAAATACCACGCCCGTCCTGATGTACCGGAATTATGTACCTATCTTAAAAGCAAAAACATTCAAATTGTCGTATATAGTGATTATTGCTGTGTGGAAGAACGGATGAAAGCTGTAGGACTGGATAGAACCCTTGCAGATTTTATCTTCAGTGCCGAGGAACTGGGCGGATTGAAACCAGCTGCAGCAGGATTCCTACATATTGCAGAATTGTGTAACTGCGCCCCTGAAGAAATACTGGTAGTAGGCGACAGAGCCGATACTGACGGTCAGGGAGCAAAAAATGCATCAATGCAGTTTATTCAGATACGCACCCACAAAACCGAACACCAGGAAGCCTCTGAATTCCCCCTTCTCTACTGGGAAGAATTCAAAGACCTTATTATGTCTTCATCCTGACGCGTATTACCCTGACTGCTGAATCAGTCGCCTTCTGGTTCCCAGCAGTTCTGGACAATACCAGCCATCTGCTGCATTGCCTGATGGGTTTCCCGGCGCAGACGCTGACACACTTCACTGCGCCGCTCGCCTTCCTTAGTCTCCGGAAAAATCGGTTCACCTACACGCAGTGTTATCAGAGGGTGTTTCACCTTAAACAGCTTGTATATTCCCGTAGGCTTCCGGTACGTAATGACAAAAGGAATAATCGGTACCTGGTATTTATATGCCATTTTGAATGCACCGATTTTAAAAGGTCTGATGGGCTGATAGAATTCCCAACGACAGCTTTCCGGAAAAATGTGAATCCATTTCTTCTGTTCGTGTAATGCATCAAAGGCAGCATTAAATTGCCGCAATCCAGCAAGCGAATCAGGGATAGGGATACCGCCTGCTCCACGAACCATATCCCGGTCAGAACTCATAACATTGACATCCCGGGCAGGAAACCACATTCTTCTGAATTTTACAGCCTGCAGCACTGCCAGAAAATCCCAACGATACACATGGTTACAAACTGTTATGGCACCATTGGAAAACGTTTTCCGATATTTCCTCAGATTCTGTTTTCCTTCAATTTTTAAGCCGTACCGGATTCGCTGAAGCGGAAAAACAAGAAGGAAAATACCGGTATAAATACTGAAATTCAGAAACTTCGCTTTAAAAGAGGTATCAAGATAGGGATACTCACCGTCCAAAGTGACTGGATACAGGATTTTCGGCTGTAAAATAAAATCATCAGGTTTATCAGGATAAGTAATTCCAGTTTCTGGAACAAATACATTTTCTTTAACAATATGTTCAGTCATTCTTTCATTATAAAACAAATCATCAGGATAATTCTACGCTTTACTTAAACGACATACGGCATACCGATTCAAACTTCAATCGTATTCAAGCAAAAGTAAATCTAGTGTATAATCGGGAAAACTATTGAGAATCATATATTGGAGATACACTATGAAATCTTATTCTGCTGCTAAAAAAATAATCAGCGTAATTCTACTGACAGGACTACTAAGCTTTGTATATGCAGCTGATGTAACAGTCACATCAGTCTGTGCTGATATCGCTTCAAACCCAGTAACGAAAGGTGATTTTACCCAGGCTAAAACCGTTTCTACAGCAAAAGGAAATCGAACCTTAACCTCAAAAGGTACCTTTCTATTCTGCGTACAGGGCATTATCTGGGATACAGTAAAACCATTTCCTTCGAAAATGATTATTACCCCTACAAAAATCATTCAGACTAATGCAAGTGGTGATTCTTCGGTAATAGAGGCTAAGGACAACCCGAGCTTTGCAGGAATTGCAGCGGGCATTACCGCAATATTTGCCGGTGATATTTCACAGATTGAGCAGAATTTTAAAATGGCTTTCAACGCCACGGGAAATGAATGGACCATTCAGCTTACTCCTAAAAATGAAACTTTTGCAAAAGCAATGCATCAGATTACCCTTTCCGGAACCACCGGCAGTACTGGAAAAGCATTACTGACAAAAATAGAAATGCTTGAGAGAGCTGGCGGTACTATTACCTATACCTTTGAAAACGAGACATTCCATAAGGAGCTTTCTGCAGATGAAAAATCATACTTTGCTCAGTAAACTACGTCCCGACTTACTGAGTAATACTCATTTTTTACTGATCTGGTTAGTATTCCACTTAGGCTTCTTACTTTTCTTTGGCATTACTTATGCCACAAACCGTGAAAATATTCTCATTGATGCTGATCTTTTCAATATGTTCCCCAAATCATTCAATGAAGAATCCATACGGAAAGCAGACGAAAAACTGACAGAAATTACCGGTCAGAATGTTTTTGTTCTGGTTGTCAATGAAGACTTTGATACCGCAAAAAACTGTGCCGTAACCGTTTATGAACAATTACAGCACAGTGACAATTTTCAAAGTATCAACCTGTATTCTGACTTCAGCGATTACTCATCGTTACTTGATACGCTGTATGCGTACCGTTTTAATCTTCTTGACGATCAATCAATCGCACTGATACAGGAGAACCCACAACTTTTTGCAGAAAATGCCTTAATAACCGCATATTCCCCATTTACCCTGCTACCACTGGATACTCTTGAAGAAGATCCATTCCTGATTTCAGAAACTGTCGCAAATAACTATCTGAATGCAGCCGCTAATACGGGTATTGCCATGAGTACCAAAGACGGCGTACTTGCAGCAGAACACAACGGCAACTGGTATGTCATGATTCGTGGCATTTTAAGCAAAAAAGGTGCTGCTCTGGCAAGCAGGAATAATGGGGTTTCAGAACTGTATGAAGTGTGTAATTCCATTTCCGGATGCCGTTTCATTTACTCCGGAACACCGGTAAATTCGCATCAGAGTTCAAACTCGGCAATGAAAGAGATTTCCATAATTACTACAGTATCACTGCTTGTTGTAGTAATTATGCTGCTGACCGTCTTCAAATCTCCCATTCCCATACTTTGCAGTGTAGCTTCTATTTTCGTTTCAATAGTTTCTGCATTTCTTGCCACCCTGGCAGTATTCCATCAGATGCATATCCTCACGTTAGTGTTTGGAACTTCGTTGATTGGTTCCTGCATAGATTATAGTCTGCACTATTTTACCCATTGGGCGGGAAACAAAAATCTGGTCACTGGCAAAGAGATTCGGGAACACCTTATTTCCGGTCTTTCCATGGCAATTATTTCATCAGGTATCTGCTATATTATTTTACTGTTTGCTCCGTTTAATCTTCTGAAACAGATGTCGCTTTTCTCCATTGTAGGATTAATAAGTTCTTATCTGACAACACTCTGTCTGTACCCCTACATCAAAATGCCGGAAACAAACAGGGAAATAGCGCTGCTGAAACTCATGAAACCAGTTCAGAACAAGAACCGCCGCAAACTCATTGGAAGAATTGCAATAACAACACTGTTTGCTTTCTCTATTGGATCAATTCTCCTTTTTCACAGCCGGTTCACCATTCACAATGATCTTTTTAAGTTGTACACCATGAAAGGCCAATTGCTTGAAGATCGCCTGGAAACCGTGGAAATCATCAGATACAATCCAACCGGATGGTTCATCCTTCGTGGTGATAGTGAAAATGATGTGCTCCAGAAAGAAGAACGCCTTTGCCAGAAATTGCAGGAAACATCACCGGGAACCATGTCATACCTTGCGACCTCAAAATTCATTCCTTCAAAGGCGCATCAGGAACGGTCCCGGCAGGCTTATGAAAAACTGCTTGCATTATCAGACCAGCAGTTTGAGGCACTGGGATATGATGAATCCTATTCTGACCAGCTGTGGAAGGATTTTTACGCAACGGAAGGCCAATATCTCTCATTTTCAGGCAATACGGTACCGGAGTATGTTGCTTCTCTGATTTCCACTGCCTGGCTGGGAGAAATGAATGGAAAATATTTTTCAGTAGTAATGCCTAACATCATTGAAGATCCAAAAGCATTGAAAAATCTTGTAGAAGACGAAACTGATATTTTCTTTATCAGCAAAATGGCTGATATGGGCGAAGATCTGGATAAGCTTACCGTTATGGTCCTGAAATTCTTTGCAGGTGCATACATTGTCATGTTCATCATCCTGAAGTTTTTCTATCCATGGAAACAGGCGTTAAAAATCATTTCCATACCACTGCTCATTGTACTCATGACCGGAGCAGTTTTTGCCTGGGGAAACATTAACCTGGAGTTCTTCTCTGTTACCGGGCTGATACTGGTATTTGGTCTTGGATTGGACTACATCATTTACATGATGGAAAACGAAAAAGACAGGACAAATGATTCAAAAACCATTGAACCCTTTGCAACCCTTCTCTCGTTTGTTTCCACCGTTGTTTCTTTTGGAGCATTGGCATTAAGTTCATTCCAGCCGGTTCACCTTATGGGGCTTTCGATATTCCTGGGATTAACAACAGCCTTCATAAGTACCATGTTCTACGACAGGAGTATGTAAAATAAAATGCAGTATTTTTTAATTTCTTCAGTATTTTTAATATTGACAAATTTGAATCTGCAGTTTATCGTATAACCATGAATGCTTTCCGTTTTGCATATTTTTATTACTTTAGCTTTTATTATTTCTCAAAATGCAGTGCGGAAGGTGTGAACTGATGCAGTTTACGGTTACGTAAACTGAAAATACAAGTAATTCACAGGGCTTCCGTAAAGCGGAAGCCCTTTTTTTATCGTACGTCTGACAGGCGTATTAAGGAGGAACGAAAATGATTGTTGTATTGAACAGCGGAGCATCAGAAGAAGAAAAGAAAGGCCTGGAAGTACATCTGAAAGATCTGGGAGTATCAATTCATCAAATTGAAGGTGAAGGAGATACCGTTTGGGGACTTGTTGGCGATACTGCACATATCAATGAAGAATCACTTGAAGCAAACAAAATCGTCAGCAAAGTTCTGCGCGTTCAGGAACCATATAAAATGGCAAACCGCAAATTTCATCCTGATGACACCATCATCCACATTCCGCTGGATACAACTTCGGATGTAGTTAAAGCACTCTGCCGAACGGAAGAAGTTATCGGTGCCCCTAAATTCAGCGTCATAGCCGGCCCTTGTTCCGTTGAAAGCCGTGAACAGGTAACCGGTATCGCCCGTGCCGTAAAAGCCAGTGGTGCCACATTCCTACGAGGCGGGGCCTTTAAACCACGTACCAGCCCCTACGCTTTTCAGGGCATGGGTCCCGACGGCATTACCCTATTGCTTGAAGCAAAACGTGCTACCGGGCTCCCTATTGTTACAGAACTTATGGCCATCAGCCAGCTGAAATATTTTGATGATGTTGATGTGATTCAGATTGGTGCACGGAATATGCAGAACTTTGACCTGTTAAAGGAAATGGGCCACTGCAAGAAACCGATTCTTTTAAAGCGTGGACTTGCCAACACCGCAAAAGAACTGCTCATGTCAGCCGAATACATCATGGCAGGAGGTAATGAAAACGTTATCCTCTGTGAACGCGGTATCAGAAGTTTTGACAACTTCAGCCGCAATGTTCTTGATCTTGGCGTTGTACCGTACCTGAAAAAGCACACACACCTGCCGATTATCGTTGACCCAAGTCACGCCACCGGTTACAGCTGGATGGTAGAACCTATGGCAAAAGCTGCCCTGGCTGCCGGTGCTGATGGTATAATGGTTGAGGTACATAATAATCCCGAAATGGCGCTGTGCGATGGAGAACAGAGTCTGACTCCTACTCAGTTTGATGGGCTGATGAAGAAAATCAAGAAATACGCCGCCATCGAGGATCGCGATATATAAGTCGGTGATTCAGCATCCATGCTGAATCAGCTTAACGGGTTTTGCAGGCAAAACCCGTACTTTCCAGCGCCGTCCATGGCGCTATATGATGTATAAGGGAGAACAAAATGTCTGAATTAACGGTTGGAATCGTAGGATTAGGTCTTATGGGCGGGGGTATTGCTCGCAGACTGAAAGATGCAGAAGAACTGGGCAAACTTCCGGCAGGCTTTGACCACTGCCGCATTCTTGCGTCCAGTCGGAACCAGGACATGCTTGCAGCCGCAAAGACAGAAAAAGTCATTGATAACTGGTGGCCACTTGCAGAAGCCGGCACCATGCTTTCTCAGTGTGACATTACTTTTGTCTGCCTGTATCCTGCCATGACCTTTGACTTCATCAAAAAGCATTGGGCAGATTTTAAGAAAGGCAGTATCGTTACTGACATTGCCGGTGTAAAAGCCACCTACCTTGCCCAGTTTGAAGAACTTGAAAATTGTCCGGTTTCCGAACGTGTAGATTTTATCAGCGGACATCCTATGGCAGGCCGTGAAAAAGAAGGGTATGCAGCATCTGCCCAACTATACTTTACCGGCCGTAACTATATTCTCATTCCCCGCCCTTGCAACGACCATGCTCACGTGCAGCTGATGCGCGATGTCATCACCTGCCTGGGATTCAGCCACATCATTGACAGTACAGCGCAGAATCACGACCACAAAATCGGCTTCACCAGCCAGTTATGCCATGTTATCGCCTCAGCTCTGGTAGCCAGTGCCGAAGATGAACATATTACGGAATTTGGTGGCGGAAGCTTTGAAGACTTAACCCGTATTGCCATGATAAACGCTCCTCTATGGACAGAGCTGTTTCTGGCTAACAAGGAAGAATTAATCGGTCACATTGATGCTTTCACAGCACAAATGGAATCTCTTCGCCACGCCATTTCTGAAGGTGACGAAGAAAGCCTCGAATGCCAGCTGGAAGCAGTGCGTCAGCGCCGCATTGCCATGCGCAAAAGCGACTCATAAACTACGGACCCTTCGACTCCGCTCAGGGATCCTGCCGGTCATTCTGCATCCCGGCCCGCCCGGGCGGGATGATTTTGGCTGCTGGCAAGGCGAGGCTGTCGCCTCAGGAGCGGAGGCGGCCTTTATGGCCGTTGAGCACGTCGTTCATTCTGCAAGCAGAATGAACTTACGGAGTTTTGCAAGCAAAACTCCGCAGCGACAGGCTTAACGCAGCCGGCGGCCAAAAGGGTCCGCCCGGTCAGAAGGTCTTGAAACGGGAGAAAGGCCAGAACCTGAACAGTGGCGTTCCCATAATACGTTTTTTGCTGACGTATTGTGGGTCAACATTGCTGTAGTAGGTTACATAGTAATGATCATACGGTGTAAGAGGAATAAGCTTTTCATCATAGGAATGGCGCATATCAAGACTGTTGAAACGGTTATCTCCCATAAGGAAGTAGTTGTTTTCCGGAATATAACGGGGTGTACCATCAGCAGCATTTGCAGGGAAAACAGGCATATTGCGCTGGTTTATCTGATGCACGTACATGTTAAGGTTTTCTGCCATGGTAAAATAGCTGAGACGTAGCGCATCACTCTGGCGGGCTGCATTACCGATACCATCCATATTCAATTCCATATTACGTACAATAATCTGTCCCAGACACTGCTTAATCATAATATTCAGACGGTACATACTTTCATCGTACATATTGCCACCGACAAATCCTTCATCACCGGCTGCAGAAAATGCTTCATGTTCCGGAATCCAATCGGTAAGGAAATGATTGAGCCATTCTGCACCACCTTTTCGGGTTGCAAGCTTTACCGTTATTGAATCAATGTTACGGAACAGAGAAAGCACATAAAGCTCAGAATCGGTAAACATAGAGGTGATACTTTCAGAATCAGAAAGCTGTAAATCAGGATTCATCCGGTTACGCATGGTAGTAAACCTTTCAGAAAGCAAGCGACAGTCAGAAGCTGCAGTATCATAATCAAAATTATTACGAAGACTTTCTACCAGCACCATGGTGTCGTACTGATCCTGAGTCATTGGTATCCAATCCACATTTTTTTTCAAATCAGCAGATAATCCTGCAATGTTATAACAAGCCCAGGATTCATCTTCAGTAACCGGTTCCCAGTTACTATGTTCAGCGGTTCTTGCATACAGAATACCATCCTGCAGCAGAAGCTGTTCACCAGGAACACCAACGACACGTTTTACCAGCGGATCAGCACGCTGTTCACTACCAGGCTTCTGCATGATATTTACCGTGCCTAATGTAACGGTATACACAATCTGTGACATGAAGCTTTTTACTTCATAATGACGGTCATATGCATAGTGAGGATTTCTGAAGATTACGATATCGCCACGATCATATTCAGCAATATCAGGCAGGCCTACCTCTGACAGCGGGAAATTAGCCCCATGGGTAGTCTTGAAAACAGCAACACGGTCTTTAATGAGCATTTCCGGAACCATTGATTCCGAGGGAATTTCATACAGCTGGAACACAAATACGTTGATGATAGCAATGAAGTAGGCAGCCCATACCAACGCATCTATCCAGCTTAATGCTTCTGAAAAAACTTTCCAGCCAATGCTCTTGTTCTTTGGAGGCAATTTTTCAGCAGCTGCAGCATATGCTGGATTCAGCTTGTACACCCGCTTTTCGTTATATTGCCATTTGCACCATAAATCTGAAACAGTAAGACCAATCCATAGTACTACACAGATAACATCATACCCATAGGTGGTACCGGATTCTCCGGCACGACGAATGACAAATGCTGTCAGGCTGACAAAGGGAGCATATTCATAGAATGCATGAATGACAGAATAATACTGTGGCTTT
>JAZLJW010000098.1:0-1121 GCA_045597345.1 Treponemataceae bacterium
CCACCTGCAACGCCGCCCATAATCATACCTCTCCAGTTATTGAAGCCTGCGCTCCAACGAGCACGGCCCTGGTATACAGCAGCGTCAGTGTTTTCGTCAACGAAAGCATGAGTGGTCAGTTTCACACGGTCATACCATACAGCAGAACCATCCAGTTCGTTGAATTTGCTATCCATCAGCAGATAAGGAACAGTAGAAGCACCTGCAGCTACTTCCCAATATGGCCATACGATTACATTCCAGCGGCCATACTGATAGTTGAAACCATTGCCGGAGCTGTTTTCAATCGGATTCTTATCGGAACCGATAGCTTCAAATACAGCACGTTTGATGGAAGCTTCATCCGGAATAACAATGGTATCTGGAGTCAGAGTCAGCAGTTCGCCTTTTTCACCTTTGAATTTGTGCATAATGGATTCCAGTTCATCCAGAACACTAACAGAGAAAGCATTGCTGTACAGGTTGGACTGTTTCTGGGATGCTTTGTAGAAGTTTGGATGCTGGGTAGAGAACATTGCTACGCCATCAGCAGAAGTGGTGTCATATTTTTTACCATTGAAGGTAACAGTGGTGCCGGTTGCACCGGTCAGCAGAGCTGCACCGAACATTTCACGAGTACGGCCATAAGCCTGCGCAAATTTGGTAGTTCTCAGCTGCATCAGATTCAGTTTGGAATCTTCAACCATTTCCTGAGAGATAGAAAATCTGTTTTTGAAAGTGAAGTGTTCGATGAATTTGCTGAAGGTTTCACCCATATCAGCATCAGGATATGCACCGTTTTCGCCTACATCCTGGAACCCATCCATAGCAGAGATGGAAGTCATTTTTTCACCGAAGTTTTTGGAAGTTCTCATAGAGAAGATGTTTTTCAGATTGGAATCGCGTTCGAATTCTTCCAGGGTCTGAGTCAGCACAGCAGAAATAGGTGCCGCGCTTTTGCCGTAGATACTGTCATTAAAGCCAGAGGCTTTCGTCATTACAAAACCTGCCCTTGTAGGTCACCGTCCTTTTCTATTAGCGTCCAAAGTATCCGCATACAGCGTCGCCGATTGCGGTACCTTTGATTTTGGTAATCATGAATACACCGGAAGTTGTGGTTGCAGTTACTTCAGTACCGGTGG
>JAZLJW010000099.1:0-1026 GCA_045597345.1 Treponemataceae bacterium
CATGGCTACGATCCGACTTTGCGTCACTGTCACGTCCTTCCTGTCCCCAGTTACGGGTATCTTCCATGGTTTCATAGGTAATGACCAGTTTTCCGTTATAGTACCGTTCTGCATGATTCAGCATGCATCCAAGCAATTTACGTGTGCTGTAGGGTTTTCCGCCGGTAATTTCATCGTAGATTAACCGGGGATTAGCTCCTGCCTGAACAAGACGTGCTGCTGCCATGAAGGTATCGTTGCCTGTGGTATCAAGGAATCTGAAGAAACCGGTGTCAGTAGCCAGACCGAAGAAAAGAATTCTTGCAGTTTCTGAGTCGACCGGTCCGATAAGAGCTTCATACAGCTGTTGAACCAGGAGACATGCTGCAGGGGCTGTAGGATCAATAATTGTATCAGGCATGCTGGTATCAGCAGTTTTATGATGGTCTACAATGAACGTATCGTATCCGGTCAGTTGGTTTTCTATATCTCCCAGACGATAGGTTTCAGAACAGTCTACAATAATCAGTCCTGTCTCCTTTTTCGTATCAGTCAGTAGGGTATACTGTCCTTTAAAAAACTTTTCCCAGGATTTTGATTCACTTCTCTTGAAAGGACCAGCATTTACTACGGTGCAGGGTTTGTTCAGTTTTTTCAGGAGTGATTCCATTCCCAGTGAAGAACCGATACAGTCTCCGTCAGGTTCCTTGTGTCCTGCAATGATGAAAGCTTTATGGGATTTGATGAATCTTGAAAATGATTCAATCTGTTCAGGGGTAATCGTTTTCATGAAAATTCCTTGTATGGATAAAGGTTGCATAAAAAAATCCACCCCGTAAAGGATGGATTTTCTGTAATCTGATTTCAGTGTATCTGTTGTACCCTAATCAGAGATATGATGCAATAACTGATGGATCAATCTGGTTCGGAAGCTGTGAGTCATCTCCCATTAAAGTACCCCATACAGGATCATCGTGTTTTGAAGGAACAGTCAGATAGATGCTGGTAAATTCACCGCCTTTGTAGATAAGGGTCATGTAAGCCTGC
>JAZLJW010000100.1:0-1058 GCA_045597345.1 Treponemataceae bacterium
GATTATTGTGAACCGGTCAACAGAAGGAATCGGTATCGTGATGATTATCCCACCATCAAAACCAAATGCAAGAATTTCAATGGTAAAGACAGCACCAAGTGTGAAGGATGCCAATGGTATCCGGGTGGTCTGACCAGAACCTATGATTGCCGGGGATTCACCTATTGGGTGCTCAAAAAGGTGACCGGGGTTGAAATCATGGGTGCCGGTGCTACCAGCCAATGGAATAACAATGATAACTGGTCTGAAAAAGGTGAAATTGCCAATATGCCAAACGTGGTCTGCTGTGTGTTCAAGCGGGTAGGAAACACCATGGAACATACCGGGCTTCATGTCGGCAATGGAAAGATCATTCACTGTTCCGGAACCGTGAAAACCGGAAAAACAACGGATAAAGGATGGACACACTATGCCATTCCCGCTTGTCTTTCCGGTCAGCCCACCATTTCTGGAAGTGTGCCTGTAAAGTCCACCAACCTTCAGAAGGGCAGCAAAGGTGATGCCGTTGTTGATCTTCAGAAAACCTTAATGAAGCTTGGTTATTCTTTACCCAAGTATGGTGCTGACGGTGACTTTGGCACTGAAACGAAAAATGCAGTAATCCAGTTCCAGAAAGATCATGGTCTGACTACTGATGGAATTGTTGGTGCCAATACCAAAGCAGCTTTAGCAGCTGCCGACAATCAACCGGCAATCAAAAAGCTGTTTACTGTCACCATTCCGGATCTGGATCAGATCACTGCTGAAGCGCTGATCAAGACCTATACAGGTGCAATCATGGTTGAAAAATCATGATACTAACCTGTTACTAACCGGTGGATTTTCACGAATCCGGAAAAATCCTGAAGGTGGTGAAACCCTTGAAAAAGTTGATTTCTTGATGTTTACGGATTGAACAAATTTATGGTATAATGAATGCGAACGGGTTATAACCGGTTATGCGAAAGATACTGAAAACTACCGGAAACAACGAAAAAGAGGAACACTATGTCTTTTTTCAGACTGAATGATGCTTACGCGCTCAGAAGTTATACCGACTGGAAACCGCTGGTCGTTCT
>JAZLJW010000101.1:0-11992 GCA_045597345.1 Treponemataceae bacterium
AGAAAAAACCTGGTCATTTCTGCGGACTGCAGCAGAAAAAGCTCCTTCTGCAAAAGATGCATCAAACACTGCTGTTATCATGGCGTACGATACAGCTTATTCCCAAGTGTCACGCAATACCCTTAATGAACGCATGGACGATGGCAGAAAGCTTATAACTACCATTGTTGAGGCTGATGACTACTACAGTATTCATCAGAAAACAACATCCGGGACACTTTCCTATGATCAATACATTCTTGCCGTTAAAGCTTTCTATTCATTCTGCAAAAATAAGTCGCATAACGCCTACTGTCTGTACTGGACTGAACCTGAAACAAAAACGCCTCATACGGTAGTTTTTAAAACGCTTCAGGATATTGGAAAATATACCTGGAAAAAGCTTGGTGAAGTGGCAACTTTTGAACTTGCTGCCTTCCCGGTAAAGGAAAATGCCTTGGTTCAGGTTGGTGCAACAAGCGTAACTAAAGAAGAGCATGACGGACAGGTAACCTATTCATGTAATCTAGCTGCTGTCTGGAATAAAGAACAGGTAAAAGTTGCTGCAGGAAATGCTGTCAGTAAGGGAAAAGAAGTGATGAGTTCCTTAAAGTCCGCATTTGGTGCTGCCTTGGAAGAAATTCTTGAATAAAAAAAGCGGCAACCCTGACGCTTTTTGAAAGGGTGCCGCTATAGTCTGGTTTTATTTACTGATATCAGATCCGAAGTATTTAACGGAGATTTTACCGATAGTTCCATCAGCCTTCAGTTCACGAATTGCTTTGTCAACTGCAGCTTTAAAGGTATCGTTTTCAATGCCTTTGCGCACTGGAATAACAACGTCAGAAGCGTCTTCAGTCAGTGCAACAACAGTAAGCTGAGCTTCTGGATGAACGCTCATATAATCATAGAAAGATACATCAGCATTCAGGGTTGCATCAGCACGACCACTCAGAACCATTTCCAGAGTCTGTTCAAGAGAGTCTACTCCAAGAACTTTTGCTCCGTACTGTTCAGCAAGTTCCATGTAGGTACTACCGATGGAATTGGTGGTAGTCATGCCTTTCAGATCTTCAAATGTCTTGATACGGTCGTCACCGGTCCTTACGATAAGGGCTGTGTGAATATATCCGTAGGGTTCTGTAAAATTGTATTTTTCAGCACGTTCTGCAGTGTATTCTACACCATTCACAATCATGTCATACCGTCTGGCATCAAGTCCGGCAAATAAACCATCCCATTCACCTTCAACGAATTCAGCTTTTACACCAAGTTTTGCAGCAATTGCATCTGCAACTTCTTTGTCAAAGCCAACCAGAGCCCCTGATTCATCGTGATAGGTCCAGGGAGCCCAAGTACCTTCCATGGCAACAACAATTTTGCCTTTCTGCTGAATCTGTGAAAGAAAATCTCCCCCGGATTCTTTTTTGCTGCAGCTGGTAACAGTAAGTACGGCAAAGAGTGCGAGTACTGCAGAAAAAAACTGTTTTTTTAGCATTTGTTTTCTCCTTATATGCCTCCGCGGCAGCGGTTGCACAGGGATGTGCAATAACGCAGCTTGCGGAGCAAGATGCATGTTAAAAAAATACATGGATGTATTTTTTTAACAACTTCTTTAGTGTTATAGAATCTCTCTGGATTGCAATCCTGAAGAGCTAGTAACCTCGAATGAATTCTCTGGTTCGAGGGCTTATGGGATGTTCAAAAATCTGTTCTGGATGTCCCTGTTCAACAATAATCCCTCTTTCCATAAAAATTACACGGTTTGAAATGTTTCGTGCAAACGCCATTTCGTGGGTAACAATCATCATCGTCATACCGTCTTCTGCCAACTGTTTGATGGCTTCAAGAACTTCACCGGTTAATTCGGGGTCAAGCGCACTGGTAGGTTCAACAAAAAAGATGATATCTGGGGATGTTACGATGGCACGTGCTATGGCTACACGCTGCTGCTGTCCGCCGGAAAGCTGATAGGGGTAATAATCAGCAAACTGATCAAGATTAACCTTTTTAAGTGCCTCGTGGGCCCGTAGAGATGCTTCATTTTTTGGTATCTTGCGTGCAGCAGTGAGAGGTAGCATGACGTTCTGCAGGGCTGTCTTATTCTGCCAGAGATTGTAATTTTGAAAAACAAATCCTGTTTTCATGCGTATCTGACGCATTGTCTTTTTATCAACAGCTGAAAGATTGATTGCGGCATCCTCAAACTGCATGGAACCGCTGGAGGCAGTTTCCAAAAAATTCATTATGCGCAGGAAGGTGGTCTTACCGCTGCCGCTGGGACCTATTAAAGTAACTACATCGCCTCGTGATATAGTCAAATCTATTCCTTTTAGTACATCAAGTGAGCCAAAATGCTTTTTTACATCGGTAACACTGATAAAAGGTCCACTCATGACTGCACCTCCCGGCGGGTAACATCAAGCTTGTGTTCACCATAATGCTGCAGTTTTGTCAGCACCGTTGAAAAGAGAAGATAGATGAGCGCAACTTCAATGTACAATGCCAAGGGTTCGTAGGTTCGGGCAACAATACGCTGCGTGGCCATGAACATTTCTGCAACAGTAATATTAGCAGCCAGAGAAGTATCCTTTACCATACTGATAAGGCTGTTAGAAAGGGCAGGAAATGCAGTTCGGAACGCCTGCGGTAATACAATGTGCCACATGATTTGAACATAACTCAATCCGCTGCAGAATCCGGCTTCAATCTGTCCTTTTGAAACACTTTCCAGACTGCCTCGTAATGTTTCTGCACAGTAAGCGCCTTCATTAATACTGAAAACAAGTATTGCGCAGGGGAACGGATTTATCATGATACCCAGAGACGGCAGACCAAAAAATACTACATACAGCTGAACCAAAAGAGGTGTGCCACGGATTATCCAGATATAAAACTTACAAAGCTGTGTTAAAACGGGAACTTTTGCATGCATGATAAGTGCAACAATGACGGCTAGAACCATGGCAAAGCAAAACGAAACAACCGTAAGCGGTATGGTCACCAGTAATCCTGGAACCAGAATTTTCGTAAATGAGGTTAATAAAATATGTAATACTCTTTCTGACATATATCTCTTTTAATATACTCAGACCACAAAGTGAAAGCAATGGAAAAATCAGTCTTCATCTTGTGTTTCAGGCAAATGTGGCCCCAGTGACAGTTCGGCTTTATCAAGAAACCCTGGTATGAAGATGGTTGCCTGATTACGGCCGTTTTCTTTACTGTGGTACAATGCCCGGTCTGCACGTTCAGTGATGTATGTAGGAGTAAGGTTAGGAATGTTGGAAATAATATATACACCAAGGCTGATGGTAACTTTAAGAATTTCATCCCCTTCGGGAACTTCCATTTGTTCAACCGTTTCGCGAATCCGTTCTGCCACAGCTTTTACGGAATTATATTCGCATTCTGAAAGGAGAATGGCAAATTCCTCGCCACCAAAACGGCAGATACAATCATCTTCCCTAACTGCATGTTTCAGTGTTTTTGCCAGCTCTATCAGTACTTTATCGCCTGCAAGGTGACCATAACTGTCGTTAAACCACTTAAAATGGTCAATATCAATCATAATCATTGCACTGATGCGGTTATAGCGGTGTGCAACATTTATCGAACTTTCCAGTCGGTGAACAAAGTAATCGTAGGTAAAAAGACCGGTTTTCGGGTCCGTAATTGACGATTCATAATGCAGTCCATTCTGCAGTGTAATAGCCAGAATGCTGAAAATACGATGCAGATAATCAAAATCTGACTGAGTATACTGTTTAAACATGGAATCACTGAGAGCAACGATTCCATAAACGCCACCAATTCCAGCAAGAGGAAATATGTACTTCAAGTCAAGATCAAGAATATCTTTGCTCAGTGTATTTTCGGGCAGGCTTTGTATAACGTCTTCCAGTGTTGGAATGACGAATTCTTCTACATCCAGCCCCTGAACATCTTTCTTTTTCTCGTAGACAAAACCTTCAAAGTGCTGCAGCAGAGCATTAATGCTTGCTTCATCGAAATCACATTCATCACACATAGCACCACGGTAAAAATACTGACGTACCCGCGGTTTTCTGGGAGGTTTTACGAACACCAGTGTAATTGAAGGAATAAAACGCTCAATAATAGTACCAAGGACAAAGTTCAGCATGTCGTCAACATCAGTGTAGAAGAGCAGCTGAGAAATATCCGTGATGGTATCCTTCAAAAAATCATTTTCGTCTTTTAAGCGTCTGTTTGCGATAGTGAGTTTTTCATTTTTGGCAATAAGTTCATTGCCACCACTATTGAACTGGGCAAGAAAATCCGCATTTAATTCCATACAAAACAGTATACTCCACAGTTTCAATTAGCCGCAAAATAATTTACACAAATTATGTTTATATTACGAGATTCTCCCCATTACAGCTGTAGAGCAGTACTGTTGACAACAGTACCAGTGTAAAGTGTTTCTTTACTGTGACTGAAAGCTCTGAATTCTTATTGTAGTTTGCAGCTAAAATTGATACTATTATATCCATATTTTTATTCATCCGGCCTAATCCTGTTCAAAAGTCTGGTTTGTTAAAGCACGGGTTTTTACACACAACAGGAACGGTCAAAAGAGGTTTTATTATGAAAGGTATTGAACTTGAAAAAGCGTACAATCCTGCAGAATTTGAGGATCGTATCTACAGCAAATGGGAAAAAGACGGCTACTTTAAGCCATCTTCAGACAAAGATTCCCCTGTCCACACAGACGCAAAAAAAAGCTCATATACCGTCGTCATTCCACCGCCAAACGTTACCGGTGTTCTTCACATGGGACACGGGCTTAACAATACACTGCAGGATATCGTAGTCCGCTATCACCGCATGAAGGGTGACAATACCCTGTGGGTACCGGGAACTGACCATGCCGGTATTGCAACCCAGAACGTTGTAGAACGCCGTCTTAAGAAAGAAGGGCTTCGCCGTCAGGATCTGGGCCGTGAAAAGTTCCTGGAACGCACCTGGGAAGTTAAAAAAGAACACCACGCCATCATTACCAAACAGCAGCGTAAACTGGGTAACAGTGTAGACTGGATCCGCGAACGCTTTACCATGGATGACGGTCTTTCTACTGCCGTACGTGACGTATTCGTTACTCTGTACGAACGTGATCTTATCTATAAAGGCAACTACCTGGTAAACTGGTGTCCTTCATGTGGCACTGCTCTTGCTGACGATGAAGTTGAACATGAAGATACTCCCGGCGCCATGTACCACATGTACTATGAAATTGCCGACGGTACTTCCATTCCATCTGTAACTCTGGAAGACGGTACCGTATACGAAGGCGGCAACCGCATTGAAATTGCTACCACCCGTCCTGAAACACTCTTTGGTGATACTGCTGTAGCCGTTCATCCTGATGACCCACGCTACAAGGCACTGGTTGGTAAAAAAGTAAAACTGGCTCTTACCGATAAGGAAATTCCGGTTATTGCTGATACCTACGTAGACCGTGCATTCGGTACCGGTGTAGTAAAAATTACTCCTGCCCATGACCCTAACGACTGGGAAGTTGGTAAACGCCATGATTTGCCTGTCATCAACATTCTGAATCCTAACGGAACCCTGAACGAAAACGTTCCTGAAAAATACCGCGGCATGAGCTGTAAAGATGCCCGTGCCGTAGTAATTGCCGATCTGGAAGCTGCAGGACTTTTCAAGGAAGAAGAAAAGATTACCCACCCGGTAGGACACTGTTACCGCTGTCATACCGTTGTAGAACCTTATTTAAGTGAACAGTGGTTCGTACGCATGAAGCCGCTGGCAGACAAAGCTCTGGATGCATGGCGCAAAGGCGAAATCGTGTTCTATCCGCGCAAATGGGAAAACACCTATCAGCGCTGGCTTGAAAACATCCGCGACTGGTGTATCAGCCGCCAGCTGTGGTGGGGTCACCGTATTCCCGTATGGTACTGCCAGGACTGCGGTGAAATGATTGTAGCCCGTGAAGATCCCTGCTGCTGTCCCAAATGTGGTGCAAAAGCAGATAAACTGAAGCAGGATCCAGACGTACTTGATACCTGGTTCTCATCATGGCTGTGGCCTTTCAGTACCCTGGGTTGGCCGGGAAAAACCGAAGACCTTGCTAACTTCTATCCAACTAATGCTCTGGTAACTGCCTACGACATTATCTTCTTCTGGGTATCCCGCATGATTATGGCTGGTCTTGAATTTACCGGAAAAGCTCCATTCCATGATATTTATATCCACGGTCTGGTACGTGATAAGCAGGGACGCAAAATGAGTAAGTCTCTGGGTAACGGTATGGACCCGCTGGAACTTATCGATATGTACGGTTCTGATGCCGTTAAATATACTCTGGGATTCATGTGTGCTCAGGGACAGGATGTTCTGGTAGACAAAGATTCTTTCAAACTGGGAAGCCGCTTTGCCAACAAAATCTGGAACGCCAGCCGCTACCTGCTGGGTAACCTTGAAGGACGCAATCTGGTACCGGTTACCTATGCTGACCTTACCGAGCTTGACCGCTGGATTTACGGCCGCATGAACAAGTGTGTAGAAACCGTACGTTCTGCTCTGGACGGCTACCGCTATAACGATGGTGCTCAGGCGCTGTACGAATTCTTCTGGACCGAGTTCTGTGACTGGTACGTAGAAGCTTCGAAACTGTCATTCCGTAATGGTGATGATGCAGAAAAAGACCGGGCAGCCAGCGTTCTTTTGAACATTCTGGAAGAAAGCCTCCGTCTGCTGCACCCATACCTGCCATTCGTAACAGAAGAGATCTATGCAAAACTGCCACTGGCTGACATTGCTGCAAGCCGTGCAAAAGCAGGAACTGATGCCGTATGTGCCGTACAGTATACTGACATGCTTATTGCAGCTCCCTATCCTGAACTGGATGCCCGCCGTGCAGACGAATCTGCTGAAAAACGTTTTGCAGAACTGCAGGATGTTATCCGTAACGTTCGTGCCCTGCGCGCTGAATGTGGTATTGATCCGGCCAGCAAAATCAACATTTCGCTGAAAATTGCCGCTGGTTCTGCTGCAGAAGTATGTAAGGAAAAGACCGATATCATCCAGCTGCTGGCTGGTATTGCAACCATTACCTTTGTAACTGAAAATCCGAAAGATGCCATTGCAACCGTAGGTTCAGATTATGAAGCATTCCTTATGGTAGATGCTTCTATTGATAAGGAAGCCCTGAAGAAACGGTTCCAGAAAGAACTGACTCAGGAAGAAGGCTGGCTGGCAAAAATCGATGCAAAACTCAACGGTAAGTTCGTTGAACATGCACCGGCCGAAGCTGTAGCTGCAGAACGTGAAAAACGTGAAGAAACTGCACGTCGTGTAGAAAAATTACGTTCATATATCGCAACATTGTAATTAGGGTGTAAAATGAAAGGGTACGCTACGTACCCTTTTTCTTTCTAATAACGCAAAGGAGTCAGATATGGGAATGAAAACCAGCGAAATCACCGCCATGGAATCAAAAGAGATGATACAGCTTCGCGATATCGAACTGGCTCCCTATATCCAGCTGTCAACGGCACTTATCGGTAAGGCCCGTCATGCGGGCGGTAATATGTTCCGGCATCAGATTGATACTATGGGAATCCTCATCAACTACGGATACATTGACAGCACGCTGCTTAAGGCTTCTGTTGTACATGACGTAATTGAGGATATTCCAGGCTTTGATCCACAAAAGATTCTTGATATCGGTGGAGATGCGGAAGACGTACTGAAACTGGTTATGGAAGTTACCAAGAAAGAGGGGAGTACCAAGCAGGAATTTCTCCGGCGTATTCTGGTTGAGGGCAGTGAGAAAGCTAAAGTACTGAAATGTGCAGACCGTATCAGCAACATGATCAGTCTGGGCTATGTAACGGATACCAAGTTCATAGAACGATACTGCGATGAAACGGAATTCTATATTTTCCCCATTGCGCTGGAAGTAGATTACAACATGTATCAGGAGCTGATTTCCCTGGTTATGACCCGCCGCAAGTACCTTGAAGATTCCGGCTATCTTGCCGCCAAACACAACACACCAAAAGCATAAAAAAAAGCTGTCAAGTACGTTCCCGTCATAGGGGCATTCCGAATGTAGTGTATGTCATTCCGAACTTGTTTCGGAATCTCCATACTTACATATGGTGCAGATGCTGAATCAAGTTCAGCATGACGGTACTAATCAGACAGCTTCTTTTGTAATACGGTACTTGGTTATACCTTAAACTGATCAATCTGTGTGCCAATATCAGCGATAGTACTGTTAACCCGATCACTGATGGCACTGAGTGCCGAACCGGTATTGGTAATTACCTGAGCACCTGCAGCCATTTCTTCCATACTGCTGTTCATGGTCAGTGTGGTATTCTGCAGTTTCTGGATTTCCGACAGAATCTGTTTGTTTCCTTCTGACATTTCACGGCTTGCAACACGAACTTCCGCTGTACTGTCATTCATCAGATGCAGTGCTTCACCAATCTGTTTTGAACCTTCAGCCTGTTCTTCCATAGCGGATTTAATCTGGCGCACAATCTGGTCTGTTTCAGAAATCTTATCGTTAACCGTCTGGAATGCAGCGTTAGATTCATTGCTGGCAATAAACACGTTTTCAATTGACTGCTGGATGGCATTAAGCTGGTCACCGATAGTCCGGGACTGCTCAGTTGAAGTTTCAGAAAGTTTACGGATTTCATCGGCAACAACAGAGAACCCTTTACCAGCATCTCCGGCATGGGCTGCCTCAATGGCTGCGTTCATAGCCAGCAGGTTAGTCTGTTCTGCAATAGCAGCAATGGCACTGTTTGCTTCCTGCAGTGTCTCTGACTGATCTTTGATCTGCTGCATCAGTTCTGTAGCATTCATCTGTTTTTCTGCACCGCTGGATGCACTTGCGGAAAGGCTTACAAAACTTTCTGCCATACGGTCAACACTGGTATTAACACTGTTGATGTTGCCCATCATCTGTTCTACGGCAGTAGAAGCCTGCATGATACCGTTACTCTGGTTTTCAATCATGCGTTCAAGACTCTCGATATTCGAAGCAATCTCGTTTACGGCGCCTGCCGTTTCATTTACCGACATGGTTTGTGCACTAATCTGATTTGAAACTCCGCCAATATTTGCAATGATTTCATTAATACTGTCGCTGGTTTCCCGGGTGGTCGTTTCCAATTCTTTTCCGACAACGGTAATGGCATCTTTTGAATCCTTAAGCCCACTGATAATGACCTGTAGTTTTTCAATAAATGCATTAAATCCGCTTACGACTTTACCAATTTCATCATTGGCTTTCTGGGGAATGCGGTTGGTCAGGTCTGCATTGCCGGTTGCGATATCATCGATGGCTGTTTTGATGTTCTTCAGTGGGAGAATCAGCAGACGGATGGAAATTATACCTACAATCAGTGCAATGATGACGGCCAGAATAGAACCACTGACAAGTGATTTTGAAAGCAGGTTCAGTTCAGCATTATATGCTGAAATTGGTGCAGCACATAAAACTGCCCAGCTGGTATTTCCACCGATTGGTCTATAGGCATATACCATTTCTTCACCTGATGGACCTTTATATCTACCGGTTCCAGATTCGCCTTTTACAAGATTTGTCCAAAGGGCAGAAAATGCCGGGTTTGTTTTTGCAGAATCCTGGTCAAATACGGGGGCCGTGTTTGCATCACCCACAACTTCACCGGTAGTCATATCAACAATGATTGGATGATACCCTTTACCAATATCAATTGCTCCTGAAACAGTATTCAGACTGTTACCCACCAGAATGGTGTTGAGAACACCACAGATTTTGTTGTTGTAATCATAGACTGGAATGCTGTAGAAGCGGAGTTTGTCTGCAGTTCCTTCTTCCAGGTCAACCATATCATTGACAATAGGATTACTAACAAATTCCTTGCCTTTGATGGATGCCTGATAGTAATCAGCAAATGAAAAGTCCATTTCAACATAGGGAGCGACAACGGTCATACCATTTGGCTGAACAAAACCCAAACCCTGGTACTTTGAACGGTCAAGTTCGCGAATCTGCTGAAGGAACAGATATTTATCCAGAGGCGGTACTTCAGGATTCCGGATGGTATCAGTCAGGGCCAGTCCCCGAAGGAGAAGGAATTCCTGTTCATTAATATCCAGTACGCGACTTGCCACCATATCTGCCTGATGGGTCAGAAGGGTATCGGTAATGCGGTTAATCCCTTTTCGTGCGGTCTGAAATGATGAAGACCCAACAAACCGAACACTGATAAGAATAAGTGCAATAACCAGAATTACGAATTTTGTTTTAATACCTAACTTGGAAATTAATGGTATACCGTTTCTTTTAGCCATAAACGCTCCTGTAATTCAATCGTGAACAGTTATACAACTATATTTTTGTTCTCCACGGATTTTTTGTACAGAATGAAGCCGGTATTGTTGTTTTTTCATAGAAAAAGTTTAATTAAGGTAATAAAATGCGGGTTTCAGGTCATTGACACAGGTAGTACAAAGTCCTATTATTTCTATAACTTTTTATATATAGGAGTAAACCACAATGGTTAAAGTTGCTATTAACGGTTTCGGTCGTATTGGCCGCCTGGCTTTCCGCCAGATGTTTGAAGCTGAAGGTTATGAAGTAGTAGGTATCAACGACCTTACTTCTCCAAAAATGCTCGCTCACCTTCTGAAATATGATACCGCACAGGGTGGATTCGCTGGTAAATTCGGTGAAGGTAAACACACTGTAGAAGCTACCGAAGATTCTATCATCGTAGACGGAAAAGAAATCAAAATCTCTAAAGAAGCTGATGCTAACAACTGTCCTTGGAAAGCACTGGACGTAGACGTTGTTCTCGAATGTACCGGTTTCTACACCTCTAAAGAAAAAGCTCAGGCTCATATCAACGCTGGTGCTAAAAAAGTTGTAATTTCAGCTCCTGCTGGAAACGACCTGCCTACCATCGTTTACAATGTAAACCACAAAACCCTGAAAGCTGATGACAAAATCATCTCAGCTGCTTCTTGTACCACCAACTGTCTGGCTCCTATGGCAAAAGCTCTGAACGACTACGCTGCAATCCAGACTGGTATTATGTGTACTATCCATGCATACACCGGTGACCAGATGATTCTCGATGGTCCACAGAGAAAAGGTGACCTCCGCCGTTCACGCGCAGGTGCTGCAAACATCGTTCCTAACTCAACCGGTGCTGCAAAAGCTATCGGTCTGGTAATCCCAGAACTGAACGGTAAACTGATTGGTGCTGCTCAGCGTATCCCAACCCCTACCGGTTCAACCACTCTGCTGTTCGCAGTAGTAAAAGGTAAAGACGTAACTAAAGAAGGAATCAACGCTGCAATGAAAGCTGCAGGAACTGAATCTTTCGGTTACACCGAAGATGAAATCGTATCTTCAGACATCATCGGTATGAAATACGGTTCACTGTTCGATGCTACTCAGACCATGGTTGCAAAAGTTGACGATGACACCTACGAAGTACAGGTTACCTCTTGGTACGACAACGAAAACTCTTACACCTCTCAGATGGTAAGAACTATTAAATACTTTGCAGAAATGTAATTAGATTAATAGTCTGATAGAAGGCCCTTGGGAAACCGGGGGCCTTTTTTTGTTATGGACTTTAGTCCGTGAAAACGTGAAGCGAAGCGGAATGTTTTCACAATAAACCACCCGCTATGCGGGTGAGCGACAAGTGCTTATAGCAAAAAAGCTTTTCTCGAAAGTGTACAATAAGATTGTTCAAGTCTATTGCGTAACACCAAGGAGAAAAGCTAAATGGCAAATATAAGAGACTCATTGAGTCATACAAAATGGTTGTGTAAATACCACATAGTGTTTACACCGAAGTACCGAAGAAAGGCAATATACGGACAATATAAAGAAAGTATCGGGCTGATATTACGGCAGTTGTGTAACTACAAAGGTGTGGAAATCATAGAGGGACACTTGATGCCCGACCATGTACACATGTTGGTAAGTATACCACCGAAGTACAGTGTG
>JAZLJW010000102.1:0-13787 GCA_045597345.1 Treponemataceae bacterium
TCAGCAAGAGCCTGATAAAACTGCCCAAGCCGGAGTTTTATGTGGTATATACGGGGCCGCAGAAGGAGCATGAGGATACCATCAGGTTCAGTACTCATTACGGACAACAGGATACTGGCGGATATGAGACTGCAGGCCTGGAAGGAACTGCTGATAAAGGAAACACAGAACTGCCGCTTCAGTTGAACGTAAAAATGCTGTACAATTCTCAAGACGGTGATATCCTGAAGCAGTACATGGAGTACTGCCGCGTGTTTACACAGGAAGTATCACGCTGCGATGGTGACCGCATGGCGGCCATCAGGAACACCATAAAGATCTGTCAGGAAAAGCAGATTCTTACGGAGTATATCCGTGAACATGAACCGGAGGTACAGGATAATATGATTGCCTGTTTACAGGATGAAGATTACATCATGAAAATTCATATTCTCAATCTGGAACGCGAAGCCCGTGCCGAAGGTCTGGCAGAAGGACACGCAGAAGGTCTTGAAAAAGGTTTGCAGCAAGGATTAAAACAAGGATTAGAACAAGGTTTAGAACAGGGTTTAGTACAGGGCCGTGCTGAATCTAAATTGCTGATTGAAGAAAAGGATGCACTTATTGCCCGTTTAACGGCTGAACTTGCTGCAGCGAAACAGAATGAAGCCTAGTTAATTCCATACAGTAATGCATTGCAGATGGCGGCGGCTATGTTGCTGCCGCCTTTCCGGCCTTGGTTAATGATGTAGGGTACAGAACTGTTAAGAAATAATTCTTTGGCAGCTACAACATTGACAAAACCCACGGGAACACCGATGACAAAATCGGGACGGTAGCCGGTTTTCTGCATCAGGTCATGCAAACTTATAAGGGCTGTGGGGGCGTTACCAATGGCATAGATGACTTTGGTGTCCAGAGCCGCAGCCCGTTCCATACTGACTGTGGCTCGGGTCACCGACCGAAACTTTGCTTCGGTTGCCACGTCGTCGTCGGCCATAAAGCAGTGCACCTGACCGCCCCACTTCTCCAAAGCCTTTTTATTAATGCCGGCTTTTGCCATGTTGGTATCAGTAACAATATGAGCGCCGGAGCGGAGTAAGTTCCGGGCGATGGTGATGGCATCCGGCGAATAGCGCATGGTGCTGGCATAGTCAAAATCGGCACTGGTGTGGATAACCCGCATGGTAACCGGCCGTTCTTCTTCCGGTATGATGATACCCATGGCAGCCAGTTCCTGACCGATTATTTCAAAACTCCGCTTTTCAATATCAGCCGGCAGAACGTATTCAATGTCGGTCATCTGTTACCTCCTGTAGTACCTGAATCAGTTTCCGGTTTTCCCGGTGAGTTTTTACGGCTATGCGGTAATGGCCCGCTGTAAGGCCATCGTAGTCAGAACAGTCACGGATCAATATGCCCTTCTGTAGCAGACGGTTCTGCAGATCCGGGTAGTCTTTCAGCTGGAAAAGCAAGAAATTGGCGTGTGACGGGTACACCGTACAGCCTAAAGCCGACAGTTCACGAGTCAGATAGTCCCGCTCTGCTATTACCAGCTTCATGGTTTTCTGAATCCAGCCGGTTTCGTGGCAGGCTGCAACCCCAGCCATCTGAGCCGGTACCGATACATTCCACTCCGGCAGCTGTTTCTGAATCCGTTCAGCCAGTGTCGGAGCTGCCAGTGTATACCCAATACGAACTCCGGCCAGGGCATGACTTTTGGTAAAGGCCCGCAGAATCAGCACGTTGTCGTATTCATCCAGCAGGGGAATAAAGGAACTGTCATTGCCCCGGTCACTTAATTCGATAAAACACTCATCCAAAAGGAGCACGGTACCGTTCTCCCTGCAGATGCGGGCAAGCGTTTCCACCTGGTACCGGCCCATACTGCTGCCGTCCGGATTGTTGGGGTTAGCCGCAATACACAGATCAGGCTGAAATACGGCTACCTGTTCTGCCAGATCTTTTGCAGGAACAGCCCGTATGTCAGCTCCAATAGCAGAAAGAGCTTCCCGGTAGCCGGTAAAGGACGGAGCAGTCAGTAACGCCCGGTGCACGCTGCAGGCACGGACTGCTGATGCTATCAGTTCAGATGCCCCGTTGCCGCAGATAATCCGGTCCTGGGGTACACCGTGTTTTTCTGATAAGGCGTTTCGTAATTCCTGACACTGAGGATCCGGATACCGGTTTGCCAAAGACAGGGATTTCCGCAACGCCCGACTAACTGCCGGCGGCATTCCCAGCGGGTTCACATTAACGGAAAAATCGTATTTCACCTGGTTCCGGTAAATATCGCCACCATGCATAGTCAGTACATCCATCCCGTACAGTGAATGAAAAGAGCACACAGTATTTCACAGAGGAACGCCGTGGCATACAGCAGCCGGTTGGCCCTGATAATGTCTTTGTGTTCAATGGAACGGAGCGGATCCCCCAGATAGGGCTTTTTTTCTACTACTCCCTGATACACCGCCGGACCTGCCAGCTGGATACCCAGAGCACCGGCGCAGGTACTTTCTGTCTGGGCTGAATTGGGACTTTCGTGCTTGCGCCGGTCACGGTGCCAGATTTGTGCTGCACAGCGTGCGTTGTACGACCGACCCAAAAACAGGCATCCGGTAATCATCAAAAGAGCGCTGAACCGGGACGGCAGATAATTGAGTACATCATCAGTTTTTGCAGCACACCAGCCGAAATCCCGGTAGGTGTCGTTCTTGTAGCCGATCATGGAATCCATGGTGTTTACTGCTTTGTAGAGAAATCCCGCCACCGGGCCTCCCAGTGCCAGAAACAGCATGGGCGCTATGCTGCCGTCAGAGGTGTTTTCTGCCACCGTTTCTACTGCAGCCTTGGTTACTTCTTCATCGCTCAAGTGTTCCGTATCACGTCCCACAATCATGGAAACCGCATGTCGGGCTTCTTCTATGGTGCCCTTTTCCAGTTTGCGGTACACCTTCATGCTTTCTACCTTCAGGCACTTGGTGGCAAGAATCTGGTAGGTCATGACGGCTTCTACGGTACAACCGATGGTCGGATTAACCGCATACCAGCAATAAAGAAATACGGCAGTCAGCACTGTGGTGATGCCGCAAACCGCCAGGACTTCCACAGCGCCGGCCAGTTTCTGGTGTCTGCCGTCAGGCTTCCGAAGGCGTTTTTCAAAGAATGAGATACTTCTCCCGATACTGCGGACCGGGTGAGGCAGCCAGTAGGGATCTCCCAGAATCAGGTCAAGAATAAAGCCGGCTATAAAAGCCATAAGATGATAGCGCATTACAGTTTCTCCACGTTGGTAAAAAGCAGATTATCCACAGTTCCGGTAACCTGCATGGTCCAGCCCAGCCCGTTTTCTGTCTGGTATGACCAGTAATCGCCGCCGGCAAAGGCCGAAAGCAGAGCCATAATGGTACCGCCATGAACCACTGCCACAGCTGAACGGCCGGCGGCAACGGCATACAGTTCCTGCATGCCTCGTGAACATCGGCTGATAAACGTATTCCGGTCTCCGCCGCCGGGAAAGGCCATGATGCCGCCACTGTCTATCCAGGCCTGATACTGGGGATTCCCGTTCAGTTCCCGGTAATTCATGCCTTCAAACTCACCAAAATCCATTTCTTCAAAATCCTGGATACTGTGAATCCTTATTGTGCTTTCAGTTACACCGCTGCTGCCATCGCCATAGAGCAGTTCTGCAGTCTGCAGACACCGCTGTAACGGCGAACTGAACATCATCTCCGGCTTTGATGGATAGCGGCCTGCTGCTTTCAACCGGTAGAGTTCTTCCATTCCGGCAACTGAAAGCGGTTCGTCGGTTTTCCCCATATAGCGTTTTTCTGCATTGCCCGGTGTTGCCCCGTGGCGGATCAACGTCAACTTCATTTTATCCTCTGGGGAATGCCGCAAATCAGGCGGTATACTTCATCAGCCTGCTCAGCCACAAAACAGAGCAGCCGTCCCGTAGTTTCACGCCATTGCCGGTCAGCCTTATCCATGGGCACAATACCGCAGCCCAGCTCATCTGCAATAATCAGCAGATCCGGCTGTGAAGCAATGCGGTCTGTCACCTGCTGCCGGATATCTTCTGCTGTTACACCGGCTTCCAGCTGTTCCTTTACAAACAGGTGGAACTCGTTCCAAACTGGAGCTCCGGGATAGGTCTTCTCTACAAATGCCCGTTTATTCTGGGCATAGCCGCCTACAAACAGTTTCATACCAGGATTCCTCCTGCCACATTTCCGATTACTGCGCCCATTAACGCTGCCAGCTCTGCAATGCATACAAAAAAACCGGAAAGGTCACCGGTAATGCCGCCAAACTGCTTTCTGCTCATACGGGCATAGTACCAGAAGGCAAGAAGCATGCCGGCAAGAGAACAGATGGCTTCACCTGCAAAGCCGCCACACAGCACAAATAGAAGGGCTACGCACAGTATTAGCTGCAGCCACAGGAAAACCAGCACCAGGGTTCGTCCTTGGGTAGTACTTTCGGTTGCCATCATGCCGTCTTTTTTTGCCTTGGGAAACGTCAGTACCGAAATGCCGCTAAGGCACCGGCTTAACGGAAATGCTGCAAGAACTGCCAGCAGCAGGGAACGGGATTCCCGCTGGAATGCTTCTGCAGTACTGCCCAGGGCCAGCAGCAGAAACACCGCAAAAGAGATGACGGCAAAGGCGCCGATATGAGGATCTTTCAGAATTTCCAGTTTTTTCTCCCGGGGCTGCCAGGAATGCAGGGCATCCATGGTGTCCATAAAGCCATCTGCATGGAACCCGCCGGTTACCAGAAAAGGAATTGCCAGAGCGACGGTGGAATTCAGCAGCTGGCTGAAAGAACAGCGGACGGTAAGCAGGTACCAGCCATATTCCAGCAGAGCAATGACGGCTCCTACCCAGGGAAAGAATATCAGATGATAGCGCATGTCTTTTTCTTCCCAGTTAAAACGTGGCATGGGAATTTTTGAATAAATGGAAAAAGCCACCGCAATGGATTTCAGTATCGTTATCATAGTGTTCCTTGCATCATGTTTCTTTTATTACCACCGGAATACCGCAGACCACTTCTGTTACCCGGTCTGCTTTTTCCGCAATCATCACATTCAGTGCTCCAAGAGCGTTCATGTAGCTGACAGTCCCCTCTCCGTAGGAAGTCCCGTCTTCAAACACGTTGCCGGAAACAAGTACCACCGTTCCGGCAGCCGCACTCAGCTGGCAGAACCACCGGTAAATCCGGTCAATAACGTCAGATTCCGGCACCTGACTGCCATCATCCGGAAACATCTGGTTTGCCACCAGATTGGTCAGACATTCTACCAGCACCGTTCCGCCGGAAAACATTCCCGTCTGCTGCAGATCTGCATCAGTTACCGCCGGCATTTCAACCGTTTCAAAACCTTTACCGGAGCGAAGCTGCTGATGGCGCAGTACCTTCTGCCGACCTTCTTCGCCGTACACCTGCATGGTGGCCACATACCACCGCTTACCGCTGCCGGCAGCCAGAACCTGCGATTCTGCATAGGCAGATTTTCCGCTGCCACTGCCGCCATATACCAGATGAATCATGAGTTGAACCTTTCATACTGGTCTACGCCGGAATTTTCAAACCGTACGGACTCCCGGTAAACCGCCAGGGCCGTCCGTAAAACCGGCACCATAAGAACGGCCCCGGTGCCTTCTCCCAGGGCCATACCTGCATCAAGTACCGGCCATATACCCAGTCGGCTGCAGATGGTCTGGCAGACAGGCTCACGGCTCATGTGGGACGGAATCAGGTATTGAACGGTTCCCGGTTCCATCAGTTCGGCGCACAGGGCGGCAACCTGACTTATGGCACCATCAAGGACCACCGGAATGCCGTACCGTTTTGCCCCCATATAGAGGCCGGCCATGGCAGCAATGTCAAAGCCGCCCACACAGGAAAGAATCTGCCGGACAGGAGCCCCGTACAGCTGGTATTTCTCAATGGCAGTATCCACCGCCTGAATCTTCCGCTGTAACCCGGCATCGCTGAGCCCGGCACCGCGGCCGCATACCTGCCTGCCGGTCAGTTTCAACAGGGCAGCCGCCACGGCAGCGGTGGTCGTCGTATTACCGATACCCATTTCGCCGGCACAGAGCAGGTCGTATCCTTTTGTTTTGTATTCCGCAGCCAGTTCAAGGCCGGTGCTGATGGCGCTTTCCATCTCTTCCATGGTCATGGCAGGTGCAACCAGAAAATTCCGTGTTCCAGACCGTACTTTCCGGTTAATGACAGTTTTCAGAGGTGCGTCCCAGTTAACACCCACATCAACGGCGACAACATCCATGTTGCTCTGGGCTGCCATAATGCCCACTGTGGTCTTTCCGGCCCCGATGTTTTCTGCGCAGATTCTGGTTACACTCTGGTCAGACTGGCTGATGCCGGCTTCTACAATACCGTTGTCAGAACAGAATACAATGACGGCAGCCGTATCAATTTTCGGATTCACCGTTCCCTGTACTGCTCCCAGCCGGGCAATAATATCTTCAAGTTTTCCAAGACTGTCCAGGGGCTTTGCAATGGCATCCCACCGCTTTCTGATTTCAGCATAGATTCCGTTCATCGTTCTATTCCCATCATGGCGTAAATGGCCTTCATATCCATATGTTCCCGCACAGCATCAGCAAGAATGTCGTACTGCGATTCCTTAAAGGCCCGGGTATCAATCTGCTGACCGCTTAATTCCACGCCTTTCCGTTCTGCCAGAGCCCTGCAGATTTCAAAGGCAATGCCGTCTTCATCAAAAATGCCGTGGATATACGTACCGTACACGTTGCCATCGTATTCCCCACCGGCCAGCAGTTTTGAGCTGGCAGCCGGTTCCGTACGGCCCATGTGTATTTCATATCCCCGGTAATTCCGGTTACTCAGCCCGGCAAACAGACCATCAACAGCACCAATAGTTCCCTGTATCTGGGTCCGCTTCTTCTCTTTCTGCAGCACCGTTTCGGACTGCAGCAGCTCCAGTCCGCGGATGGAACCGCCTTCTTCTACACCGTCCGGGTCATGAATCATGGTACCCAGCATCTGGTATCCGCCGCAGATACCGAACAGAGGATGATGTTCGGCAGCTTTTTTGACGGCAGCTTCCATGCCCGATTCCCGAAGCCATGTTAAATCTCCAATGGTGTTTTTGCTGCCGGGAAGAATCACCATATCCATGGTTTCCAATTCTTCCGGCCGGCTTACGTAATGAACTGTCACGCCTTCTATCTGCTCAAAAACGCCAAAGTCCGTAAAGTTTGAAATGCGGGGCAGCCGCACAACACCGATATTTACCAGACCGGCAGCTTTCCGGTCAAAACGGGTGGAAAGGCTGTCTTCGTCATCTACCGAAATCCGCAAGTATGGCAGCACGCCCGTTACGGGAATATGGCAGCGGTCTTCCAGCATGTCGATGCCCGGATCCAAGAGGCTTTTATCGCCGCGGAATTTATTGATGACCAGACCTTTAATGCGCTGCCGTTCAGATGGCTGTACCAGTTCCACAGTGCCGCACAACTGAGCAAATACACCGCCCCGGTCAATATCGCCTACCAGGAGCACGGAGGCATCTACCAGTTCTGCCATGCCCATATTGACGATGTCGTTTTTACGCAGATTGATTTCTGCAGGGCTGCCGGCACCTTCAATAACGATGATGTCGGCCGTTTCTTCCAGTTTGTGATACGCTCTCAGAATGTCCGGAATCAGTTTTTTCTTGTATTCAAAATAGTCACGGGCCGGCATGTTCCCCAGTACTTCGCCGTTGACGATAACCTGCGAACCTTTGTCGCTGGTGGGCTTTAAGAGAATAGGATTCATTTCTACCCGCGGCTCAATACCACAGGCTTCTGCCTGCATAACCTGAGCCCGACCCATTTCATAGCCGTCTTTGGTAATGAACGAGTTCAGCGCCATATTCTGCGATTTAAAAGGTGCTACCCGATAGCCGTCCTGCTTGAACACCCGACACAGACCTGCCACCACCAGACTTTTGCCGGCATTGGACATGGTTCCCTGCACCATGAGCACCTTTGTCTTCCGTGCTTTCTGCCGGTCATGGGCCATCCCATAATCTTCGGCCACCTCACGGTTATCGCACGGCTGGCCGTCAGCTGGATGACTATCAACCAAAGTTCCCGTCGCCGGATCAAAGTCCTGATCCTGCAATCCGTACAGCTGCTGGATAAAGTTCCCGCTGAAAATCTCAGCAGGCGTTCCCATCCATACAGCCCTTTCGCCATCAATGCAGACCACCGTATCCGCTATCATTTTCACCAGATCCAGTTCATGCAGTGACATAATCACTGCCTTGTGCTGTTCCCGTGCCAGCCGTCGGATAATCCGTATCAGATCCAGTTTGTAGAACAGGTCCAGAAACGAAGTCGGCTCATCAAGGACCAGAATTTCCGTATCCTGGGCAATGGCCCGTGCCAGCATAACCCGCTGTTTCTGACCGTCGCTCAAGGTGGTAAAAAGGGTATCTGCCAGCTGTTCTCCATGAACCGTGGCAAGGGCTTTGTCAACGGCAGCCCGGTCAGCGTCACTGAGAATACCCAGACTGCCGGTATAGGGATAGCGTCCGGTGGACACCACATCGCGGCAGGTCATCAGTTCCGGCTGCACCCGCTCCGTCATGACCATAGAAAGATGGGTTGCCAGTTCTTTTGGGCTCATGCTGTCATAATCCCGGTTCAGCACCGTTATGGAACCGCCCAGAGATTTCAGCTGGCCCGTAATGGTTTTCAGAATGGTAGATTTTCCGGCACCGTTGGGTCCGATAAGCGTAACAATCTGCCCTGCAGCAACAGAGAATGTCAGGTCAGAAAGAATAATCCGGTTATTGTACCCGGCACATAAGCCATCCAGTTTAATCATGCTGCCTCCTGTTTTCTATGGGTCATCATCCAGATTACCACCGGTACCAGGAATACTGCCGTTACCGTACTGATGCTCAGTTCCGTGGGCGCAAAAACGCTTCGGGCAATGCCGTCGCAGAATAATGTGATGGCAGCGCCACCTAAAAAACAGGCCGGTATCAGAATCAGCGGTTTTGCTGTTCCCGTGGCAGATTTTACCAGATGAGGCACTGCAATTCCTACAAAGGAAATAGGTCCTGCAAAAGCCGTAACACAGGCAGAAAGCAGACTTGAAAGCATGATAAGGACTACCCGCAAAACCTGTACGTTTACACCCATATTCCGGGCATAATTTTCTCCCATTTGAAAGGCTCCGATGGGTTTAGAAAGAAAGAAGGATGCGGTGACAACGGGAATAACGATACACGATGAGATGGTTACGTCATGCCAGTTGATGCCGGAAAAACTTCCCAAGGACCAGTTGTGCAGGTTGACGATGTTTGAATCGCTGGCAAAGGTAATGAAGAAGTCTGTAATGGCAGAGCAGATATATCCGGTAAGGATTCCGCAGACTACCAGTACTGACATTTTTTTTACACGGAGTGAAAGCAGCAGGACAAAGCCCATGGTAATGAGGGACCCGATGAATGCAGCGGTAACCATGCCAAAAGACGAAACTTGCATACCGGCGTCAAGGCAGATAATCATGGTCATGGCTACGGTCAGTTTTGCTCCGCTTGAAATACCCAGAACGTATGGCCCCGCAATAGGGTTTCCGAAAAAGGTCTGCAGCAGAAAACCGCTTACTGACAGGGCACCCCCAAGAACAAGCGCTGATAGAAGCCGCGGCATGCGGATTTTCCAGATAACATTCCATGCAGTTTTATTGGCAGTATCGCCGAACACAATCCGCACTATTTCTGCCGGTGTCAGTTTTACGCTGCCTGAACACAAGTTCCACAGTGCAAGAATCAGTACCAGAACAATGAGTAGCAAAAATGCAGTCAGATAGCGCTTTTTCATTTGGGCAGCAGCTCCTTCAGGTATATCAGGTCGTCTGTTTCTCCTCCGGTAATCACCGTGTGTACATCCCTGATGAACTCTGCACATCCTGTCGTCTCCTGAAAAAAGTTTTTTCCGGTAAAGTATGCGCGTCCATTCTGAACAGCCTTGTATTCAGCAAACAAGGCGTTTTTTTCATATAAATCAGACAGCGATTTCATGGTACTGTCGATGGTTCCATTGTAAATAAGAACATCGCAGTCAACGGTGGCTGTGTAAAAATCTTCAAACTGCATGTTCATGGTAGAAAGGGCGTTATCGTCTTCTCCGCCCAAATCTGACGGCTTATAGGTGCCTCCTGCCAGATTAATCATGGCTGCAACATAGTCATTGCTTTTACGCACATTCACGGCACCGTTGCTGTTTACATAAAAGAATGCAACGGTCTGGTCGGTACGGCTCTGGTGCAGTACCGGTTCAATTTCAGCAAGCTGCCGGTTAAAGAACTCGTTGGCCTGAGCTTCCCGGTCAAAAAGAACACCGTACAGCTTAATCCACTCCAGTCGTCCCAAAGGATGCTTTTCATAGCCTGAACGTTCCACCAGCACGGGAATGCCCAGTTCCTGCAGTTTATCGCGCACCTGGGGCTTGTGGTACAACATGGTGTTGTATAGGGCCAGATTGCAGCCGGAAGCTGCCAGAAGTTCATAATCAGGTGCGCTGTATTTCCCTGCGTATACAATATCACCCGCTTTCATGGCTGACACTGCTTCCGGTATGTACCAGTCTTTTTCCCGAGTGCCGGAAAGCGTTATGTTTCCTAAAGCTCCAATTTTCTGAATCAGATCCATCTGGGAAGTAGACACCAGGTACGTACTGTCCAGCGGCTGCTGGAGTAGGGTAGTGTCAGCCGGCAGATTACGGGGAACAGCAGTAACGTCTGCATACAGCAGGTAGTTTCCTTCCCCGGCTATGGTGATGAAGGTACAGCTGTCATATTTTGTTATGGAAAACAGCTCTGCGTATTGCAGATCAATGGTATCTACCGGCGTCATGGTGGCAAAATCAAGAGCTGTTTCCGGAATGGACCTGGAAATGGTCCCGGAATCTTTCCGCCCGGCACCCCACAGCGACGAGGTACATACAATACAGAGTACCAGCATAGCCATGAACTTACGAAAATCGGTAGGTGGGCCGGGAATGTGCAAAAATTGTTGAAGCCCGGCGTTCATGCGGCAGCATGAACTATATATAGTTTCTACGCCGGGATTTACCAATAGCGACGTTATCGAGCGTTTTTGCTTGTACTGGCAATCCGGTAGATTTGTGGAATTATGATGAGGCCCTGAAACCAGTTCAGGGTGACTATAAGCAACACTTTTTACGGACATAGCCTTTTCATTTAATCGGACTAAAACTCAACTGGTACTCAATTTCATGAGGAGTACTCATGGCAACCGTATCCGCAATGATGTTCAAAGTGGCACCCAGATCCGCTACCGGAACGGTAAAGGTTGAGTTTCCCCCATTATTTTCATTCAGATACTTACTGCCATCAACAATCATATAGTCAAAATTCCTGCTGGACCATACCAGTGTAGCCAGCTGTACACCGTCAGCCACCGTTACGGTAACCGGTGACAGAATTGTTGACTTTCCTGTGCCACCTTCAAGGGTAACGTCATAGTAATATATGCCGTCTGCCAGTGGCAGGGGCTGAACATCCCGTACCGATACCCGGTGATCGTACCAGATGCCTTTTTTCCCGATGAGTGCAAGGTCAAAGTCAGCTTCAAGACGCGGTACGGGAATATCAAAACCATATACGGTATCTGTATAACCGTCTTCATAGGTAACTGTATCAAGGGTAGGCTGCAGCCAGTCAGACTCGTGGGTAGAAGCATTTGCAGCTTTCCCCGGATACAGTTTCAGGATACTCTTACTGGTAAGACTGACATGCAGCATCATCTGCCCGTCAGTAACCGTCAGAACACCCTGCCCGTTATGGGCTTCATTTACGTGGAACATGGAACTGTCTGTTACAAAAACAGCCCGGTATGTTCCGTCATTCAGTTTTTTTTTACATCATTCACGGCAGCTGCGGTATGGGCAACATACAGTTCCTGAACAGCAGGTATACGGCCAAGGCCTTCAATCTGGCATTCTACTGATTCAAACAGTCCGCTTGCAGTAAACATGCTCTTCCATGAATCATCGTCATCGCCTGCCATATCGTTGTTGGCATGGTCACCGGCAACAACCATCAGCGGGCGGAGAATAACTTTGCTGTATCCGGCTTCTGCTACTGCTTCAATAACTGCTTCGCACTCGGTTTCTTCCGGTTCACCTTCAACAGTACCGATGAATACGTTGTCGTATCCCAATTTTGCCATCTGGGTTGCCATCTGAGAATAACTTACTTTTGCAGTGTGAGACGTTCCGTGGCCCATGAATACAAAGGCAACGCCGTCTTCTGCAGCCGCAGCGGCAGATTCATAACCGGCAGACTGCAGGGCAGCATCGGTAACGGCTTTTGCCACGGCTTCTTTATCCGCATTGATGACAGAAGCGTTTTTGCCAACTTCGCCCAGAAGCGGTTCGGCAATTCTTACCGAATCAAATTTGTCTGCATAAGAAGCAACAGCGGCAGAAAGTTCATCGTATTCTGCGCCGTGCATCAGATGGGTTGGCTGTACTACCAGAGTTTTTACGCCGTTAGCTACAGCGCGGTCCAGCGCCTGCTCCATGTTGTCGATAGGCATACCTTCACGGGCCTGAATGTGGTTAATGATAATCTGGGCTGTAAAGGCACGGCGGACAGCCCAGTCAGGATTTGCTTTCTGAATGGCTTTTTCAATGGCGCTGATGTCTTCTGCGCGGCTGTCGTTGAAAGAAGTACCAAAGCTTACAACCAGAATTTCGTTTTCACCGATGCCATCCTGGTTCAGAATGTCATCTTTGCCGGCATCTCCGGTGTAGTGTCCAAAGTAATCTGGATCTGCATTTTCACCTTCTACCAGTTCTTTCTGGGCAGGAGTCAGCTTATCCCATGCAGCCTTTGCTGCGGCACACTGGGCGTCAGTGTCAGCAGTACGTTCCTGTACATAAATGGCATCAATCAGAGCTGCAACTTTGTCTGCAGCGTCCTGATCTTTGTCTGACAGGCGGAATTCAGCAGAACTGCAGCCTGTGGTTACAGCAAGAAGTAAAGCTGCTGCAGCAAGCGGTACCATCATTTTTTTCATAGTTACCTCACAAATAAAAAATGCTCTGTCACCGTCCACAAAGACATGATCAGAGCATAGTTTTCCCGCAGCTGCTTATGGGTGCCTCAAATCTGCAGCCGAACTTGTTACAGCTCAGACTGCCATTCCGAACTTGTTACAGTACAGACTGTCATTCCGAACTTGTTACAGCACAGACTGTCATTCCGAACTTGTTACAGTACAGACTGTCATTCCGAACTTGTTACAGTACAGACTGTCATTCCGAACTTGTTTCGGAATCTTGTATCTTTGAGGCATATACTGCAGTACGATCAATAACTCGTGATCTGGTGTACTCTTCATGACAGGCAGGTTTCCTGACTTAAAGATCACCGCTTCTGCACAGCCTTCCCGAATTCCTTCAGTGACGTATACGGCAGAAACTCCCTTAATACAGTGACGAGATCGCGCAGGATTCCAACCTGCTTCCCTTTTACCCTTTTGTAATTGCCCCGTTGCCGGCTGCAATCCAAAGGCACCTGTCATGGTGTCCAATGACGGATTAAAGGTACCACAAAACACCGTTTGTCACAATGCGGCCACAAATCTATAATCTGCAGGGATTTTTCCACTATTCCGGTATGGTGACAAACCCCCATTATGGTGTAAAATTTTAAGACTTTAATTATCAGAGGAAAAAGTATGATTCAGAGAAAACCACTTGTTACTGATATCTATACCGCTG
>JAZLJW010000103.1:0-1910 GCA_045597345.1 Treponemataceae bacterium
CTTTTTTTGCTGGAGCTTTTTTAGCTGTTGCTTTTTTTGCTGGAGCTTTCTTAGCAGGAGCTTTCTTTGCTACTTTTTTTGCAGCTGGTTTTTTAGCTACAGCTTTTTTAGCTGTTGCTTTCTTTGCAGCTGGTTTTTTAGCTGCTGCTTTTTTAGCTGGAGCTTTTGCTGCTTTAGCAGCGAGTACAGCCTGAGCTGCAGCAAGACGTGCGATAGGTACACGGAATGGAGAACAAGAAACATAGTTAAGACCTGCTTCATAACAGAACTTAATAGATTCTGGATCACCACCATGTTCACCACAGATACCACAGTGGAAGTCTGGTTTTACGCTACGAGCTTTTTCAACAGCCATCTTGATGAGAGCACCAACACCGTTTTTGTCGAGTGTTTTGAATGGGTCATCTTCGAGGATGTTGCGTGAGTAGTATGCATCAAGGAACTTAGCAGCGTCATCACGGCTGTAACCGAATGTCATCTGTGTAAGGTCGTTTGTACCGAAGCTGTAGAAGTCTGCTGACTGTACGATCTTGTCAGAGAGAACTGCAGCACGTGGGATTTCGATCATTGTACCGATGTTAACATTTACTTTAACACCTTTTTCTTTCTGAACGCGAGCGATAACTGCTTCACATTCTGAACGGATTGTTGCCAATTCGTTTGGTTCACCAACGATAGGAATCATGATATTTGGCTGACATTTAACACCAGATTTCTGGCATTCCATAGCTGCGAGAACTACGGCTTCTGTCTGCATCATGAAGATTTCTGGATATGTGATTGCGAGACGGCATCCGCGGTGACCCATCATTGGGTTTGATTCGTGGAGGTCAGCAAAGCGAGCTTCGAGAGCTGAAGCATCAATCTTATATCCGAGTTCTTTGATTACGTTTACAACTTCATCAAGACCTTTCTTGTCTTTTGGAGTAAATTCGTGGAGAGGTGGATCCAAGAAACGAATGATTACTGGGTGTCCCTTCATTGCTTTGAAGATACCAGCGAAGTCTTTCTGCTGGAGTGGGAGGATCTTTGTAAGTGCTTTTTCGCGCATTTCTTTTGTGTCAGATCCGATCATAGCCTGGAAGTAAGGGAGTTTAGCAGGATCGAAGAACATATGTTCTGTACGGCAGAGACCGATACCTTCTGCACCAAACTTGAATGCGTTTTCTGCATCAACTGGCTGGTCACCGTTTGCACGAACACCAAATCCAACGATTTTGTTTCCTACAGCTGGAGTACGAACTGAAGCGTTGCGTACTTCATCACACCATTTCAAGAATGTATCGAGTTCTTTAGAAAGTGTAGCTGGTTCTGTAGCAATCTGTCCTTCATATACGTAACCAGTAGTTCCGTCGATAGAAAGGAAGTCACCTTCTTTGAATTTTTTACCATCGATGCTGATTGTTTTTGCATCAAGGAATTTAATAGCTTCAACACCAGAAACACAAGGTGTACCCATACCACGAGCTACTACAGCAGCGTGTGATGTACGTCCACCAGTTGCAGTCAAGATACCCTGAGAAGCAACCATTCCGGCGATGTCATCTGGAGAAGTTTCTTTACGAACGAGAAGAACTTTCTTTCCGTTCTTGTGCCATGCTTCAGCATCAGCAGCTGTAAATACGATCTGTCCACAAGCTGCACCAGGAGATGCGTTAAGTCCAGAAGCGATCTTTACACCTTTAGCAAGAGCTGCTTTGTTGAAAGCTGGGTGCAAAAGCTGGTCAATGTGCTGTGGTTCAACACGAGCGATTGCCATTTCTTTTGTGATGAGTTTTTCTGCTACCATGTCTACTGCCATCTTAACAGCAGCTGCACCTGTACGTTTACCGTTGCGGCACTGGAGCATATAAAGTTTACCCTGCTGGATAGTGAATTCCATATCCTGCATATCGCGGTAATGTTTTTCG
>JAZLJW010000104.1:0-3552 GCA_045597345.1 Treponemataceae bacterium
AGTGCAAACTGTTACTGACAGCATTCAGGAAATCGAATAAAATTTGAATTGTGAGATGGGATTTTTGGTCATTTTCGTCTGACTAGAATTGGCGATTTTCTCCCGACTCGTAATGGTTAAATTCGCCGGACGCTAACAATAACGATGCAATGGCCAAAGGCGAAGCTAAAGGCGTAGCGAGTGAAAAAAAAGAAACTGCATTAAAAATGCTTGCTAAAGGCATGGATATCGCTCTCATTTCTGAGTTAACTGGCTTATCCAGTGATGCAGTTAAACAGCTGATGGCTTTATGACCAGTTAAGCTTCAATGCGTATTTTCATTCTTTCAGATATCCATTACGATTTTTACCTCAAAAGCTATCACAACAGCACGTCTCGTTTTTTCAACACTCACTTCTTACCTGCTGATACTATCGTTATTCCTGGAGACTTAGCTAACAATCTGGAAGTAACAAAAACATTCATTGAAGAAATTTCCAATCTCTACAAGAACGTTGTCCTGTGCCTTGGTAACCACGATTTAGTTCTCACTTGGGACCTGGATAAAGCTGGCACACCTCGATTTCTGACATCAGAAGAAAAAATTGCAGCAATTAAAGCTTCTTGTGTAAACTTTCCCAATGTGCATCTTTTGGATGGTGATTGCGTCACAATCGATGGAATTACCTTTGGCGGAACCATGGGGATGTGGGATATGAGCTTTATCAGGGATTATGGATTAGACCAGAAATACAGTGAAATGAAAACATGGTGGAAACACTGTTGGTTCGATGGTGTCCACTGGAACTATTGCAATCAGGATCTGGAAGCGATTAAAGAACTTGAATTTGGAAAGATACACAAGGTTCTCGTTCAAAAACCTGACGTAATGATTACCCACTTTTCACCGCTTCCACCAGAATTTCTTATGCCCGAAGCGTACCGTCGTGATTTTGTCAGTACGATGTTCTATTTTGATGACCGAATCGCAAAAAATTACCTTTCTGATAATCCTACGGCAATCTGGTGCTCCGGCCACACTCACACGGCATTCATCGATGACAGAATTTTTGTGCATCCAAATGGATACCCGGGTGAAAATCCTTACTTGATGAATAACCTGCAGAAGCAACAGTTCTTAATTGAGATGTAACGCAGCAAGTTAGTCCAAAATAGTGTTTAGCCATTAAGCAGAAACAAGAGCCATTTCTGCAAGTTTCTTTACGTTCTCAACAGGAAGCTTCAGCATATCTGCAATCTGCTCAACAGTCATATTTCCAGTTTTAATTAAACCCTGAATAATTTTAGCTTCACCACGAGCCTCTACGGTATCTAAGAAATCACACATATTTACGCCTCCTTTTCCACTTGAGATAACTTCATTATATACTGATTCAGCTGGTTACGGTATGCAGCTCCATCATAACTTAAAACCCGTAACGGCATATCGGAATCTACAGCAGTTTGATTTTCCAATCCGTATCAGGTAAATCTGTTCACATCGTATAGAAAGCTTTTTCACCCTATCATCAGTTGATATTTCTGCTATCCAGCAGATACTGGATTACTTCAGTTTTTTGATTAGGATTTGTTAATGCAAACAAAAGAGTCATGTCTACCTCAGTATAGCAACCCGCGTATTCAAACATACGGATAAAATCCAAATCTGAACTGTTCCTATATGCGTACATGAGAGGATCAATACATCCGGTATCATCAAGCGTATTGTAACTGCCGATGATAAACTTCCGGTAGAAATTTCTCAGCGGCATTGACACAATCAGCCGTCTGATTTCGACCTTTGCTAAGACAGTGGCCAAAGATATAATGTCTTAAGTATTACGTATTGCTTAATACTTAAGACAGAGTATAATATACCTATGATAAAATCGTTCAAATGTAAGGATACAGAAGAACTATATAAAACTGGCGAGAATCGAAGATTTAAGGCAATAGAAAGAGTTGCCTTGAGAAAATTGGATATGATTCAAGCTGCTATTCGTGTTGATACGTTACGAATACCCCCTGCTAATCACTTGGAGCTGCTACACGGAGATAGAGAAGGTCAATACAGTATTCGTATAAATGATCAATGGAGAATCTGTTTCAGATGGGAAGGAACAGATTCTTATGACGTTGAAATTGTGGATTATCATTAATCCGGAGGTGAGAAATGAGAACAACGAACTTGATTACACCAGGTGAAATCCTGTTAGAAGAATTCCTCAAACCAATGAATATCAGTCAGAACAGACTGGCAATAGGACTGTTTGTTGCTCCTGCAAGAATAAATGCAATTATAAAAGGAAATCGTGTTAATACAACTGATACAGCACTTCGTTTGGGAAAATATTTTGGAACTGGCCCAGAATTCTGGATTAATCTGCAGTCTAATTATGATTTGTGTTTGGCTGAAAAAAAAGCTGAAAAGGAATTGGAAAGAATACAAGTTTATGTGTTGGCATAAATATTTGCGGACCTGCCGTGTAATTCGGCAGTTTTTGTGACCCCCAGGTCGAATTTTGTTTCCAGCAGCCATCAAAGGCATTCTACACCCCCTATCTATCAATTTGAGATAGTGCTGCTGTTTGGATACATAAATGCAATCAGCCGTCTGATTTCGGCCTTTGCTAAGACAGTTTCTGATTCAAGAAATGATTTATCAAATATGGTATAAAGCCAGTAGCCTTCATCAATGTCTGATCGTTCGGCGATAAAATCAAGGCCAAGTAACTTCATGGTCTTATCTGCCGTTGTCTGCTTGAATGATTCGTATAGCCCCAGACAGAATGAGTAGTCTGATGCAAAATCAAACTTCTTAAGTCCCGCCCAGATTCCGTAATCGTAATAACTGCGGCCACAGTATTTTCTGTCCAGATTGATTTCCAGACCGGTTTGGTTCGGTAATCCGATATCGGTAACTTTTTCCAGGTTCTCAATATACGAGTCCGGTTCTCCAATCAGTCTGGCATATGCCTTTTTCAGTTCACTGAATTCATCGGAGTCTTCCTGTTTCTGATTCAGTTTTGTCAGAACTTTGGGAGTATATTGTTCAGTATAGTAATAACCTTTTTTTGACCGGTCGTAAGCAATGGGGGCATTGCCCCGATCCCGCATAAAATCGATGGTTCGTTGTATGGTTAATGGTTTTACTTCAAAATGACTGGCAATTTTCCTGCAGTTAGGATAACTGTTATCAGCCAGCAATTCATGAATATACGAAATCCGTTCAATCTGAGCATAGGTTCCCACAGTCTTCTGTTTTGCCATACTTCGTTCTCCTCTACAGACAGTATAACATCACTTTAAAGTACCCCTATCATAATTTGATATTCACCCTATAATAGACTATGCCTATGAAAGACAGCCGGTTATCCACCAAAAAGCAAATAAAAGAAGCAAACAAGTTGCTGCAAATTCGAAGGTCTTTCCGGTATTGTTGGATGATGGAGAGAAGGCAATCCTGAAATGACTGATGATTAGAAATAGGTAGGAGCAACACATGGAACAAAAAGAAAGCACTTTTTATGATTCAGTAAGTGAATTGGTCACTGCAACAATAGATAATATCGT
>JAZLJW010000105.1:0-15182 GCA_045597345.1 Treponemataceae bacterium
AGGCGGTTATTCATCAAAAATACTCCCTTGGAAACCCTTTCACTTGCTTTCTTGATACAGGTTGCATTTTTTCCTTTACAGGCAGGGGAACTGGCCTTTAAGCTCAGCTACCTGGCGTTATTGGGCGTTTTTATGGGGTCAGCCTGGTTTTCTCCGGTTTTCCAGCGTTTTTTACCTGCTCCTGTTGCAAAAAGTATTGGTGCAAGTGCAGGATCCTGTATCTGTACCTGTCTTATCAGTCTTTTGACCTTTGGTTCAGTAATGCCATTCGGTATCCTGGCGGCGGCAATCGTTACCCCTTTAGCTGAATGGTTTGTAACTGCAGGAATTTGTGGAATACTCATTACTCTGGTCGTGCCTTTTCTTTTAGTCCCTGTTGGCGGTATACTGAGCGTACCATATACGTTGCTGCATTTTTTCGTGCAGTGTTTTTCCCGGTTACCGGGTATTTCAGTAGCAGAGGCTTTATGAGTACTTATTCCGAACTTACACCCGATTACGATTCACCAGCCAGATTAAAAGCGTTTCTTGAAGAACGTGGTATGTCCATGCAGAAAAAATTCGGTCAGAACTTTCTGGTTAACCGTGATGCCCGCCGCCGGCTGATTGATGCCCTTGATGTGCAGGAGGGTACTACTGTCTGGGAAGTTGGCCCGGGGCTTGGTTCCATGACTGATGAAATGCTTCGCAGGGGATGCGTAGTAACTGCATTTGAAATTGACCATGGTTTTGCAGATGCTCTCCGTCAGATATTTGCCCCGTACATTGAGAAAGGACAGTTTACTCTGGTAGAAGGTGATGTTTTAAAAACCTGGAAACCCTATTTTAAGGAACATGGACTTCCCCTGCGTTTTTTTGGAAATCTGCCGTACAACGTGGCTGCCGCCATTGTAGCTGACATGATCAGTGAAGGTGCCCGTTTTGACCGCAGTATCATAACCGTTCAGAAAGAAGTTGCTGAGCGTATGGCCGCCGGATATAACACAGAAAATTATTCATCGTTCAGTGTGCTCTGTCAGTGGGCATACGATGTAACAGCGGTGATGGATCTTGCCGGCGGTTGTTTCTGGCCTCGTCCTAATGTTGATTCCCGTTCGGTAGCCTTTGTAAAAAAAGAAGCATTTCCCTGCTGTAAAGATACGAAGCTGTTCATGACCATGCTTCGCCTTCTCTTTGCCCAGCGCCGTAAAACCATTAAAAACAACCTGAATGCCATGAACGGTCTTAAAGGCAATGTGGACACGGTTCTTGAACGTGCAGGTCTTGCTGCTAACCTGAGAGCTGAGGCATTGAGTGCTGAACAGATGCTTGCGTTAAGTGATGTTATTCACGATTTTCTTGCTGAGAATAATACCTCTGGAGGAAAACGGTGAGTATTGCAGATAATATCAGCCGTGTGCGTGCAGAAATCGAAGCTGCTTGTGTCCGTGCAGGACGAACACCTGACTCAGTACGGCTTCTTGCTGTCAGCAAGTTTCATCCGAAAGAATCAGTTGAAGAAGCTGTAGCTGCTGGCCTGTATGCCTTTGGTGAAAATCGGGTGCAGGAAAGTATTCAGAAGTTTCCTGATCTGCTTGCTCAGGATTCCCGGATAGAGCTGCACCTTATCGGTAGTCTTCAAAGAAATAAAGTAAAGCAGATTGTTCCCTATGCAAGCTGCATTCAGAGTGTTGACCGCTTTGAACTGGCAGAAGAAATCATAAAGCAGCGGAAAAAACTGCTGGAAGCTGGCTGTGCCACATTACCTGCACAGTTGAAACTGCTGTTTGAAGTACACACCGGCGAAGAATCAAAAAGTGGTTTTACTGATGAGAATGAACTGCGTCGTACTCTTGAGATATGCAGTCTTGCCTCAAATACGGGCATTACCTGCAGCGGATTCATGACCATGGCTCCCAATACTACTGACGAATCACTGATCAGGAAGTCATTTGCTTCCCTTCGCTGTCTTTCTGACCGCCTCCGGCAGGAATTTCCGGAAGCTCCTTTACGTGAACTTTCCATGGGCATGTCGGGCGATTTCGGTATAGCAATTGAAGAAGGCTCAACCATGGTTCGTATCGGCACAGCAATTTTCGGGCAGCGGAACTATGACTGAGATGCACTGCCGTCGTTTTATTGCAGTAGTCCTTCTTTGTGCATTTTCGTTGCCGCTCTTTTCAGAGCCAACCATTACCGTTGAAGGCTACAATGAAAAAGAACATAGAATTCCTGTTTGGGCAAAAGACTTACGCCGGACTGAAATTATTACTTTAGGATCGTTACCCTTTACCACGTTGGGTACAAAAGCTGGATATACAATCTGGCGGTATTTTTCTCATAGGTTTGACTCATCGTTTATTCCAAATCCACTGGCAAAAACCTCTGATGGTGCACATCTTGATTCAAGTGAGCAGAAAAAGGTTTTTGCCATAGCCATTTCCACCAGTCTGGTTTTAGGAATAACCGATTTTACCATAACGCAGATAAAACGTGGCATTGAACGTAGAGAAGCTCGCGCAGAGCAGAAAAAGCTGGAAGAAACCGTTGTCATAACAGCTGTTGAACCAGCAGATGAGGAGCAGTAATGTCAGTTATTACATTTGTTGCAGCCCCTGCAGATGATATTCAGTTTCCCTGTCGTCTTGATGTGTATGCTTCTTCGGTGCAAGGGGTAAGTAGAAGCAGGTTGAAGAATGGAACAGCCAGTATGACGGTTAACGGGAAAAAGGCAAAACTGTCATACAGACTGACTGGTGGAGAATCTGTTGTTCTTGAGTGGGAGGATCCTGTTCCAACCGATATTCAGCCGGAAGATATCCCCCTTGATATTATGTATGAAGATGAAAATGTAACAGTTGTCAACAAAAAGCAGGGGATGGTGACTCATCCTGCGGCTGGCAACTGGAGTGGAACCTTGGTGCATGCTCTTTTGTTTCACTGGGGGCGCGAAGCCATTTCTGCAGCAGAAGGAAAATCAGCATTCGGTCCGCAATTGCAGTCTGCACGACCGGGAATTGTTCACCGACTTGATAAAGACACTTCAGGGTGCATTATTACTGCCCGAAACCGCGATGCCGAAGATCATCTGCACCAGCAGTTTCTGGGACACCGCATACATAAGGAATACATTGCCATAGTCCGGGGTCATTTACCTGAGCGAAAGGGGAATATCAAGACCCAGCTGGTACGGGATTCAAAAAACCGAAAGAAATTTACCGCAAGTGATAATCCCAAGGTAGGAAAATTCGCCTGGACCAAGTATCGGGTGGTGGCAGTGTATGGGCCGTACTCACTGGTAAGACTCAGATTAAAAACCGGAAGGACCCATCAGATTCGTGTCCACCTGAAATATCTGGGGTGCCCCATACTGGGTGATCCGTTGTATGGCAAAAAAGACCCGTTGTTTGATACGGCAACGTTAATGCTTCATGCCAGAAAACTGGGGCTTTGTCTGCCTGGTTCTACTACCATGACTTATTTTTCTGCAGCGGTACCGTTACGATTCAAAAAGGTAATGAAAACCCTGCACGAAAAATATCCAAAAGCAGATGTATCGGTGATGTATCCGGGAGAATGACATGGATTGTGCTGTTCCTGTCTTGTATGAAGATGACTCTTTGATAGCATGTGTAAAGTCCGCAGGTCTGCCGACAGCGCCTATTCACCCTTATGATGACTGTCTGCTGTATCAGGTTGCAGAACACTGTCCCGCTGTGCTTGAGGTAAAAGGAAAGAAAGAAATTGAAGGAGGATTGCTGCATCGCATAGATACGGCAACAACTGGACTGGTGCTTCTGGCAAAGACCCAGCGGGCCTACGACTTTCTTGCTTCAGAACAGGAATGCGGACGGTTCATAAAGCAGTATACTGCATGCTGTTATAAGTCTGAGCCCCTCTTTGGGGTGGCAGAATCGGTCCCCTGTGTTGTACAAAGTGCGTTCAGACCGTTTGGTGAAAAAAGCAGGGGAGTGAAGCCGGTTTTTTCTGAGAGTGGCCGGTCAGACAGAAAAAAAGCAGGAAGCCGTCTGTATTCCACACGGATTATGACCATAACCCCAGTTTCAGAACCTTCTGCAGTACTGCCACTGTTTACGGTTATTGCAGAAATTTCTGCGGGCTACCGGCATCAGGTACGCTCTCATCTGGCGGCAATTGGATTCCCCGTGCTCGGTGATCCTCTGTATCCATCGATTTGGAATGTCCCCGGGCATGAATCCGATTGCACTGACTCAAAACTGCCGTTGTATTTCTTTGCTTCAGGTATTTCTGCATCCCATCCTGAAACGGGTGCTACTTTGACTGTTCAGCTGCCAGAATCTTTTTTACTTCCGCTACCAGATAAAAACTGCCAGTAACCAGAAGCGGCTTTCCTGCGGTTTTTGCCTGCAGAAGTGCCTGGGTAATGCTTTCTGCATAGTCAATGCTGCCGTGTACTGCCGGTATGCTGTAACCGGTGCCTTTCAGGGTATCCAGTTCACTTTGCACCGTTGCTGCCAGATGAGAAAAATCAGACGTTTTCAATTCGCCAGGGCGGGTTATGGTAATGTTGCTGAACAGTTTTGACTCACACAGCTGGTGAACCATACAGGCATCGTTTTTGTCTTTGGCGCAGGCAAACAACAGGTGGGCATCATCAGTAACTGCAGCAAGGGTTTCAAGGGTATTCTGAATACTGTCTGCAGTATGAGCACCATCAAGTATGATCAGGGAACCTGACTTACTGCGGACCAGTTCAAACCGACCGGGAAGAACTGCATTTTCAAGTCCTTTTTCAATTTGGCTTTCGCTAATTTCCGGCAGCAGTTTTTTTACGGTAAAAGCGGCCAGGGCTGCGTTTTCTGCCTGCACTTTACCCATAAGTTTCAGATGGGCAGAAATGGGGCGGTTGAATCCCTTCTTAAACGCAATGGTAACATTCATGCCTTTTTCAGCATCTGCCAGGGTTGCTGGAAGTACGTACGACAGGTTTTCAAGTTCATCCTCAATAAAGAAAAGGGGTGCGTGCCGTTCATCTGCATATGTTCTGAATACGTCTTTTACTGCTTCTTTTCCTGTGTGTTGAAAACTGACGATAACAGGCTTTCCCTGTTTTATGATGCCTGCTTTTTCTCCTGCAATCTGTTCCAGGGTTGAACCAAGGTATTCTGTATGTTCAAGTTCGATGGGGGTGAGTACTGCAGCTTCGGGTTGAACGACATTGGTAGCGTCTAAACGTCCACCCAATCCGGTTTCAAAAACTGCCCAGTCTACATTTGCCTCACGAAAGCAGAGAAAGCTGAATACCGTAATAAGCTCAAACCAGGTAAGGTCCCGCTGACCGGGAAGTGTTTCCGGTATGATGGAATCTACTTTTGTCACCATTTCACGGACGGCAGCTTCATACACTGCTTCCGGCAGGGGACTGTGAGCACGGCCGATCCGTTCAGAAAGACTGAGAATATGAGGGCTGGTATACAGTCCTGTTGGATGTCCTGCTGCTTCCAGAATTGAAGAAATCATTGCAGAAACAGAGCCTTTTCCTTTACTGCCAGCAACGTGAATGCAGGGAACTGCCAGCTGCGGGTTATCAAACCGCCTGCACAGAAATTCAACAGTATCGAGCCAGAAAATATCTTTTTTAGGAAGACGTTCAAAGTTCAGATAAGTATTCAGCCAGTCTTCAAAGAGTACAAGGGCATTATTTTTTGTATTCAGAGTTGGTTCCATAGGCTGTAGTATAACAATTTTAAAAACAAAAAAAAGGGCTGTCCTCATAATCGAAGATAGCCCTTTTTTCAATTAATCATCTTTCTTTCCAAAGTGTTTATCAAACTCTTCATCACTGCGGCGCCGGTTTTCATCGTAGTGGGAGTTTCCGTAGGAATCGGAGTCTGCCCACCGGCTTCCTTTTTCATTGGCATTGCGGTATTCCCGGTTGTCCCAGAAACGGTCGTCGTCAGCGTAAGGGCGGTTTGGAATAATGATGGCTGCTACCAGGTAAATGATTACACCGGTTCCAAAACTGCATACGGCGATAATGACCATAAGCAACCGGATTATAACAGGATCGATGTTGAAAAAGTCACCGATGCCACTGCATACACCAAAAATCATACCGTTGTTTGATTTATACATTCTTCTTCTCATAGTTCAATTTCTCCTTTTTCAGCGTAATCAGCCAATCTTAATATCAATTTTACCGCAGTTTACATCTGCCAGTATGTCGTTTTCTTTTTCACCGGAAGTATAGTCATCAGCAAAAGCTTTGTGCTTTTCTCCGTTTACCGTAACGGAACCCATGTTTATATCTTCTGTCAGGCTGTACTCGCGTACAGAACCGGTAGTTTCAAGGGAAATGTTACCGGCGTTACAGTCAAGAAGCGACTTTCCCCTGAAAGATCCTTTCACGGAAATATTGCCGGCATTACAGTCCAGCTTTGTTTTCCGGGTGCTTGTAATACCTGAAATCTTTGCATCTCCGGCGTTAAGTGCTACTGCAAACCGTGTGGTTTGTACTGAAATATCCTGAGCACGGATAGAACCTGCGTTCATGTCCATGATGAAGCTGTCCAGTGTCAGATTTTCCGGTAATTCTATCAGTACGCGCGGGGTATTCATACCAATAGGGAATCCCTTGCGTTTTCTGAAGAACATACGGGCTTCTTTCAGGGTGTTTTTTATGCGCAGAGCACCATCTTCTACTTCGAATTCTAATGTAAACCCTCTTGGTCCACGTCCTTCTGCGGTAATTTCATCACCTTTTGATGGAATGATGACTACCTCTGCCATATTGAATTCCAGTTCAAGCGTCTGAACGTTGTCACTCCTTACAATAAATGGACCCTGTGCTACCCGTGCATTTTCTGCGTAGGCTTTGCGGCCCTGAAAATAATTTTCGTCTTCTTCAAAACCGTGGGGGCGTTTTTCTTTTTTCTGATAATCAAACCGTTTTCCTGTGGTTGCCGGAACTGAAGCAAACGTACTTTTGATTTCTGCTGCCAGCTGAACGGGTGTCCCTAAATCAGTCATAATGTTCTGTACCAGTTCTTCTTCTGTTTTTGATTCTGCACCCTGTGCTGCAGCCAGAGCATCTTCAAAATACTGGGCGTAATAATCCAATGCTTCATTCTGTTCGTCGACAGGAAGTGTTTTCAGTTCATCCTGCAGTTCTTTCAGGTATTCTTTACTTGTCATGTACTTCTCCCATTAATGTGGTGTCAATTATGTTTCGTGTCTCAGTCCATTCCCGCCGGTATTGGTCCAACTGGATCATTCCATTGGCGGTAATCTTGTAATAGCGCCTGTTTCTTCCGGATACAGCTTCATCACGTGTCTCAACCAGACCATCTTTCAAGAGACGGCGAAGAACAGGATATAAGGTACTCTCAGACACCTGAATGACATTCTGCACGTCCTGGGTAATCTTATAACCGTATGTTTCCTCTTGTGAAACAACTGAAAGAACCACCGCATCCAGCAAGCCGGCGCTTGGTGTAAATAGCATGCAACCTCCTGTATAGCCACCGCTGTTGCTTTTGTAAACTCATACAAGGTTGTCTGATGTAGTATCAGATAAATCATAATATCATGTTTACAGTTATAATATATAACGTATAATATAAAAGCGTCAACAATATTGTTGCATTTTTTTTCGTTTTGTCCGTAAAAAGGGTTGCTTATTGTCACCCTGAACTAGTTTCAGGGTCTCATCAAAACTCCACAAATCTACCGGATTGCCATAAGGTCCAATATGCCCTGGTCGTTCGCAACGAACATTGAAATTGACCCGGTAATAGAGTACTATAGAGTGTATGCATATTAATGAAACACTTCTTCCGCAGGATATGCGGGGATTTCCTATACATTTTGTCGGTATTAAGGGTACAGGTATGGCCGCTCTGGTTGAAATCTGTGCTCAACGTGGCGCCATTATCACCGGAAGTGATGTGGCTGAACATTTTTATACGGATGAGATTCTTGAAAAACTGGGAATTCAGCCTTTGCTGTTTTCTGAAGACAATATAACTAAAGCTGATCCAGTTCCCCGGCTGGTTATCTATTCCTCAGCCTACAAAACCGATGTAAATCCTGATCTTAATGCCGCAGTTGCTGCCGGTATTCCCTGCATACTGTATACAGAAGGTTTGGGAGCTGTCAGCCGGACTGCCTACAGTGCCGGTATTTGTGGTGTTCATGGAAAAACCACTACTACTGGTATAACTGGAACGCTTATCCGTCATACCGGCTTGAATGCACAGATCCTTGCAGGCAGCATCATAAAGTCATTTGGTGATACCTGTACCTGCAGTTGCGGTTCTTCAACTGCAGATGATAGGGTATTTGTTGCCGAAACCTGTGAGTATCAGCGGCATTTCATGGATTTTTGTCCGCAGAAGATTCTTTTGACCAGCGTAGAAAGTGATCATCAGGATTATTATCCGACGTACGGTGATATTCTGGATGCATTCATAGACTATATCTGCCTGCTGCCTGAACACGGAACGCTTATGTATTGTGCCGACGACCCAGGAGCGTGCGAAGCTGTAAACGCCGCTTTGCTTGAACGTCCCGACCTGCGGATGATTCCCTATGGAGAATATGCCCCAGGCGATTACGGCATTACATTTGAAAAGAGTGCAAACGGAATCCAGAACTTTTCTCTTTACGGTTTTGAAGGTACTTTCTCTATTCGTATTCCTGGCCATCATACGGTTCTTGATGCTGTTGGCGCTCTTGCACTGACAATTGAGTTATGCCGTGAGAAGGGCATTTCTGTTGATCTGGACCAGCTTCGTCAGGGGTTACTGGAATATTCGGGAGCAAAACGGCGGACCGAAATTGTAGGAGAAGCAACCGTTTCTGCAACTGATGGTACTGAAAATTCCGTGCTGGTAATTGATGATTATGGTCATCATCCTACCGCAGTAAAAATAACTCTTGCAGGGTACCGTGATTTTTATAAAGATTGGGTGCTCATTGCAGATTTTATGAGCCACACGTATACCAGAACCAGTGCTCTGCTTGATGAGTTTGCTGCAAGTTTCGGCAGTGCTGATGAAGTAATTCTGCATAAGATTTTTGGTAGTGCCCGTGAAACGTATACTGGTGGAGTAAACGGTAAAACACTGGCAGAAGAAACGAAAAAGCATCATAAAAAAGTACAGTACTTTGAAGAAATACTGGATGCAGCTCCCTATGTTCTGGATCGGTTGAGACAACCGTTACCTGCAGGAAAAAAAGGGTATCTGCTTGTTACCATGGGGGCTGGTGACAATTACAAACTTGGGCTTGAAGTTTTGAAGGAGCTGAAAAAATGAAAAGCATGACTGGTTATGCGTATAAAGAAGTAACCACTGAGGCGGCATATGTTTCGGTAGAATTTAAAAGCTGGAACAGTCGTTTCCTTGACTTGAACATTAATATTCCACCTTTTTTGGGGCGTTTGGAGTCTGTTGTCCGTGAGCGTGTTCAGTCTGCAGTACTTCGTGGTAAGGTTGATGTAAATATCCGTGTTCGGCTTTTAAACGCACCGGTATCAGTAGAAATCGATGAAGCTGCGGCTCAGGCATACCTTGATGCTTTTGAAAAGTTATATGCAAAGGTTCACGGGAAAGAACGGTATGGTATTGATAAAGGACTTTTGACCGAGCTTGCCCGCTGTGATGGTGTTATGACCCTCAATAAAAACATTGATCCTGATGAGTACTGGCGTCATATTGATCCGGTATTTACTGCTGCATTGAAAGATTTTGTTTCGGACCGGGAACGGGAAGGTGATAATCTGCAGAAAGACCTGTTGGAAAAGCTGGCCAAAATCGAAGAATGTGAAACACTCTTTACCGGTTGGATTCCGCAGATGGAGCAACTTTTTAAGGACAACGTAAAAAAACGGTTTGCAGAAGTTCTTGGTGATGCTGTTGATGAACAGCGGGTATTAACGGAAACTGCTGCTCTTCTGGTTAAATACACAATTAATGAAGAAGTGGTGAGACTTCAAAGCCATATTGATGCGCTGAAGTCAGAAATGAAGAACAATCCGGCTCCCGGCCGCAAAATTGACTTTATCTGCCAGGAAATGAACCGTGAAATCAACACTATAGGCAGTAAAAATCAGTTTATTGAGGTTGGTCAAGCCGTTATAGAAGCTAAGGATGCTCTGGAAAATATTCGTGAACAGGCAAAGAATGTTGAATAAGCAAAGTACAAAGGCAGGTCTGACATTTGCCGGCAGTCTGAAAAATTGGCATTACCTTGCATGCTGGTGTATTTTTCATGTTGTCGTTCTTCTTTTCTTCGGAGTCACTCTGTGGAAAAATCCCGGTAATCTCAACATAGATGCAGATGTCATGAACATGATGCCGCTGTCATTTGATGATGCTGCAATTGGTGCTGTCAGTGAATCGGTTGTTTCTTCCGTCAGTCGGAATGTGTACGTTCTTGTCGGTAATCAGGATTTTACTGCTGCAGTACGTGATGCAGAAACGGTGTATGACAAGCTTTCTTCCAGTTCCAATTTCACTTCGTTGACTCTGCAGTTATCTGCGTCTGAAGAAAAACGGCAAGAGGCCTTTGATGTTCTTTCTGCATATCGGTGGAATCTGCTTCCAGAAGAAACAGCAGATGCTATTCTGTCAGGTGGAGCAGAGGTATTTGCTCAGAATGCCCTTTCAAAAGCCTATGGTGGATTTACCCTTTCATCATTGGATTCACTGGATACAGACCCGTTCCTGCTGAATGATACAATCCTTACGCAGTACTATGATATGTACCGGAATACGGGCACACTGCTGACGCTTAAAGATGACTACATTGCTGCACAGTATCAGGATAACTGGTATGTACTGCTTTTATGTCGTGTAAACGACGAAAGTCTTGCGATTACCGGTGATGATAATGCTGTAGCTGAATTGTATTCTGTCTGTACACCAATAGAGCAGTCTGGATCTGGTACTCACTTTGTGTACCATGGGGTTCCTGTTAACAGTTACCATTCCAGTCAAAATGCATTTTCTGAGGTCCGATATATAACTATAGTTTCTATACTTGCAGTAGTTATCATTCTTTTCAGTGTCTTTAAAAATCCCATACCGCTTCTGTGGTCCCTGTTATCAATCGGAATATCCGTTATTACTGCTTTTGCGGGAACCATGGCTGTGTTCCACAAAATTCATGTGTTAACGTTAGTATTCGGAACGTCGTTAATAGGTTCCTGTATTGATTACAGCCTTCATTTTTTTGTTAACTGGAAAGCAAATACTGATTTGACAACTGGATCGGAAATCAGACAGCACCTTTTAAAGGGTCTCTTTCTTTCACTGGTAAGTACAATTCTTTGTTATACCGTTATGATGTTCTGTCCTTATAACATGATTAAGCAGATGGCGCTTTTTTCTGTTTTAGGATTATTAAGTTCATTCCTTACGACCATATCGTTATATCCCTATTCAAAAGTACCAGCAGACAAGCGCTATATTCATTCTGTCCGAATTATGGAAAAACCGGACTGGTGGAACAAGAAGAAAATCGGAAGGTGGGTTGTTACCTTCATGTTTGTAATTCCAACCGTCATTATTCTGTTTTTATTTGATAATGGCACGATTCTTAACCGTTTGAACAAGCTGTACAATCTTGAAGGCCGGGTTGCTGAGGATTCTCAGCTGTATCGGGAAATTGCCCACTTTGATCCCAGTGGATGGTTCATCATTTCCGGGGAATCCATTGAAGATGTTCTGCAACGCGATGAAAAACTACGGTCAGAGCTCAGTACATACCGGACAGCAGATGGTAACAAACTGGGATATGTCAGTGTCAGCAGTTTTATACCTTCAATTGCTGCCCAGATGAAGAGTCGGGAAGCCTGCAGACTTCTTCTGGAACAGGCAGAAGAACAGTATGAGATGCTTGGTTTTGACCTTGAGTCTGCTGATACATTGCGAGCAGATTTTGCATCTTCAGAAGGATCCTATGTAACAATTGATTCGTTACTGGCTGATTCCCGGCTGGAATCTGTAACTGACACTGTCTGGCTTGGTACCATGAACGGAAAATATTATTCCATTCTGTTGCCCGTTGAGTCAAATGATGCTGCAGCTTTCAGAAAAGCTGCAGAAATTGATGATAGAATCAATTATGCCAATAAAATTGAAGATGTCAGCGAAAACCTCGATGAACTTACAAAGCTCATTATTGGCATTATGGTAGTTGCCTTTATTCTGCTGTATGTGCTGCTCCGGCTGTTTTATCGCCGTAAACAGGCTGCAAAAATCATTTCCATACCATTTCTCATTTTGATTATGGTATATGCAGTATGTTGTGTAACCAACGTACATCTGGAGTTTTTCTCAATAATAGGTATTGTTCTGGTATTGGGATTGGGACTTGACTACATCATTTATATGATGGAAAACGAAAATAAATCTCAGGCTCTTGATGAAACTCAACTGCTGGAACCCTACGGAATATTGCTTTCATTCATAACAACAGCAATTTCTTTTGGTGCTCTGTCATTAAGCAGTTTTGGACCGCTGCATTATATGGGACTGTCCATTTTTATTGGTCTTGCAACGGCCTATGTTGCAAGTTTCTTCTATGACCGCAGTTAAAAGCAGGAAGGTGATGAAAGTGAAACGTTTTTTTCCGTTGGCTGGTATTTTGTTGCTCTTAGTGTCAGTTACCTCATGTGCAAGTAAAAAATCTGAAGAGGTGGTTTTGCGGCCAGTCTTTGTTACCAATAGCCAGACTGTTCAGATTCTGCCTGCAACCGTGATGGAAATGGAACTGGACTATCTGTACCATTTACAGGTGGGTACAAAGGAACAGACTTTTTCACTTATGGCGTTAACCTTTGCTGGGCCTGGATACATTGAGCTGAGCCTGTTCAATGATTTTGGTCATGAAATGGGATATTTGAGCTATGGACCTGAGGGAGTTTTTCTGGACTGTAATGTCCTTCCCAAGGCATTATATGCAGAATTTCTGATAAACGATCTGCAGCTTGCCTGGTATCCTTTTGAAGATATTTCATCAAATTTTCGGTCTTCCAAAAAATTGTGGGTAGAAGCTGAAAAAACGGATTCCGGCAGCATCCGCCGGGTATACAAAAAAAAGAACCTCATTGAAGAAGTGATTATTACCACTAATGAAAACGGTGACCCCGAATATGAAATTATCAATCACAAACGAGGGTACCGCTTCACATTCACTGAACCGCAGTCAATGGAGTAAGTCAGTATAGGTCACCGGCGCCATCGAATTTTACAATTTTCCAGCAGCGGTGAGGCTTGTCCCCGGAAAAGTCTTCTGGTATGGTCTCTCCGGTAATATCACTGATGACCGCTCCATTCAGTTCTGCCAACTCTTTTTCTTCAAATTTCAACCGTTGACTGTTGGTGCTGAAGTATAAAGTTCCGTTTATGTTCAGCCGCTGGTAGCACAGTGAAATCAAAAGTGACCAGTCCCGGTTAATGTCCAGCAGTGTATCTGTTTTTTTACTGTTGCTGAAGGTGGGCGGGTCCAGAACGATGATGTCGTATTGGTCTGTACTTGATTTCAGCCAGGTAACCACATCGCTTTCAAAAAAGCGGTACTGGTTGTTTTCTTTAAATCCATTCAGTCCAAGGTTTTTCCTGGCCCAGTTCAGGTAGGTTTTACTCAGGTCTACAGAATCCACGATATTCGCGCGGCCGTGGGCAGCATATACACTGAATGCACCGGTATAACAGAACAGATTCAGAACTTTTTTGCCTTTGCAGGTGTCACGCACCATGTGACGTAATGGCCGGTGGTCAAAGAACAGCCCGGTATCCAGATAGTCAGTAAGATTTACCAGGAACCGTTCGTTGTGCTCTTTTACAATACATTCTATACGCTGAGAACGGTTTTCATTCAGTTTTTCATATTGGTTTTCACCTTTCTGATGTTTCCGGTGTTTGACGATGACATTTTCCCGAGGGATACCAGTAGCCGTTGCAGCATGATCTGCCATAATTGAAAGCCATGTTTCTTCTTCTGAATCATCCTTTTCGTAGGGGCGGTCATACAGGTACAGCTGCAGATACCGTTCTCCCGGAATAGCAGGATCATCGCTTTCTGCTTCGTATACATCAAGTGCCACGGGAACTTCAGGGATATCACGGTCATAGATTCTGAAACAGTATACACCTGTTCGTTTTGCCCATTTTTTCAGATGTTTATACCTTTTGGAAACCCGGTTTCCAAAAAATTCAGCCTGCGAAGCGGTTTTTTCATCACTAGTCATGGCGACATAATAAAAAAAAACAGCGTGCTCTACAAGTCACGCTGTTTCTGAAACTATCTGATGGTTTAATCCAAATTGGTCATGGTTCTTGCAGGATGTGTTTCTCCCATCATGACACAGAGCATTGCATAGCCTGAAGTCAGGTCTTCACGCTGGTAGACAATTCCTTCTGGAACGGTTACCTTTGCATTACTGAAATTCCAGATGGCTTTGATTCCTGCAGCTGCAACATTGTCAATGGCTTCCTGTGCATGGGCTGGGGGAACGGTAATAATGGCGATACTGGCTCCAAGGTTTTTAACCTGTTCCTTGATAGTATCCATGCTGAAAACGGGAACACCGTGAATCTGTTTACCAACTTTTTCTCTGGCGGTATCAAAGGCTCCTACAAAGTTCAGCCCGTGATACTGGAATTCCTGATAACCGGTAAGGGCAGTTGCCAGATTTCCGGCACCTACGATGATGGCATTCTTGGTGTTGTCCCAATCGAGAAAATGTTCGATGGCAGCAATGAGTGGAACTACAGGGTATCCACGCTTTGGTTTGCCGACAATACCGGTAATGGCCAGATCTTTGCGAACCTGAATTGGTTCCAGATGCAGTGCGTTTGCTATAAGTGTTCCGGATATAAAATCATATCCTTCATCTTTTGCCTGACGGATTAAGTGAAGGTACGAGGGTAGTCGTTTTATGGATGGTGCTGCAGGTATCTTTTGTTTGCTCATAAGTTCTATATTACTATAAAAAAAGCACGATATCAATAATCAAAAAATATTTTTTTTATAGATATATTTTTAATGATTTGCTGATTCTGCAGTGACAGTCCAGTTTCTTTATCTAGAATAAAGTATGCATTTATGGCATACTTAGTGCAATATATCGTGGAGGATATTGTGTATAAATCAGTTGATCCAAAAGTTAGCTTTCCCAAGCAGGAAGAAGAAGTTCTTGCATTCTGGGAAAA
>JAZLJW010000106.1:0-2538 GCA_045597345.1 Treponemataceae bacterium
TGAACAAAGGTTTCGTAGAATGCATGTGGCAGTTAAACAACACTCGTGTTGGCTGCGCTAACGGTGCTGCTTCCCTGTCCGCTGCCTGCTTAGAAGGCGCTGTAGCTTATGCTAACGAACGTACTCAGTTTGGTAAACCGATTGGTAAGTTCCAGCTGATCCAGGAACAGATCACCAACATGAAACTGGAAGACGAAGCTGCTCTGTGGCTGGTAAGAAAAGCTGCTTGGCTGAAAGATCAGAAGCTCCCGAACCAGCAGGCTGTTTCCATGGCTAAACTGAGCTCCGCTCACGCAGCTGTAAACGGCGCTAACATGGCTATGAAAGTTTACGGTTCCTATGGTTATTCCACTGAATATCCGTGCGGCAGATGGCTGAGAGACTCCAAACAGTTCGAAACTCTGGAAGGTACCTCCAACATCCACACCACGATCGTAGCGAACATCGAACTGGGCTATGCTAAGAACCAGGGTGCTGGCGCAAAATAAGTCGCAGTAATTCGCTTCCTGTAAGTAAATTATTGTAAGTTTATTCCGGCCAGGTGTATGAGCTTGCCGTATATACGCTGGCTTATATATCTGGCCGTTTGCTGTTTTTTATATGATTAAAAAGGAGTGGTTCAAAATGGCAGAATTTAAGTATTCCATGCCGCGTTATTTCGCGAAAATGGACGAACTGGGCAAACCGTTAAAGAAAGTTAACGAAAAGAACGCTGCGGCATTAAAAGCTATCGAAGCTGAATTAGACGAACGCGTAGAAGCGATCAAAAACCATGGTAAGGACATCGAAAAAGTACACGCTGCTGGCGAATGGACTGCATGGGAACGTATTGAATATTTAGTAGACGCTGGTTCCTGGTGCCCGCTGCACACCCTGTACAACCCGAGCGACAACAAAGAACTGTCCACCGCAGTTGTTGACGGTTTAGCAAAAATCTCCGGCAAATGGGCTGTAGTTATTGCTTCCAACAACAAAGAAACTGCTGGCGCTTGGATCCCGGGTCAGGCTGAAAACATTCTGCGTGTTACCGACATCGCGAAAAGAATGCGTCTGCCGTTAGTATGGGTTCTGAACTGCTCTGGCGTTAGCCTGAACAGACAGGAATGGGTTTACCCGAACCGCCGTGGTGGTGGCACGCCGTTCTATCGCCACAATGAACTGGAACAGCTCGGTATCCCGGTACTGGTTGGTATCTATGGCACCAACCCGGCTGGTGGCGGCTATCATTCCATCTCCCCGACCATCCTGATCGCTCACAAGAAAGCCAACATGGCAGTAGGCGGCGCAGGCATCGTTGGCGGTATGAACCCGAAAGGCTACATCGATGACGAAGTAGCTCAGTCCATCATCAACACCACTCGTGGATTCAAATCCGTTCCTCCGGGACGTGTTGCAATCCATCACGACGTAACCGGCTTCTTCCGCGAAGTTGGCGAAACCGAAGAAGAAGTTCTGGATTACCTGAAACAGTACATGGCTATTCAGCCGGCATTTGGTCAGGAATTCTTCCGTGTTGCAGCTCCGGCTGAACCGAAATTCCCGGGCGAAGATCTGTACTCCTTAATTCCGGAAAACCAGAAACGTGGTTATGATATGTATGAAGTACTGGCTCGTCTGTTTGATAACAGCGAACATTATGAATACAAACCGGATTATGGTCCTGAAATCTACACCGGTATCGCTAAGATCTCCGGTTTCGTTTGCGGTTTCGTAGCAAACAAATCCGGCGCTATCATCAACTATCCGGAATATCGTCATGATGTACCGGCTGGTATCGGCGGCAAACTGTATCGCCAGGGCTTAACCAAGATGAGCGAATTCATCACCCTGTGCAACAGAGATAAAATCCCCTGCATCTGGATCCAGGATACCACTGGTATTGACGTAGGCGACGTTGCAGAACAGGCTGAACTGTTAGGCTTAGGTCAGTCCCTGATCTATTCCATCCAGAACACGGATGTTCCGTCTCTGGAAATCACCCTGAGAAAAGGCTCCGCAGCTGCTCACTATGTAATGGGTGGCCCGCAGGGTAACTCCACCAACGCTTACAGCCTTGGTACCGCTGCTACCGAAATCTATGTAATGCACGGTGAAACCGCTGCAAACGCTATGTACAGCCGCCGTCTGGTTAAAGACGCTGACGCTGGTGTACCGCTGGAAGGCACCATCGAAAAGATGAACGTTCTGATTCAGCAGTATCATACCAACAGCCGTCCGAACCTCTGCGCGAAACTGGGTCTGGTTGACGAAGTTGTTAAGATGACTGAACTGCGTAAGTACATCGTTGCTTTCGTAGAAGCTGCTTATCAGAATCCGAAATCCATCTGCCCGATTCACCAGATGTTACTGCCGAGAGTTATCAAAGATCATATGGATAACTACTTTGGTGGCTGCGCAAATCAGACCACTGACAGAAAACTCAGTGAAACTGGTTCTGAAGCACCGCAGTTCGCTTGCGAGTTAGTTACCGTTAAATAATTAAATCACTTCTGCGATTTTCAAAAAAGAAAAATTGATTTTTCACATCGCCGTGGGGAC
>JAZLJW010000107.1:0-13118 GCA_045597345.1 Treponemataceae bacterium
CACACTGTACTTCGGTGGTATACTTACCAACATGTGTACATGGTCGGGCATCAAGTGTCCCTCTATGATTTCCACACCTTTGTAGTTACACAACTGCCGTAATATCAGCCCGATACTTTCTTTATATTGTCCGTATATTGCTTTTCTTCGGTACTTCGGTGTAAACACTATGTGGTATTTACACAACCATTTTGTATGACTCAATGAGTCTCTTATATTTGCCATTAAGCTTTTCTCCTTGGTGTTACGCAATAGACTTGAACAATCTTATTGTACACTTTCGAGAAAAGCTTTTTTTGCTATAAGCATTTGTCGCTCACCCGCATAGCGGGTGGTTTATTGTGAAAACATTCCGCTTCGCTTCACGTTTTCACGGACTAAAGTCCAAAAAAAAAACCGTGCACCGAAAAAGTGCACGGTTAAAAACGCAACCCTAAGGATTATTCACATTTAAAGTCTTTCAGAATATCCATCATCTTGTTCATGTTGGACTCTACGCTGAATGCCGTTATCTTTACTTCCTCTGCTGATTTTCCAATCTGTACAGTACTTTCGGACATATCATCCATAGAGTTGTTAATGGTGGCGGTAATAGAACCTACATCAATAATCTTTTTACCCAAATCTTCCATTGATGTCTTACTGTTCTCAACCTTGGTAATAATATCGTAGGACTCACCGGTCAGCACATTCAGCGACTTATTGATATCCTGAGTACCGATATTCTGTTCTTCCATGGAAGACTTAATTTCATTAATCAACGGTGTTACGGTATTGGCAGAACCGGTAATTTCCGTAAAGGCATTCATTAGAGTTCCACCAGCTTCCGCAGCTGCACGAATGGTATTCTGGATTGCCTTAATCTGTAAAGCAATCTGTTTTGACTGGGCACTCGAGGTTTCTGCCAGTTTTCTGATTTCATCAGCAACTACTGAGAATCCTTTTCCAGCTTCACCGGCATGAGCAGCTTCAATGGCTGCATTCATAGCAAGCAGGTTGGTCTGAGATGCGATATTGGAAATTACACTGTTTGCTTCAGTAAGGGTTTTTGAAGTCTTCTCAATTTCCATAATTGAGTTTTTAATGGCCTCGTTGGCTACCTGTCCATTCTGAATATCCGTTATCAGTTTTCCAAATGACGTATTCATATTATTTACGTTATTAGTAACTGATGTGGTATTTCCGGCAACTTCATGAACGGTGGCAGCAGTCTCCTGCAACTCTCGAGAGAACTGATTGATAGTAGCCAGCATTTCATTCAGGTTATTCTGCTGCTGTTTGGCAGAATCCAGTACCAACTGCGTATGCTGAGCCTGAATATCAGACTGCTTCTGTACTGTATTAACGTTGCCAGTAATGGTATTTACGGCAGCTGAAGAATTCTCTGCAGTTTCTTTCATGACATCAACGGCCGAAGAAATACCCAGCGCTTCTGTACTCATGTTGGTTATAATAGTCTGCAGGCGCTCCATAAACTCATTGAAGTGCCGGGAAATACGTCCCAGCTCATCGGAACTATCTGCAGGCAGCCGGAATGACAAATCCATTTCTCCAGTTGCCAGTTCGTTAGTAGAAGTTTCCAGATCACGCAGAGGTTTTCTTGCAACAACCCACAGAACCAGAATTACTGAAACCAGTTCTACCAGAATAATGAGGATAACGATAAGGACAATCAAACCCTGGAAATCACCGGTCATATCCTTAATACCCTGGGCCGGCAGATTTACTACAACCCAGAAGGGATCTGAAATAGTGGAGATATTTTCAGTAATACGGAATGCATGACGATACAAACCTACAGGAGCATCAATCAACGTGGTCTCAGTGTTCGCTTCCATAGCTTCCCAGAATTTCGGATTAAATTCGTACCCTACTTCATCCGGATTAGAAGAAGTCATTACTTTACCAGCACCGGCAAGATTGAATGATGCAGCACCAATATCGCGGACTACAGACTGTAACCGTTCATTATTAATGGTCATCATAACCTTGGCAACATAACTTTTTCCACCAAGGATCTGGCATTCTTCCGGAGTCCAGCAGTAATTGATCATGATGGCAGTCATATTGTAGTCCGAGTGACAGGTAAAATAGTATGAAGAAGTTTTTGTCTTTGCTGCTTCAAGAACATCATCGACACGATTGGTACCGGAAGTGAAAGTAAGACACTGGTCTGGATTGAGAATGATGGTGTCATTACCCACAACTTCATAAATTCCCACGTCAAAGGCACCGGTAATGGCTTTTGATGTTACTACCATATCGCGGATTACATCCATACGATGTTCTTCATCAGTATGTGCAGCTGTCTTCAGCATTGCTTTGAAGTTGCCGATAAATTCCTTGGTAATAGTGTCTCCCAGATTGTTCAGTGACGTTGCATGATTTGACAAATCTTTGTAAATATCAGCAATGTTCTTTTCAATAATTCTGTTTGCAATTCCGATGGAAACCAGGATGCCAAAGACCGAAGTAATAACGAATGGAATCATGATTTTCAAAAAAATAGAGGTCTTCTTCATACCAATCATGGTATGAGGAAGACCTCTTTCACGCTATGAAATCTTTAGGATTATCCGTATCAATTTCTCATTAGTTTTCTGAATTGAACAGTGCTGTTGAAAGATAGCGGTCACCGGAATCGGGAAGCAGAACAACAATGGTTTTGCCTTTGTTTTCCGGCCGTTTTGCCAGTATGGTGGCAGCCTTTAAGGCAGCACCGGAAGAAATCCCTACCAGTACTCCTTCTGACGTGGCAAACCGGCGTCCTTCGGTAAAAGCATCTTCATTTTCAATGGTGATGATTTCATCGTACACACCGGGGTTCAGCGTCTGCGGTACAAAACCGGCACCAATACCCTGAATTTTGTGAGGCCCTGGGGTACCGGTAGAAAGTACCGGACTTCCGGCAGGTTCAACAGCAACAACCTTAACGCCGGGGATTTTTTCCTTTAAGTACTCTCCGACACCGGTTATGGTGCCACCGGTACCAACGCCGGCAACAAAGAAGTCTACCTTGCCGTCCAGCTGGCGGTAAATTTCAGGTCCGGTAGTCCGTTTATGCACCGCAGGGTTAGCAGGGTTTACAAACTGTCCGAGAATAACACTGCCTTCAATTTCTTTCTGCAGTTCTTCTGCTTTTGCAATGGCACCTTTCATACCCTTGGCACCTTCAGTCAGTACCAGCCGGGCACCGTAGGCCTTCAGCAGGTTCCGGCGCTCTACACTCATGGTTTCAGGCAGAGTAAGAATTGCCTTATAACCTTTGCTGGCCGCAACAGCTGCAAGTCCGATACCGGTATTGCCGCTGGTTGGCTCAATAATGGTAGCCCCCGGCTTCAGAATGCCTTTTTCTTCTGCATCTTCAATCATGGCAAGGGCAATGCGGTCTTTTACGGATCCTGCCGGGTTAAAATATTCCAGTTTTGCAACAATGGTTGCTTCATTGGCTTCTGCAGCGGCTGCATACCGTGATACTTCTACAACGGGAGTTTCCCCGATTAATTCAAGCGCACTCTTCTTAACTTCTGACATATTCTCATTCCTCGTGTTATTTTATGGCGGCAAATCCGTTTTCAAGATCGGCGATGATATCATCGATATGTTCGGTTCCGATTGAAAGGCGGATAGTGTTCTGATAAATACCTACATCTGCCAGTTCTGCATCAGTTAACTGGCTGTGGGTAGTACTTGCCGGGTGAATTACCAGACTCTTTACGTCTGCAACGTTGGCCAAAAGCGAGAATATCTTCAGGTTATCAATGAACTTGAATGCTTCTGAACGGCCACCTTTAATCTGGAAGGTAAAAATGGAACCACCACCGTTGGGGAAGTACTTCTGATACAAATTATGCTGGGGATGATCAGCAAGGCTTGGGTGATTTACTCTTTCTACCAGCGGATGATTCTGCAAATACTCAATTACCTTGCGGGTATTTTCTGCATGGCGCTCCAGGCGGAGGCTTAAGGTTTCGGTTCCCTGAAGCAACAGGAATGCTGCAAAAGGCGAAATACAGGCTCCGGTGTCACGAAGCAGAATGGCACGGATGTAGGTTACAAAGGCAGCCTTTCCGGCAGCTTCGGTGAATTTTACCCCATGATAACTGGGATTTGCTTCTGAAATCCAGGGATACCGTCCGCTTTTTGCCCAGTCGTAGGTACCGCCGTCTACGATAACGCCACCCAACGTTGTTCCGTGACCGCCAATGAATTTGGTAGCTGAATGGACGACGATATCGGCACCGTGTTCGATGGGGCGGATAAGGTACGGGGTTCCAAAGGTGTTATCGATAACCAGCGGCAGTCCGTGGCGGTGGGCAATTTCTGCAATAGCATCGATATCCGGAATGTCTGAGTTAGGGTTACCAAGGGTTTCAATATACAGGGCCTTGGTTTCCGGGCGGATAGCATCTTCTGTTTCTTTCAGGTTATGGATGTCTACAAAACTTGCTTCAATGCCGTACAGAGGCAGCGTATGGGCCAGCAGGTTACTGGAACCGCCATAAATGGTTTTCTGGGCAACAATGTGCTCACCGGCTTTTGCCAGTGCCTGAATAACGTACGTAATAGCTGCAGCACCGCTTGCTACCGCAAGACCTGCAACGCCACCTTCAAGAGCTGCAATGCGGTCTTCAAAAACACCCTGCGTGCTGTTGGTAAGACGGCCATAAATATTTCCGGCATCGGCAAGACCAAAGCGATCGGCAGCATGCTGTGCATTATGGAATACGTAACTTGCGGTGGCGTAAATCGGTACGGCACGTGCATCTGATGCTGAATCTGCAGTTTCCTGTCCTACGTGTAACTGTAATGTTTCGAATTTATAGTTTGCCATGTTGTTGTTCCTTGTAATTAAAAATAAAAATGAAAAATATGGGGCTACGATAATCAGCAACAACAACAGCACATGACACCGTTCCTGAAGTTTTCTCTGACTAATTTTTCAAAATAGTTCTTCATTTCTTACCGCCTCCTTCGGGTGTCACTCTATTTCCTACTTAACTAGTAGGTATATTCCTAATGTATTAAATTTTACCTACTACGTCAATAGGTTTGTTTATTTTTTTTCAGTGATACTTATACCTGACGCCAGAAGGCCACCTGATCCGTCAATTCTTCAAAGCCCAGCTTCTGATAAAAATGATAAGCAGGAACAGTACGGTTAGTTTCAAGATAATACTGAGCTATTCCTTTTTCCTTCAGGACAGGTCCCATCAGTTCAAAAAAAGCTTTTCCCAGGCCTTTTCCCTGCAGTTCTTTCGTAATACAGAATTCTTCTATGTAGTATTCCGTGCCGTCATGCCAGTGCTTTATATACCCAATGGCCATTCCGATCATGCACCCCTCTGCAAAAAGTCCAAAAGCCAGTGGATTCCGTGCCATAAGCAGATCAAGCAGATATTCATTCAACTGATGTTCATCACTCCAGTCATCATTCCATGGCTCATGGGTAAAAATGTTCACAAACAAAGTCTTTATTTCATCGAACTGTTCCAGGGACAGTTCCTTTAATGTAACCGTATCTATCATAGGTATCATTGTACCCTATACAAAGCTTCAGTAACTATAGATAGTACCTGACACTTGCCCTCTCTTTTACCTTGTAGTACAGTAGGTTTATGATTGTTTCTACACGCGGACGCTACGCACTACGAGTTATGATTGATCTGGCAGAACACCAGAATGAAGGCTATACCCCCCTGAAACCCATTGCAGAACGGCAGGATATCAGCCAGAAATATATTGAAGCCATTATGACGATTCTTTCTAAAGCGGGATTTGTGGATGCCATGCATGGAAAAGGCGGCGGATACCGTCTGAACCGGGCACCGGAAGACTATAAGGTACGGGAAATCCTTGAGCTGACGGAAGGATCCCTTGCACCCGTTGCCTGTCTTGAATGTAATGCAGAAAAGTGCCCCAGAGAAGAAAACTGCAGGACACTGCCCATGTGGAAAGAGCTGAATAACCGCATCAGCGGTTACCTGGACAGCGTTTCACTTGCGGATCTGGCCAGATAACCGTCTTTTCTGCGGTTATTTTACAAAGCGGACTGCAGTACCGTAGGCAATTACTTCTGCAGCTCCCTGCACGATGGCAGATGAGGCATAGCGGATGTTAACAATGGCATCTGCGCCAAGGTTTTCTGCTTCTTCTACCATGCGCTTGGTAGCCAGAGCCCGGGCTTCGTTCATCATATCGTTATAGGCCTTTAATTCTCCCCCTACCAGGGTCTTAAAAGACTGCATAATGTCTTTTCCTACGTTTTTTGACTGAATGGTGCTGCCTTTTACCAGCCCGAGCATTTCAAGATCTTTTCCTGAAATGTAATCAGTATTTACCAAGATCATCTTCTTCTCCTTTTTTTATTTCACGAATCCGCTGAATACAAACACACAGCATAGCTCCTGCAAGCAGCAGCGGAATTATAACCAACAGGTACTTCCAGATACCAGGAAGCAATGCGATAAGGAACCCAAAATACATAACATAGTACGCAATAAGCAGTACCGTTATGACAATGGGCGCAATCATTTTTTTAGACTGTTCTTTCACGTTTTTTCCCTCTTCTCTTACTATAGCGCAAAATAGTATATTCTGTAGCAAATGAGTGAAACAAAAACAATAATTAATGACATGACTCAAGGGATTCTGTTTAAGAAAATGATTACCTTTGCGCTGCCGGTTATGTTTGCCAATGCACTGCAGCTTGGGTACATGATGATTGATATGATCATTGTGGGCACCTTTGTTGGAAGTGCAGGTCTTTCGGCCATTACTATCGGAAGTCAGGTATTTACGTTAATGACAACACTTGCCATCGGTTTTTCTGTGGGTGGTCAGGTGTACATCAGTCAGCTTATCGGCGCAAAAGACTATAACCGTCTGAATCATACCATCGGTACTATTTTTTCACTAGTCGGCATTATGGGGCTTTTAATGAGCCTTGTCGGTTTTCTGTGTTCCGTACCTATACTCCGCCTGATGAACACTCCTGATGATAGTTTTGCCATGGCAAAATCATACATGATGGTCTGCAGCGGTGGCGTTCTCTTTACCTACGGCTACAACATGGTCTCTGCCATTCTGCGTGGTATGGGAGACTCAAAACGCCCCCTCATGTTCATTCTGATTTCTACTATCGTTAACTTAAGTGGAGACCTGCTGCTGGTTGGAGCTTTGAAAATGGGTGCCGCAGGCGCTGCATGGGCCACCATTACCGGACAGGCAGTAAGTTTTATCATTGCTTTGATTTTTCTTATCCGCCGCAAAGAATCATTTCATTTTGATTTCAAGATGCGCAGTTTCATTCCTGAAAAAACAACTGCAGCACAGCTGATGAAGCTGAGTATTCCGTTTGCTCTGCAGAACAGCAGTATCGACATCAGCATGATGTTTGTTTCTTCTTTGGTTAATACCTTTGGAGTTGTTGCCTCTGCGACCTTTGGAGTAGGCTCACGGTTACAGAGCCTCAGTTTTGTAATGTCTGGTGCCATAGGCTCATTTGTCAGCAGTATGGTTGGTCAGAACATTGCCGCAAAAAAACTGGATCGTGTAAACAAAGGTATTCATCTGGGACTTTCCTGCACCATCGGTTTCTGGACCATTCTTCTTACCCTGTTCCTGGTATTCCCGGAAGCATGCTTCAGGCTCTTTGTACAGGACCCGGAAGTTCTGGCCATGGCGCCAATGTTCATGAGCTGCATCGCTGTAGGAGCTCCGGCCCTGGCATTCATGTCACCGTACAACGGATTCATTCAGGGTATCGGAAACTCAAAAATGTCGCTTTTCTTCTCTATTCTTGATGGCTTTGTTGCCCGCATTACCCTGAGTTATGTTATCGGTATTGTAGCAGGACTGGGATTACGGGGATTCTTCCTGGGATACTTTATTGCCCCGTATTTTACTACGATTCCGGCAATGATTTACTACTACAGCGGCATCTGGAAAAAACGCCAGCTGGTAGCCTGAATCAGTAACAGTCGTCGAGCACGCGCAGCGCCCAAGCAACGCAGTAATGGCCGCAAAGCGCTAATTTTCACACACCAGGATGGTGCGATTTGCGGTCAGGACAAGGCGCGAGGAAGCGAGCAGCAGAGGCGGCCTGCCGGCCGTTGAGCAGCGCAGCGACTGAGCAACGCAGCCATAGCCGCAATTACGTCTATTAGGATGCGGTGATTTGCGGTCAGACCAAGGCGCGAGTGCACGAGCAGCGCAGGCGGCCTTACTGGCCGTTGAGCACGCGCAGTAAGCGAGCAACGCAGGTATGACCGCAAAGGACCGCATCCTACAAGTTGCGGCCGTAAATAATGGAAAGCTCCCGTAACCACGCAGCCTTTTCTTTATCGAACATGTCAGAAGTCATGCGCCACTGCCAGTTGTGCCCACCGGAAGTACTGGGAGTGTTCATGCGGCCTTCTGAACCGATGGCAAAAATATCCTGAAGAGGAACCACGGTAAAAGCTGCGGTTGATGCCATGGCGGCACGTACCAAGAGGGGACAAAGTTCTTCGTCACGAACTGAAGCGGTATTAATGCCGCCTGAAACATAGCGGCGGACTACGTCACGTTCTGCATCCGAAGCATTGACAATCCAGCCGGCAAGGGTATCGTTATCATGAGTGCCGGTGTAGCAGACACTGTTCTTTCCATACATATGAGGCAGAAAAGCGTTGGTAAAGCCACCTTTACCGGCTTCGTTGGCATCAAAGGCAAACTGCAGGACTTTCATGCCGGGTAGCCCAAAATCATCACGAAGTGCTTCTACACCTTCGGTGATTACACCAAGGTCTTCGGCTATAATTGGAATGTCACCAAGGGATTTTTTAATTGCCTTAAACAGTTTATGGGCAGGACCTGGAATCCATGCACCATTAATGGCAGTTTCTTCTCCCGCCGGTACACGCCAGTAAGCTTCAAAGCCACGGAAGTGGTCAACGCGGACATAGTCTACTAGTTTTAAAAGGCCTGCAATGCGGTTAATCCACCACTTATAACCTGTTTTTTCCATGGCTTCCCAGTTGTACAGCGGGTTTCCCCACAACTGACCGGTAGCACTGAAATAATCAGGTGGCACACCAGCTACTGCAGTTGCACGGCCATTTTCATCAAGCTGAAAAAGTTCTTGATTTGACCATACATCTGCAGAATCCGGGGCCACAAAAATCGGAATATCACCGATAATTGATACGCCTTTACTGTTTGCGTAAGCCTTTAATGACTTCCACTGGGTAAAGAAAAAGTACTGAATCACTCTCCAAAGTTCAGCCTCATTTTTATGTACTTTATTCCAAGCCTTTACGGCGGTATCATCGTGTACAGCAAGTTCATGGGGCCAGTAATTGCTCCACATAGCACCGAATCGGTTTTCTTCCTGTGCTTTAGCATCATAAAATTCTTTAATGCTCATGAAAGTGGCATACTGATCAAGCCATGATTTCTCTTCTTTTTTGAAGGCAGAAAAAGCGGCCTTTGCTTCATCACCGGCAAGTGACAGAAAGTTTTCTGCAGCGCGTTTTAGAATCGGCATCTTCCAATACACAACGCTTCCATAATCGATATACCCTTCTCTTGAAATCCAGTCTGGCTGCGCAGCGTCATCCTCTGTAAGCCAGCCTCCCTCAATAAGCATATCTAAATCAATAATTAATGGATTACCAGCAAAGGTAGAAAAAGATGCATAAGGACTGTCACCATAACCAGTTGGACCAATCGGTAAAATTTGCCACAGGCTTTGTTTTGCTTCTACCAGAAAATCAACAAAACGATAGGCCTGCTTACCGATTGTTCCAATACCGGCAGTTTCCGGCAGTGATGTTGGATGAAGAAGAATTCCACTGGAACGCTGCAATTTCATATATAATCCTCAGAAAGTAGTCTTTTTTTTGTTTGTAAATCGATTTAGTAAACCGTTTTACTACTTCATAGTATCATCATTTCATAAAATACGCAAACAAATTATCACAAAATATAAAAAAAACTGCCGTATGTACGACAGTTTTTTTACTCACAGGATGACTTGTATACACCTTAGCATCCTGCTTATCTGTTTACCCACTAATTATTTTTCAGAAATAAGCAGTGTTTTAGAATCAAGTTTCAGAGTAGTTGAAGCTGCATTACTGTGAGCTTTAAGAACTTTAAGTACTAAAGCTTTACCATCCTGAGCAAGAGTAACTACATTTTCAATGCAATCTGAAATATCACCAAATACAGCTTTAATATCTTCTGATTCTGCATTATAGCTGAACCACATGCAGATACCGGCTTCTTTTCCATAAGCCTTAAGGGTATCCAAATCAGCTTTGGTTACCTTAGACATATCAAGACCATCAACAATGACACAAGCAGGAGCAAAACCACCCGCAGCAAGCGCCTTGAGAGTATTGATAAGGTTATCAGCTTTTACATAGTCCTGGTTAAAGTTGAGATTGATACGTTTACGCATCAGCTCATCTTTAACATCAGCAGCTTCTGCCAGATTCTTTTTCTTTGACAGTTCATCGAAAATGTCATTGTACCAGGTAATTACATAGTCACTCTGCTGGTTGAAAGAAACATGGATAACAACTTTATCCTGTAACAGCATATCAAGACCAAGCTGTACCAGAACAGATGTTTTACCAAGACCTTTGCGTGAAGTAATTACACCAATCTCTCCGGCTTTCAGACCTCCATCAAGAGATTTTTCAAAAACGCGTACTGGACTGCGATCAATAAATTCCTGTTTAACCATAGTTTTTTACTCCTTATTAAAGCCACCAAAACAACGGCAGCGCAATATGTCGTTCAAAAGCAGAAGATCAAAATCCACTTGCCTTTCTCTAAGGATATTATCTCACGCAATTGGCATTCATGCCACAAAATAAAAAAAAACCAGCACAAACGTTGTTTTGTGCTGGTTTTATTAATTATTTTCGCAATTTTTTACTGACTCCGAAAGGAGCCAGCAGCCAGATTATTTACCTGCAGCTTCCTTGCGTCTTCTTTCCTGATATTCAGCAATCAGCTGTTCTGATACTGAGTTAGGAACTTTACCGTATTTTTCGAATTCCATAGAGAATTCAGCTTTACCCTGGGTGTTAGAACGCAGCAGAGTAGAGAAACCGAACATTTCGCTCAGTGGAACTTCAGCATCTACGCGGCAGAAGTTACCTTCATCAGTAGATGAAACGATAACACCACGGCGCTGGTTAATCAGACCGAAAATGTTACCCTGGAATTCGGTAGGACCTTCGATAGATACCTTCATGATAGGTTCCATGATACATGGTTTTGCTTTTTCGTAAGCTTCACGGAAAGCACCCATTGATGCAACCTGGAATGCGATATCTGAAGAGTCTACCGGGTGGAACTGACCATCGTTAATGGTACATTTAACACCTACAACAGGGAATCCGATCAGAGAACCTTTTTCCATTGATTTCTTGAAACCTTTGTCACAAGAAGGGATGTATTCGTTAGGAATAGCACCACCCTTAATGTTATCTACGAATTCGTAGTCTTTATCAGCGATTGGTTCCATGAAACCTGCTACACGACCATACTGACCGGAACCACCAGTCTGTTTTTTATGGGTATAGTTGAAGTCTGCATGCTGGGTAATGGTTTCGCGGTATGCTACCTGTGGTGCACCGGTTTCAACTTCACAGTTGTATTCGCGGCGCATACGTTCTACGTAAACATCCAGGTGAAGCTCACCCATACCTTTAATAATGGTTTCGTTAGATTCTGGATCAACGAAGGTCTGGAAGGTTGGGTCTTCTTTGGTGAAGCGGTTCAGAGCTTTAGCCATCTGGTCTGCAGATTTCTTGTCTTTTGGTTTGATTGACAGAGAAATTACAGGGTTAGGAACGAACATAGAAGTCATTGCGTAGTTCAGTCCGCCAGAACAGAAAGTATCACCAGAAGCACAGTCAACACCGAACAGTGCAACGATATCTCCAGGTACACCTTCGTTAATATCTTCCATTGCAGCAGAGTTCATACGAACAAGACGTCCAACCTTGAACTTTTTGCGTGCACGGGTGTTATAGAGTTCTTCACCCTTCTTGATACATCCCTGGTAAACACGTACGTAGGTCAGCTGACCGTACTGTCCGTCTTCAAGTTTGAATCCCAGAGCAACGGTCGGGTGTTTTTCATCAGAAGAAAGTTCAACAGGAGCTTCGTTGTTGTCAAGGTCAAGAGCGATGTTCTTAACTTCAGTTGGGTCAGGAAGGTATTTAACAACACCATCCAGCAGAGGCTGAATACCCTTGTTTTTGTAAGCAGAACCACAGAATACAGGAACAAACTGTTCAGCCAGGGTACCCTTACGGATAGCAGCTTCGATCATTTCCTGTGAAGGTTCACCTTCCAGCATAGCTTCCATCAGTTCATCAGAGAACATAGAAGCAGCATCCAGCAGTTCTTCGCGGTACTGGTTAGCCTGATCAACCAGGTGAGCAGGAATTTCAGCATAGCGGAGTTCGGTACCTGAATCGCCTTCAAAGTAGATGGCTTTCATGGTAATCAGGTCAACAACACCTTCCAGTTTATCTTCCAGACCGATCGGGATTTCCATCATGTGAGAGTTCAGACCCAGTTTTTCACGGAGCTGGTTACAAACACGGAATGGGTTTGCACCGGTACGGTCACATTTGTTAACGAATGCAATACGAGGTACATGATAGCGTTTCAGCTGACGGTCTACAGTGATTGACTGAGACTGTACACCACCTACAGAACAGAGAACGAGAATTGCACCGTCGAGTACGCGCAGTGAGCGTTCTACTTCTACAGTAAAGTCTACGTGTCCGGGAGTGTCGATTACGTTGAAGGTGTAGTCTTTCCACTGAACCTGGGTTGATGCAGATGCAATGGTAATACCACGTTCGCGTTCCAGTTCCATGTTATCCATAACGGCACCAACACCGTCTTTACCACGTACTTCGTGGATGGCATGAATTTTGTCGCAGTAGAAAAGAATGCGTTCTGACAGGGTAGTTTTACCAGAGTCAATGTGGGCGCTGATACCGATATTACGCATTTTGCTGATATCGAAGCTCATATTGTATGTACCTCTCAAATATGGTTTATTTGCAAAAAAATGCAATGTTTGCAAAATTTTCAGTAGT
>JAZLJW010000108.1:0-12215 GCA_045597345.1 Treponemataceae bacterium
AAACAAAAGTATATAAATTTTATATACTATGCCCATGAAATACGATTTGATTCTTGTAGGCGCAGGGCTTTTTAATGCGGTCATCGCTCAAAAAGCTGTTGAGGCAGGCAAAAAAGTTCTGGTTATAGAAAAGCGTAATCATGTTGGTGGGAACTGTTATACAGAAGAAATAGCGGGTATCCAGGTTCACCGCTATGGTGCCCATATTTTCCACACTGACAGCAAACAGATTTGGAATTATGTAAACAGGTTTTCTGAATTCAATTGTTTTACAAACAGCCCGGTGGCAATTTACAAAAATCAATTGTTTAATCTGCCTTTTAACATGAACACTTTTAACCGCATCTGGCCGGATGTGATAACTCCAGAGCAGGCAAAAAAAAGAATTGCAGACCAGTCTGCGGTTATGGCAGACAAAATACCGGCAAATCTTGAGGAGCAGGGTATCAGTCTTGTAGGAAAAGACGTTTTTAACCTGTTGGTAAAAGGGTATACCGAAAAACAGTGGGGAAAAAACTGTAAAGAATTACCGCCTTCTATTATCAAAAGGCTACCGGTACGGTTTACCTATGATAATAATTATTTTACAGATAAGTATCAGGGAATTCCTGTTGGTGGCTATACCCACATGATTCAGAATATGTTGAAAGGTGCCGACATCATTCTGGGTACAGATTTTTTGGAAGAGCCGTACCGATGGAAAAATATGGCAGAACAAATCGTGTATACAGGGCCCATTGATCAGTATTTCAATTATCGATTTGGGGAACTGGAATATCGGTCGCTGCGTTTTGAAACACAGGTTCTTGATTGTGAAAATTTTCAGGGAAATGCGGTAGTTAATTACACTGATATGGAAATTCCGTATACTAGAATTATCGAGCATAAGCATTTTGAGTGTGGAACTCAACCTTGTACGGTTATAACAAAAGAGTTTCCAAAGTGTTGGAAACGTGGTGATGAACCGTATTATCCTGTAACGGATTCTATAAATAATGAGTTGTATACAAAATATCAGGAACTTGCATCCCGTGAAGCTGCGGTAATTTTTGGTGGCAGACTTGGTATGTACCGGTATTTTGATATGGATGATACCATTGATGCAGCTTTTTCTGTGTTTCGTACTATTGAGAAATCCTTTTTTTTGTCGTAAGATATAAGCTATAGCTTATAAAGTGAGAGCCCTATGGAACAAATAGAAAGCGATGAAGAAATCAGCCTGGTAGATTTGGTGGTAGTTATCTGGAATTATAAAATACTGATTATTGTTTTAACTCTTGTAACGTTTATCAGTGGTTGCCTGTATGTTACCTTTCATGAAAAAAAGGTGGCAAAAGCAGCAGAACTTGCTAAACAGTCGGTAGTACCGGTATATACCAGCAGTGCAAAAGTAATTGTTTTTGATGATGATTTTACTCTTCCGGTAAATGCGCTGTATGCTCAGGAATTATGTAAAAAATATATATCTGCCTATAAAAATGGAACAAAGGCTTCTTCCCTTACGACAAGTTATAAAAATGGGATTCTTACCATAACGTATACTGATGAAGATAAAGAGAAACCGCAAAAAGCAGTGAAGTATGTTGTGGATAAACTGGTTGAGAATTATCAGAAATCAAAACAGGAAGAAACTCAAAAAATTTTGGCAGGATACGAGAAATCACTTGCTGAAAAAAAGAGTGATATTGAAGTATTGCTCAAAAAGGTTAATGAATCCAGTGGTTCGGTAAAAAATGGATATGAACTGGAACTGGAGTCTCAAAAGGCGGTATATCAGTCGTTACAGACTGAGTATGAACTGGAAAAGATCCGCTCTCTAAAAGTTGATAGCGATGTTCAAGTGTTAAAGAATGCTTCTGGCGCTTCAGAAAAGAAAACTGAAGAAAAAAAGGATGAAAATAAAGCAAAATCTCCTGCTGTACAAATAGCAATTATATCTTTAGCAGGTTTCTTCGTATCAATCTTTCTTGCATTCCTGATAAATGCTCTTCAAAATCTTGTACATGATCCGGAAGTTATTGCTAAGTTCAAGAAAAAGTAAAAACATATGTATTCTTTTCGTTGTTCTATAGTTATGCCGATGAGAAATGCATCTGCATACTTACGTGAAACACTTGAGTCAGTTATATCGCAGACCTTTACTAACTGGGAATTAATTGCAGTAGATGATTGTTCTACAGATGATGGGGTAACGGTTTCTATTGCAAATTCATATGCGAAAGATGAAAGTAGGATTCGGGTTATCGCATTATCAACAAAAAAGGGATCAAGTGGTGCCCGAAACGAAGCTTTGAAATATGCAACTGGCAGGTATATCTGTTTTTTAGATAGTGATGATGTCTGGCATTCAAAATATCTGGAAACAATGCTGGAACACATTTCATCGTGTACTGTGCCAAAAGGAGCTATCTTTTTTTGTGGGTATCGCCGGATGAATGAACAATGCACAGAACCGGTTCTACCAGATTATTGCTATCCAGGAATCCGGACCTATAATCAAATGTTGCATCACTGTCCTATGTTTCCATCAATTACAATCATTGATACAGATTTATTGACGACGCCGATACATTTTCGGGAAGAGTTACAAAGTTTACGCGATGACTATGCCATGATTCTTGATGTAATGAAACAAGGCGTAGTTGCGGTTGGGTATTCGGATGTTCTGGTGGATTATCGTATGCGTTCTGATTCCCTGACAGCATCAAAAAGGAAAATGATTTATCCTCAGTGGCGGGTATATCGGGAAGTGTTGCATTTAGGAATTTTCAAAAGTCTTTGGTATATGTTTCATTGGGCGGTAAACGGGTTGGTGAAGTATCATAAAAATAGAAAGTGAAAAATGATGGACCCTTCGACAGGCTCAGGGGCCTGAAAAATGTGACTCAGGATGGCTGAGCCTGCCGAAGCCTCCTGAGTTTTTCTAGTTTCTGTAATTATCGGCCTGGGCCATGAACAGCTTGTAGTACAGACTGTCGGTTTTCTTCATCAGGTTTTCGTGGCTGTCGTAATCGCTGACAGTTCCTCCGTCGATAATCAGAATCTTGTCGCAGAATACGCTGGAAGACATGCGGTGACTGATGTACATGGCCGTCTTGTCCTGCACCAGACTGTTGAATTTTTCATAAATCTCGGCTTCAGAGATCGGGTCCAGTGCGCTGGCAGGTTCATCAAGAATGACCATGCTGGCTTTTTTGTACAGGGCACGGGCAATGGCAATTTTCTGACTCTGCCCGCCGGACATTTCGATGCCGTCTTCATCGTATTCCTTTCCAAAACGGCTTTTAACCCCATTGGGCAGCTCTGCAATTTTATCATGAAGACCAACTTCATCAATAAGCTGCTGTACCCGTTCCTGGCTGACCGTACCAGCGTTTCCACCTACAATGTTCTCTTCAATGGTAAAGTTGAACATCTTGTAGTCTTGGAAAACTGCACTGATGGCATCCATATAGCTGTTGTAGTCATAGTCGTAAATGTTCCGGCCGTTTACCAGGATTTCGCCGCTGTCAGCCTGATACATGCGGCAGATCAGCTTAACCAGGGTAGATTTACCGGCACCGTTAAGCCCCACGATGGAAATCTTCTGACCCTTCTGTACGGAAAAACTGATGTTCCGTAATATCGGTTTTTCTGATTTAGGGTAGGTAAAGGTTACGTTTCGGAATTCAACGGTTTCAATATCGCCGGTAAACGGTTGGTGGCTGCTCTGAGCCGTTTCTTCCGGCAGGTTCATGAATTCCAGATAGGGCTTCATCAAGGTGAGCATCTGATTCACCTGAATAACTGATTCCCCAAAGGTCGTCATGACGTTTGAAAAGTTAATTGCTGCAGACACATACATGGTTAAGGCTCCAAGAGAAAGGAGCGGACCATAAGTAGTTGTCAGTGTTCTTATGCCCACCCAGCAATAGCTGAAAGCGGCAATCAGTTCGCTGAATACGGTCATGCTGCCGAACATCTGTCCCATGGCAAAAAAGCCTTCATTGAATTTACTCATGCTTTCTTTCAAGTCTTCCTGAATAGTACCGGTAATAAGGCTTTCCATGTCGTAAAGCCGGATTTCTTTCTGTGCCGGAGTATCCACGGCCAGGTTCAGATAGTAGTTGAACCGGCGGTTTACCGGTATCAGCATCTGGAAGATTTTGGTGATTTTTCCCATGCTTAAGGCAGATATGGCGATTAAGGCAACACTGGCAAAGATACAGGCTGTAATCAATTGCCATCCCAACGTTGAAAGAATGGCAATAAGGCTGATCAGTACACAGAAATTCTGAATCAGGGTGGAAAAATCGTGGATGACCCTGGAAAGTACGTTCTGGTTAGTCAGGGAGAAAATGGCCCGTTCCTTCAGATCCAGATAGTAGGGATCTTCCAGGTAGGAATATTCAATGTTCATAACCTTGGTTCCCATTACGGCAATAAGACTTGAAGTCATCCAGGATTCTTTGGCATCAATATATTTCTTGAACATATTGGCAATAAGTTGCATCAGTACGTTGTTGCCGATAATAAATCCGGTGTAAAGAATCAGGTTTGACAGACTCCGTTCTCCGGTAAGTTCGTTTACCAGCAGCATGGGGAGTACGATATTAAGAATAGTTTTTGCCCCGTTTACCAGCGCCATGAAGATCATGGAAAGCACGTAGGCTGGACTGGTTTTCCAGGCAAGTTTCAAAAAGTGGAATAATGGTTTCATTCAGCTGCCTCCTCGGTAGAACCGGTTTCCTGGTAGTATTTGCCCTGAATCTGGAACATTTCGTAGTATTTGCCTTTCAGAGCCATCAGTTCATCATGGGTGCCGTATTCTGCAAGACCTTCGGGAGTAAAAAGAGCGATTCTGTCACAGAACTTGGTAGAAGCAAGACGATGACTGATGTATACGGCGGTCTTTCCTTTTACCATATCGCTGAAGCTTTCATAGATTTCTGCTTCTGCCAGGGCATCAAGGGCTGCCGTCGGTTCATCCATGATAATCATTGGCGCATCCTTAAAGAGAGCCCGTGCTATGGCCAGTTTCTGCCGCTGTCCGCCTGATAAGTCGGTACCGTTTTCATCAATAACCTTCAGCATCATCTGGCTTAAGCCTTTGTCAAATTCCTGCACCTTATCCTTAAGGCCTACTTTTTCAATGGCCTCCCAGACCCGTTCATCGTACCGGGTATCGTCTTTGCGGCAGGTTACGTTTTCTCGGATCTGGAATGCCAGAATGGTAAAGTCCTGGAAAACAGTGCCGTACAGCTTGTACAGTTCTTCTTTTTTGTACTGGCGGATTTCCTTTCCGTTAATGTAAATGTTTCCTTCAGTAGGCGGATACAGACCGCAGATCAGCTTAACCAGAGTTGTTTTTCCGGCACCGTTGGTTCCTACAATGGCAAGCCGTTCTCCGGCATGGATGGTAAAGCTGAAATCAGTGTAGATATTTTTCTCGCTTCCCGGATACCGGAAAGTTACGTGGTCAAATACGATTTCAACCGGTACTGTCATGTCGGCTTTTTCCGTACCTTCTTCAATCAGGTTGGCGTCAAGCAGCCGGTAAAAATCCTTGATGTAGTCGCCTTCGTTCTGGATGAAAGCAATATCCTTGCCGAAATCCAGCATCAGTGCCATAAGGCTCGTGATAAGGGCCACGTACATGGTAAAGGAACTGAGGGGCATACCATTGAGGCACTGATGAATCAGGACGCCGTACATGGCAACGTTGGTAATGAGCAGGGTAATGATTCCGGCAAATCCCAAAAGAAATTCATGGTTCTTGATTTTCCGGTTCAGAACATACAGGGTGTCGATTTCGGCATGATAGTTTTTCAAAAGCTGGTCACGGAAATTAAAAATACGGATGTCCTTGCCATAGGTAAAGTCGCTGGTGGTTTTCTGGTAATAGCCGACTTTTCTGTTGGCAGCGGCAACGTCTTTCTTCATTGCATAGGCATATTTGTGGGCCTGCCGTTCTACCCACATGGTAACGGCAACGTGAATCACAATAGCAAGTAATACCCAGGGATTCAGAAAGCCTGCAAGAATCAGCATACCCATGATGGTTACGGCTTTTGACGGCAGCTTACTTATCCGGTTTGCAACACCTTCAACGCCATTTGCATTATTGTCACAGGATTTGGTTGCTTTATCATATTCTTTCTGGAATGCTGCATCTTCGTGATATTTAAAATCCATACGCTGGTAAATCTGGGCAATTCGGGTCAGCTGTGTCATGCGCATATTCATGTTGGTGATTTCAATCAGCTGTTCTTCCAGTTTTGAAAGGTATGCCAGAAGTCCTGCAACAAACAGATAGATGATCATGGCGGTAATCAGGCGGGTGGTTGCATCAGTACCGCCTTCTTCGATGATCCCGATGGCGATTTTCGGCAGGATGATGGCGCAGAAGGGGTATAACCCGGCAATGACCGTATAGAAGGGGATACGGATCATGTTTCTGCGGGCATCCTGTTTCATGGTACCCAGTAGACGTCGTATGAACTTTTCATGGGGTACAGTCTTTTTTGTCATTTTTTCAACTCCCATTTTTGATATGTATCTTTGTAATATAAGCTTATGTCCGTAGACAGTGTTGTTTATTGTCACCCTGAACTCGTTTCAGGGTCTCATCATAAGCCTACACATCTACCGGCGTGCAGATGGCTTTCCCATTCCACCTCTCGATTTTATATTAGATACAAATCTAACCTCAAGTATGATATTGGTATAACATTATTGTTAGACGGTTGTCAAGTTATTTGTTAGATGTTATTCTAAATATATGAATAAGAACTACGTACGGGAACATGAACTGTATCTTTCGTCTTCATTGCTGCACTTTCTGGGGCGGGGAAAAAACTACCGCGAAACAGTTGATAAAGCATTAAAAGAAGTAGGTTCGGCTGAATTACGGCCGCAGTATGCTGAAGATCTTCAGTCGATGGAGGATATCTGCAAAGCTGCTGCAAAAAATCCTAAGTTGCAGGCTCTGAATGAGGATTTTCAAAAATATTTTGGTGCATCTTCGGAAACAGGGCAGAATTCCCTTACTCCTTTTGTGCTGCTGTTTGAAGATGACGGCCCCGATGGCGCCACCATAGATGAACTTTTTGCCAGACTTGAATCGGTTTCAGAACAGGCATTCATAAAACGGTTCCTGCTGTATGCTACCAATTATTCTAATACCAGCATTGTCAGTAACGAAATTTCTGTAGACGGAAAAACTGACGGTTTTGACAGCATGAGTGTTGTGCGTGCAGTTACCCAGATGCAGGCCCCGGATGACGTTAAAATTTCCGTTCTTGATATGTTCATGAACAGAAAACAGCACCGTGAAAAATGCCGTGCATTACTGGAAACTGCCTGGGAAATAGTTCTGCAGTTTGAAGATGTCTTTAATGAGGTAGCCAACCGGTTTTATTCTTACTGGATCCCCATTCTTGCAGAAAAGGGTAATGAACAGTTCATTGATGCCTATATGCCCTTTGCCCGTCATCTTCTTAAGGAAGTTCCGGCTATTACCCTGAACCCGGATTTCTTTTTTCCGGTACGGATTGCCGGAAGCGTAAAACCTGACGATAATCTGCAGTTGCCGGAAAACGAACCCTTCCGGATTCACTTTGGTATTCTTCATTCATCGGAAACCGTTATTGATGGTATGCAGAATATGCTGTCACCGGAAAGTGATGATATTGAGTATGACAGTTGTCTGAAACATCTGGCAGACAAAAGCCGGTTTGCCATTCTGCAGGAACTGCATCAGGGCCCCCGATATGGCGGAGAACTGGCCAAAAAACTGAATCTTACTACGGCAACGGTTTCGCACCATATGGGGCTCCTGTTTGAATCGAAACTGATCAGCATTGACCGGCGGGAAAATAAAGTGTACTACAGTTTGAACCAGAATGTGATTGAAAAAGTAGTTGCGTATCTGCAGAGGACGTTTCTGTAATTGAAACCCTGTAATTGAAACCCTTGCCGTATTTTGCTAAACTGTGATAACTATCGCAACGGGCACGTACAGGTACTGTGCCTCTGGAGGCTGTATGGCAGATTTACGTTCACAGTGCGGTGACATTGTTGCTGAAGCACTGAATATTTTCATCAAAAACAAGGGGCTTGAAGCCACCGCTGGAGTAGTTGAAGCTGCTCAGCTTACTCTTGAAACTCCACCAAACCCTGAGATGGGTGATGTTGGTATTCCACTTTTCATTTTTGCTAAGACCCTCCGCATGGGGCCACCGGTTATTGCAAAAGAAGTTGCTCAGATTATTACTGAGCAGCTTTCTGACAAAGCCGCTGCCGTAGGTTCCTTTGCTGCTGTTGGACCGTATGTAAATGCCAAACTGAATAAAGGTGTTGCAGCCAGTGCAACTCTTAAAAAGATCAACGAACAGAAGGCTTCCTACGGTAAACTGAATGCAGAAAACCAGGCCCCCCTTGCTGGTCGCCGGGTTATGATTGAGTTCTCAAGTCCCAATACCAATAAACCGCTGCACCTGGGACACCTGCGTAACGATGCCCTGGGTGAATCAGTAAGCCGTATTCTGGCAGCTGCCGGTGCAGATGTATACAAAGTAAACATCATCAATAACCGTGGGGTACACATCTGTAAATCAATGCTGGCGTATATCGTGAATCATTCAGGCCATCCTGAATATGTAACAGATAGCGGTATTTCTTCAGATTTTGTATTTACCCTGAAAGATACGCCGGAATCCCTGGGTATTAAGTCAGACCGTTTTGTAGGTGACTGCTACGTTGAATTTGATAAAATGAACCGTGCTAATCCAGCCATGGAAGCTGTAGCCCAGAGCATGCTGGTTCTGTGGGAAAAAGGCAACGAAGAAATCCGGAAGCTGTGGCAGCAGATGAATGACTGGGCCACCGGCGGTATCACCCAGACTTACAAACGCACCGGTGTTTCTTTTGACAAACTGTATTTTGAAAGCGATACCTATCTGAAAGGTAAAGATGTTATTCAGAAAGGTCTTGCAGACGGTATTTTCTTTAAGGCCGATGATGGCTCCGTACGTATTGATGTAACGGAAGCTGTAGGAAAGAGTAAAGACGGAGAAAGCAACGAAAAAGTTCTGCTCCGTAAAGACGGCACTTCTGTATACATTACCCAGGATATCGGTACTGCCATCAGCCGCCATGACGACTGGGACTTTAACCAGCTGGTATACGTTGTAGGTTCTGAACAGCAGTATCACTTTAAGGTACTGTTCTATATCCTTCGTAAACTGGGCTTCAGCTGGGCAGAAAAACTGTTCCACCTGAGCTACGGTATGGTTAACCTGCCGGAAGGTAAGATGAAGAGCCGTGAAGGTACCGTAGTTGATGCCGATGACCTGATTAACAGTCTGCGCGATGATGCCAAGGCCGAAATCGCAGAAAAGGGACGCGAGGATGCTGTAGGGGATCCTGAAGCCGTAGCAGAAAACATTGCACTGGGTGCTCTTCATTACTACCTGCTGCAGATTACCCCTTCAAAAGACATGCTCTTTAATCCTAAGGAATCACTCAGCTTTAACGGAAATACCGGTCCATACCTGCAGTACATGGGTGCACGTATCTGCTCCATCGTACGCAAGGCAGAAGAAACAGGCGTAACTCCAGACTTTAGCGATGCAGCTCTTGCTCAGCTGACTGATCCTGCTGAATGGGAATTGATCAAGACTCTGGGAGAATATCCAGCAGTGCTTGAAAAAGCAGCAAAAACCCTTGATCCGTCTGTGGTTACCAGCTTCTTATATGAAGTTTCCAAAGGCTTCAGCAAGTTCTATCACGACTGTCCTATTCTGGCGGTTGCTGAAGAAAACAAGGCTCTGGCCGGTGCCCGTCTGGCACTTGCCGACTGTGTCCGCCAGGTTCTGCAGAACGCCTTCAGCGTAACCCTGATCCCGTTCCTGGAAACAATGTAAGCTACACTCGAAAAAAAAATGACGGCGAAAGCCGTCATTTTTTTACCCTGAAATAAGCCACAAAGATGATAAAAAGCGAGCAGTGCGCAGCATTTCTTCAGTGTTTTGATCTATCCACGGCGAAAGCCGTCTTTTTTTACCCTCTGACTGTCCCTTGTCCATCTTGCCTGATTGCGGGCAAAAATTTCATTCATAAGTTCACTTCTAGAAGATATTCATCTGGCGATAAATAAGTTACAGCAGAATTCTTAAAATCTTTGGGATTTCTTGTAAGTATCAAGTCCATATTATTAAGACTGGCAGAAACCATCTGCATTGCATCTTCAACATCATTCCATGAATCATTTTTCCACAAATCTGAATTGACAATTGAAATCATAGTGTTTTCATCTTCTGCTAAAACATAAAACACGTTAACCAGCAAAAGTATAAACTCCTTTGATTCCGCCAATCCTTTTTCTTTACGCAAAATATAAAAAATGTCAGAAATTGAATGTGGCGTAAGAAAACCTTGAATCATAGAATTTTTACAAAGCTCAATACATCTTGCTGAACTTTCATAAAATTTCTCTCTCTCCAGCAACCAGTCCAAAATAATATTTGTATCAAAAAGAATTTTATCCATTAATTAGTTACCTGCTAAATTAAATATCATATTTTTTACAAATATGTTCCAAGCGGGCATCTTTTGGATCTTTTACCACCGCACCTTTTAAACATCCTGAAAACTTTAGAAATAACTTATCCTTTTCTTTAGCAGAAAGATTATTTAGTTTTGTCTCTTGTTTAGAGTGCAATGTATTTACTGAATTGATAATTTCATCAGCACCATTTTTCTCAATTGAAGAAGCCAGCAACGACAGTATTTGCAGCTGCTCAAAAATATTTAATTTAGGAATTATAGTTTTTATCAATTCAAAGTTATTGTTCATAACAACTGGTCTTGAACTTCCATGAGCTCCGTAAGCAACAGAAGGACTTGCCACATATAAATCTCCGGAAGTTCCCGAATATTCATATATATTTTTTTTAGCTATGTGAGCCCCAGCAGCATTATCAATTATTTGCGCATAATCAACTTTATATAATTTGCTTAAAGCCACAATAACCTTCACAGGCGGTTCTGCTTCTCCACTTTCATATTTGATATACATCTGGCGCGAAACATTCAAATATTTAGCAACCGTAGCCTGAGAATAATTGTTTTTTTCCCGTAGAGCTTTTATGGTTTCCTTCATGATTATAAAATATGATGAAATCATGGTGGTGTCAATAAAAATTTACACTAAAATAGTTTAATTTTGTTTACTTCTCATTTTCTGCAATCCATTTCCAAAGCGGCTCATATTTGCTCATGCTGGTTCTCTCTTCTAAATGTTCTCACCGTCGCAAAAGTTGCTTGCAGACAAACTGTCACTGCCGGTGATAAACTTCCGAAAAATGCCGGCGAGAAATTTCTGCTGAAGCCGCATGAATTGCAGTCACAAGATTTCACTCAGAAACAGATTGCGGAATAGCATGGACGTTCAGAAAGAACAATCAGAGCAAGAGCGACGTTGGCAAATTTTTCATACAAGTTATCTTTTTTGGACATAGTCATATTTTATAGCTTGGAATTTTTCTAGAAAAATGCATTGTATCAAATCAAAATATCACTGTCAGAAATCGAAGTAGGAGTATAATCAATATTATCGAATTTTCCTTGTCCTTTATGTGCGGCATCTACCAGGATATCATCTGCTAATTCGTAACTAAAACTTTTCTTACGAAGATAGCAAAGTCTGATTATATATTCTTCAGAATCTTTGAAAGTATTAAAAACTATAGAAAAATCAAACCATATTTTATGCAATGGTTGGTAACAGGCAGTTTCCAGACTTGAATAAGTTGGTCCATCTCTTCCTACTGAAGAAATTGTGGTTGGAATGCTAATTTTCTTTGCATGAGTATCTTTATATTCAATAACAGAATGAATTGTAAGAATATCAAAAAGAATAAAATTTTCAGGTTTCATATCGATTTCCGAAAAATTATTTTTAAAGCTTTCTTCTTTTATGCAAAGTAAAAGCCAACTGTTTTCAAACATAACAATATAGACAGGGAGTGCTATAACAGTTTTTAGGTCAGAAGGTTCATGAGAATCAAGATTTTCTATGCTAAAATTTAATAATGTGCCTTCTTGTAAACTGTTAAATATCATATTTTCAGATGAAGAGCTCCAACTTGAGTTGATAGAAAAATCTGTATGAGGAAAAGCAAATTGTATTCTATCAGCAATAACTTTTCCTTGATTGTTTGAGGACTTTGCAG
>JAZLJW010000109.1:0-1014 GCA_045597345.1 Treponemataceae bacterium
AGGAACAGCATTCACTCTTACATCAAATGCATTATCTGACGGAATTACTTCCGGAGCAGATGTTAAATTCACAGTTACTGCCGGAGCAGCACTGAAAGGGAAGACAGTCACTCTCAACCCGGTAGGAGGTCTGACTCTTGGAGGAACTACATCTGGTCAAGTTGGAGATGATGGAAGTGTTGATATTACTAGTACTCCAACTGCAACAGTGACTGAGGCAACCTCTTACAAAGTATATGCCACTATTACTGATGATGGAGGTAAAACCTACACCACAAATGCAGTAACTATCAAGATCATTCCAGCAGCAGCCTCATAAAAACAGCCCCCTAACCGGGAACTGTTTTTCCGGAAAATCTCATAACCGTATGAACTAACACACAATCACGCGGACATACCACACCAGCCGACTCACGTCTGGTGACAGAAACGTCCGCCCGCTGCGCCTGAAAATGGCTGCAGTTCACAAACTCTTAAACCCACTCTTAAGAAAAAGTGCCCAAGCGGCGGAGTGTCTGTCACAGACACACAATATCCACACTGCGAAAAAACCGCGGGAAGTACTCCCCCCGCGGCTTTTTGCATTTCATCTGTTTTGCCCGGTTCCGGCTCTGCTTTGTCCGTCTGAAAATCCTTGTAACCATTCATCCCTCTATCTTGATGGCGGGTTTTTACTTTTGCTTTGAGATATGACGCACATTCGCGTGTCATAGAATCTGTACTCTCAGTTACAACAACCCGCAAAGAGCACCTGCAGGGGGCTGCTGAACTGTTACAAAAAGGAGAATGAAAAAAATGATTCAGGATTAAAAATCTTTCTTCAGCATCTGCCGCTTCCGCAGACTGCGGTATCTCACGATTGCAATAATCAGAATCAGAACCCATATCCCTGCAAACACATAAAGCACCATCTCGCGTGATTTATCATAGAAGGGAACGGTTGTCTTTTGAATCCCCGTATAGGTTACAACCGTCCCGGAACCGGTGTGTGATACAACGCCCCCCTCATTGATT
>JAZLJW010000110.1:0-76942 GCA_045597345.1 Treponemataceae bacterium
ATTAAGTGCTTTTTTTATTTCACTCGTTGAGTGATAAAAGCACAACGAATCAGTGCTTATGTTTCTCAGGCAGAACACTGATTCATCGTGGAGGTGGCAATAATGCCTACACCTATGTTATCGGATAATGCAGAAAAAAGCATTAGCATTTTACAAGAAACTACCGTTTTAGACAGAAATTTTACCGTTTACGGTACTTATGATGAGCCGTTATTCCTGGCAAAAGACATTGCAGAAATGATTGATTATGATACTGAAAAGGTAAATCAGATGGTTGCAATGGTTGATGAAGATGAAAAGCTAACCACTAAAATCTATCGGTCAGGTCAGATGCGTAGTATGTGGTTTTTAACAGAAAACGGTATGTATGAAGTTCTTTTCCAGTCTACAAAGCCAATTGCAAAGGAATTCAAGAAACAGGTAAAGAAACTTCTTCATGATCTGCGTATTGGAAAATCAGTCATTGTAGAAACAAAAGTAATCGATGAATTTGCGCATATTGAAGCCAGGGTTGAAGCTGCAAAACTTATGCGTGAAATTGCTGCAGAATATACTGGGCAGTCAAAAACTTATAAACAGGTTATGGATGCTCATGCAACAAAAATGCTTACAGGAACATTTGCAATTCCACTTCCTGAAGTAACAGAACAAGGTGAAACAGCCGGAAAAAGCGGGGATAGATACGGTCTTCCTTGCCAGAAAGTTGGGGCGATTATTAAGAAGTACGGTATTCTGAAGTCTAAAGAAAACGGATTCTACAGAGTGAACAAAGCAAAGGGTGTAAACAAAGAAGTAGAAACCTTTTATTACAATGCAGATGCAGTAAAAAGCATTGAAAAGGCAATTGAAATTGAAGGAGTGTCGAAAAAATGAAAACGTTAAAAGCTATTTTTATGTATCTGTGTCTGCCGGGTATCTACAAAGAGTCAATAAATATGGCTATACAGACATTCTACATTTACAAATAATAAAGTGTATTAAGGGTGTTACAAAATGTAGCATCCTTTTTTTATTAAACCACAAGTTGAATGATTGTTGCTGCAGAACCTGATAAAGTATCAGCGTGAGGTGACAATATGAATGTACAAGATTGTATCAATGAAAAAGAAACTAACCTTAATAAACTTGTGGAACTACTCTACAGAACCAGTGATTGCGCATTTTGTAAATCAATTGGATATGACTGCCAGATAATTAACGATCCTGATGGTGCTTTATGCCGTGATTGTATCAAGCAGAATGTTATTAATGCTGTTAAGTGTTAGTTGTTTAGCAATGAATTACAGTGTATTATTCTAATAACGGTTTCTATGACTAAACAAGAGCCGGTAGAGTCATTTATTTGATTTCTGCCGGCTCTTTTTTTTATTTATGCATAAAAAAACCGCAATGTAGGCGCATCGCGGTTTAACAGAAGAAATTTCCAATCGACACCCAAATTTCTTTAATCAGGAAGGAAGTCTTGTACCTGATTCCATCTCTGAAAATATAACTCAGGGCGATAGCAGTGTCAATAAAAATGAAACCAAAAAATCCATTACCTTAACTGCACCAGAGATTACAGAACTTGTAAGTAAATCCTTGACGAACTTTATACTTGAAGATGCATTAGGTATGTAAAGTTGACAAAAAAAAATCAGTAGAATAAAATAAATTTATTCATTGGAATTATTCTACTGATATATACATTGTGATTTGCACTTATAAAAGGCAGTCAGAAAGCAGCGATAACCGCTAGTTTTCCGGCTGCTTTTTTATTTTCCGGCAAAACGCCTGAATGAGGGTGCAAACAAATGTACGATAACAACGACATTTATCTTAACCTTAAAATCCGTAAATCGAACGCACTTGAACCCGGTAAAACCGATGAATACGGAAACTACATTTTCGAAGTAGAAGCAAGTAACGAAAATCTTGACTTACAGAATCAGATTGTTTTACAGCGAGCCTTGATGGATTCAAAAGATGAATTCCTGAAAGGTGGTGTAATTTCCTGTGACCACTTACACAAACGTAAGGATGAATACGGAAATACCATCTCAGATACTTCCATGGTAATCGGTGAACCAATCGATGTAAGAACCGAAGGAAGTTCTACAATCGTAGTTGGAAAACTCTACAAGTCAAATGAAAAAGCCCAGGACTTTATCAGAATGCTGAAAGATGGAAGTTCCCGAGTTCGTGCATCAGTTGGCGGTATTTTCCCTAAAGTAGTCAAAGATGCAAAAACCGGAGTAGAGAAAATTACTTCTGTTCTTTGGAATGACCTTGCTCTTACAACTTCACCGGTAAACAACACCGTTGGATCTGCTGTTTTTGCAAAATCAATGAATCCTGATGAATTCGTTAAGGCACTTGCTGCCGGATATAAAGACGATAGTGCTGAATCAACCAACGGTACCGCGATTATTCCAGAAGATACAAATACAAAAACAAAAGACGCTATAGATAACACTGCTGAAGAAGATGAAGAAGACAAACTTTCAGAGTCTGAAAAAGAAGAAGTGTTGAAAAGCCTTATGAAACACTTTGCTGACGGTAATTTTACTGCTGATGAAGACGCAGAATATTACCTGATTGGAAAAGGTTTTGATGTTGATACTTCACGGATGATTGTCCGCGAAATTATAGATCAGGGGGAAAAATTCATGAAATCACTTTCACTTACAGATGTCATGAAGTCACTCACCGGCAAAAACAAAGATGAAGATGAAGTCATTGAGAAGGGCAATATGCCAGAAGATGATGATGAAGTCCTTGATCTTGAAATTGACGATGAAGAAAAAAGTGACGTAGATGACGAATCAGGTGAAGAGCCTAAAGAAACCGAAAAGTCATGTAAAAAATCTACTACAGATGATGATGACTATATTGATGGCTCTGAAATGATTAAGTCGATGTTTAAAGAACTGATTGATTTGCGTGAACAGAACGAACTTCTCAGAAAGTCAATTTCTGACATTGAAGAAAACACAAACGCAATGAAGAAAAGTTTTGATGAAGAAAAATCAGAACTGTCCAAATCAATTCAGGAAATGACAGACGCATTTAATGCAATCGGGTCTGAAAAGATTCCGGCCCGATCGGTTATGAATAAGTCAGTAACTGCAGCAGAACCTGGAAAAAACAAAGCAAACAACCGTATGACAATGGCTGATTTTGAGAAAGCACGTGACATTCTCATTACCGCTGTTGAAAACGGAGAAATTACAGTAGCTAAATCAAGCAAAATCTCAAGCGATATGCAGAAAAACATGGCAACCGGTACACCGATGAACCCTGAATATTTTGCATTTATCAGTGAGAAAATGGGAGGTAAATAATATGGGATTCTTTGAAAACGGAAACTCAACAGACCTGATGGAAGGTGCAGAAGTAAATGAACTCCAGAAGGCTCTTTCTGCCGGCTATGGCACTGATAGTGCAAACTTTACAAACGGCCGCGCACTGATTCCAGAAAACCTGGAAACAGAAGTAATGAACGTTCTTGCAATGGCAAAAGAAGATTGTAAGATGATGGCAAGCTTGAAAACTCAGCCTGTACGTTCAACTGTTCACGAAAAGAATATTCGTGACGATGAAGGTGACTTCAAACACCTGTCTGTAACTGAAGGCGGAGCAAGTGTAGAAACTTCTCAGTCTATCAAACGTAAAACCTTCGATATGAAATATCTTCAGGTTAAACGTGGTGTTACAAAACAGATGGAAGCCGCTGAAACTTTTGAAGACGCTCTCGCAAGTGAAAAAGTTGCCGGTGTAAACAGCATTATTAAAGGTGCTGAATATCTTTGTTTTCATGGTGATTCTGCTATCGTTCCTACTGAATTTGATGGTTTTGAGTCACAGATCCGCAAAGCCGCAGCAAAAGAACAGAATATCCTTTCTCTCCGTGGTGCTACCATCGGTTCAAAAGGTATGACTGTTTTTGATGAAATGGCTGAAAAAATCTACTCTCAGGGTGGTTCGGCAGACCGCGTATACTTCCCTCCAGTACTGGCACGTGAAATCCGCGATACTGCATTCGGTGAAAAAGGTTATTACAACATGGGTGAAGGCTTTAACATGATGAATAACTTCCAGGGTGCTCCACTGCCAGGATATAACACTGCAGTAGGTTCTATCCTGAAACTTGCCGGTAACGATGCAGGTGCTGATAAGTTCTATCACGTTAAAGGTCGCGTACGTGAAGAAGGTGACGCTCAGAAACGCCCGGCAGCTCCGGCAACAGTAACTGTTTCTGCCAATGCTTCTGTAGCAAATTCTGAATTTGCATCAGGTGATGCCGGTGATTACACCTACACTGTACACGCTGTAAACCAGTACGGTATTTCTGCCGGTACTACAGCAGCAGCTCCTGTAACAGTTGCTGCAAATGGTTCTGTAACCGTAACCATTACTCCCGGTGCCGGAAACGTTGCTACCGGTTTCATTATCTGCCGTTCTGCAAAAGATGGTACTGATGTAATGGAAATGGATAAAGTTCCTAATAGCGGTGAAGCTACTACAGTTTACACCGACCTTAACAAAGAACTTCCAGGTACTGCATCAATGCTGTTCTTGACTGAATCAAAACTCAGCCCAACCTACAAATTTGGACAGCTGCTGCCAGCTTGTACTTTCCCACTGTATCCTACCGCATCGGCTGAACTGCCGTTCCTGGTACTGATGTTCGGTGGTCTGGAAGTATACGCTCCTAAGTTCTGCGGTATCGTAAAAGATATCCATTACAACGGAGGTCTGTACTAATGGCTAGACCTGCAAGAAATGCAGCAACCATTAACACAGAAACCAAAACGACTGTAGCGGAAGTTGAAGAAACAACCGCTACGGTTGAAACGGTTGAAGAAGTTAAAGGTGCAGAAGAAGTAAAAGCGGAAGTTGAAGAAACAAAACCTGAAAACGGAATGCCTTTTACTGTTAAGGATGGCAAAGTTAAATGCGTATCTGAAAAGAGAGCCGGAAAAACTATTTTTGCCATAACCGGAGCTGCAATTACTTTTGACGCAGATGGATCTGCGACAGTTTCTGTTGAAGATGCAATGTATCTGAGTAAGTGTCCGGGATTTAATTTCAAATAACTGTTATTAACACTGCATCGTGTAAATATTATGCGGTGCAGTTTTTTTATGGGGATAAAACGGCCATGACAATTACTGCATTTACTTTAGACAGAAGAGTTATTATTAACACCGTAAGTTCTTTTGATTTTCTGCGTATTGAACGCAAAGAAAGAAATGATGCAGATTGGTCTGTTTTTACTGGATCCGGTTTTGAAGTACCTGAAGAAGGTACTACCATTTCTTTTGTTAAGACCGGTGATTTTCTTGATAATTTCAATCTTTCAAACGGTATTTATCAGTACCGTGTATGTAATTCAGATGTGACAGAACCTACAGATAGCGATTATCTGTATTCAAAATATGTGATGATTAATATTGCCGATGGTGTCGGATATACGTTCGGCAATTATCGTGCTCCACAGGGCAATTGGGGCACAGCAGTGACTACTGATGATATAAGAATGACTTATCTTTGGGGTACTGATTTCAAGGCAACAAACGGTCAGAGTTTCACTGACGAACAGATTCAGTACTTTATCGATGCCTCCACAGATGAACTTGCCAGAATGCTTGATATTACAATAAAGAAAAAGAGAATCAGGAATAAGGCTGCAGAACGTGGGCTTGTTAAAGGTGATGATTACGATGTAGATGAAGCACCGTATGACTTCAAATTTTCTCGTATATCACGATATGGAATGATAAAAACACGTCAGAGACCTATCTTAAAACTCCATAAATTGACGCTGTTAAGCCGTTTATCATCAGCCAAGGATTTTACTCAAACTACGATTGTTGATGGCTCTAAGGGCATTCTCAAGCTTATGGAAAGACCTATAAAACCATCGGAAACATCATCAGGTATTCAGACTGCCGTAGGTATGTACGGCAATCAGACAATGGAAGCACATTTATTCTATTCAATTGATTATGATGCCGGGTACGAAAACAGCGATGAAATACCATCAGACTTACGGCAGATAATCGGCAAGCACGCTGCAGTATCAATGCTGAATATTATTGGTGATGGTCTTATGTCCGGTTTCTCAAGTTCATCACTTTCAATGGATGGTATATCTGAATCTTTCAGTTCAACTCAGTCGGCCACATCGGCCTATTTTGGTGCAAGAATCAAAGAATACAAAGAAGATATAGACAACTATATCAAGGCAAATAAAAACAAATTCGCAAATATGGCGATTGGTTCAATTTAATTTTTTCTTACAATGGGAGGTTGTGATATGACCAATAATAAATACGGCTTGCCAACAGCAGCAGACGAAACAGTTGAAGATCTGAAATCCTGGGCAGTAAAACCAAAGGGTGACAATGTTTTTGAATTCAAAGGTCTTTCTTCAGATGTTCCACTTTTACCGAAACTTTATTGTTGAATCTTATTCGGGTGGTAGAGGAGCAACAATTAGATACAGACAATTCGCTTACGAGAATGAGGGTACAAACCAAATGTACGCAAGAACAAAAGATGTAGGCGGTTGGACTGCTTGGCAAGAACTCGCCACGATGGATAAGGTTGTGCCTGTCGATAATGTTGATAAATATGCCATTCATAAGACACCAAGTTTAGATACAGCAGAAGCGCTTTATGTTGCAAATTCATCAAGAACAGGAGAAGACACACTACAATTACATTTTACAAAAAATGGTAGTATGTATGATTTATATTTTGGACGAACAGGTATCGTATATGAAATAAATGGTATTCAAATTTGGCTAAAATAAGAAATTCGCAACACACCTAAATATGCAAACCGTTCCGTATTGATTCACGGAAAAGGAAACAAGGATAGAATGGTTTATTTTTCGGCTCAAACGGAGCTTGCACTTAGGAAATACGCAGAGAGTAAGCCTTTTGAGACGGAATATTTATTTACAAAGGGCAAGGGAGACTGGGGAAAACTTACCATTTCTTCCTTGCGTGATGTGATTGTGGGAATTGCTGCAAGAACTGATGTGGAAAATGTTCATTTGCATAGATTCAGAAAAACTTTTGCAACCTACATGATACGGCACGGAGTGAACATTCAAGACTTAAAGGAAATGATGGGGCATTCTTCCATTGCCACTACAAATATGTATTATGCCTTCTCAAACTTGGAACACGTGGCAATTCAGCATAAACAGTATGCAAATTAAGAGGGGATAAACAATGTTACAGAATCATTGTTGAAATAAAATAGACGTCATATTACAATAACTTGTACAGTAATCATAAATATGGTTTTCAGTAGAGATACGAAGCCGGTAATTTTCTGTAAAAGGAAAGTTACCGGCTTTTTTCGTTCTAAGGGGTATTCGGCAAACTTTCGGAGGGGATGCTTATGTGGGACAAAATTGTTAAATGGTTGAAACAGAACATTGTACAGGTAGTACTTTGGAGTGTGTGGGTTGCAGTAACTCTGTTGCTGTTTATTTCTGGTAATGGAACTGAAAAGATTGGCGGTGCAGTTCTTGGCGTTGTCGGTATTGTTGATGCTATTGCCGTTCTTATTGCTCTGCTAAAAAAGAAGTAAAAAAAGATTGTCTCGGCCGCTGAGTTGAAAACAAAGGTTTCCATACTCCTTCCCTTTGTAGCTCAGCGGTCTTTAGTTGCAGAGGTTTTTGCTATGAAAATTGTTCCAGAGAATATTTTTTACAATCTTAATACTGTTGAATACAACACTTCAGGTGATTCTGTAGATTGGCTGTTACTCATTGATGACACTGAACAGGTTATTTACCTGATGTTTCAGGGAAGTAATCAGAAACGGGACTGGCAGAACAACTTTAACTTTCCGGCTAAAGTCTATAAAAATCAGCAGTCATGCATGATATTTGCACGTGGTTGGGGCGATGCCTGGAGATCGTGCAATGATGAAATAATGGAAATTGTAATTCGGATAACTAATGAAAGGCCTGACTATGAGTTTGTCATTTGTGGTCATTCGTTAGGTGGTGCAATGGCAATACTCGCTACAGAAGATTTTTATTACCGTACAGAAGAGCATCCAATATTGGTAACTTTTGGTGCTCCAAAGCCTTGTTTTGGCCGTAAGACTACTGAATATATAAAATGGTGCTGTGACAATCAGGTTTATCAGTATGCAGATAGAAACGACCTTGTGACATTTCTACCACCATTTCCAGGTTATAAGCATATAAGAAAAATTAAAATAGGGAAAAGGTTCTCATTCAAGAAACTTTTTAATCCAATTGTATATCACATGATATATGGCGATGAAGATCTGTATAAAAAGGCTGGTAAATGATGGAAAATTTTCTGAAACGTATGGTTACTGAACTTGATGATCTGACTGGTAAGATCAAAAAGGCCAAGAAAGCACTTACAAATGAAAGTCTGCATTTGGACAAAACTCAGGAATCCTTGCTTGCTTCTCAGGTAAACGGTATGAAAGAGTACCAGAAATATCTTAATGCAAGGATAGGTTATGAGAAGAAGTTAGCCGGTATGCATTGATGGACAAGTTCTTATATTACAAAAAGTGGACGTTAGCTTATCTATATTCAGAACTTGACGAAATTACACAATGCAAAGAATTAAGAAAGAGCACAGTTGAATTCACTGTATGTTCAGGTGAAAAATGTAATTTTTTACAACGTATAAAGAGAATTGCAGGCAAACTGGTTCGTCATATATCTGGTAGGATAGAAACAAGAAAACGTAAAATAAAGAGAGCAATAGATGAAATCAGCGAAAATAAAAATTTTGATGAACTTGATTCTGCTCTTGATAAATACAGGGAACTTTTCAGAAAGAAAGATGGTAGTTTCCCTAAGGAATATGAAGAGATTCAGTTGGCATCAGGAAAAAAAATGATGGAACTGATTGATAAATACAAAAAAGAATACCTTTATGGGGGATTTGACATGAAAGATACTGAATTTGAAGCACTTAAAGCTAAGGTACTTACTCACCTTGAAGAACTTGAAAAACAGGAAAACAGCGAAAAGAAGGAAGTAAAGAAGTCCCTGCTTGAAGCTGAATCAATGGAAAAAGGTGGCAAAGGTCTGCCGGTTGGAACTGTAAGGGAATGGAAAGGCAAGAAATACGTTAAAATTTCTCAGGGAAAATGGAAAGCTAAATACGATAATGAAGGACGCGGTGCAAAGATGGCAATTTCTGCACTTAAAAAGAAAGCAGACGCTTGTACTGATGCAAAAGAATTACTCCAGCTTATGCTTGAAAACCGCGATCGTTTCAGTGATTCAAACGGACGGCCGCTCCCTATTGTTAAGGAACTGTCAGACTATGTATCGAAGCGAAATGATGAACTTGAAAGTAAGGCAAACGCTGCAGAACAGAAAAAAGAGGATTCTACTACACAGGCATGGGAAAAAATTCCAGGTTTGAATGGTAAGCCGATGTTTGCGAATAAGCCATCTTTGGCCGAACTCAAGGAACAGCTTTATTTTGCGGAAAAAGCGAATAAAAAAGGCGTTATTTCAGGAAATGAAGAGTTTGTGAAAAAACAAATAAAATATTTACGTCAGGCAATAAAAGAAAGTGGCGAGATTGATGAATCTGCAGCTAAAAAGAAAAAAGAAAAGGAAGAGAAAATAAACAGTTTAGCTACTAACTTTGCAAACCAATTAGAGTTGGCATCAAAACAAGGCAGGAAGCAAGCACTTGAGGATGTTATAAAAAGAAAAGGTGAAAAATCTGCAGCCGGGATTGCTGCCAAAAGGTTACTTAATTCAGATTTTGTAATCGAACAGAAAAAAGAAACAGAGGAAAATCCAGAAGATAAAAAGCTTTCAAACGGCAAGACCGTCAATGAAATGCGGGAAAAATACGGTATTAAAGTTGATGATGATAATCCAAAAGAAACAATTGAAAGCCTGACAAAGCTCTATTCAAGTACCAATGATCCGGATGAACGCGAAAAAATCCTGAATAAAATCATGGAACTTGAAAAGAAGGAAGATGAAAAACCGGTATCAGGCGGTAAGAATAAGTTTCAGATTGCTGCAGATAAGGAAGATGAAAGTTTCTATGTAGCAGAGAAAGACGCTCAGGAAAAGTATGGAAACAAAACAATTGATGAACTTCAGAAATTGATGGATACGAAATACAAAGACGTTAAACGCGGAACTCCTGAATACATGGAAGCTATGAAAATCGGTGACATGATTCAGCAGAAGAAACTCCAGGCAAAAAAGGCTGAAAAGAAATCAAAAATTGTCGTAAGAAAAAGCGTCTATGAGGACTGCGTAAAGCGTCTGAGAGGTGAGTAATGGGCAACGGTCTTGGGAAAAACAGTCCAGTTGTACTTTCATTCGGCAAAGAAAACTATGAAGCCTTGATAGAACGTCATGGGCAGTGGGTGCGGTGGAGAACTGCGTCTAAATGCTCATGCGTTAAACCCGGTACTCAGCAGCCTGATATTCACTGCGAAAATTGTGCCGGTTTAGGCGTAGTTTTCTCTTACCAGAAAGAAGCCATAGTAACAACTACAGTAATGGCAATGAATAATACCGGCATGTTTGAAATTGGAGAAGAGTATACAGATTGTATGCTTATTAAATCCTATGATAACTCTGGTAAAGAATATCCTGATGCAGAAAAATTCGGTAATTTTATTGATCTGAAATCAGATGTAATCAAAGGTGTCTATATTACCGTTGTAATGGTTCAGAATATCATGAAATTTCTTGATAAATCTGAATGTGAACCGGTTGGTGATGGATATTACCGTGTAAAAGGTCTTACCGTATCAAGAAAGAAGATTGATGGCTTATATCACACTGCACCATCAGATATCGAAACAGTAGGTAAAGTTTACGATTCAGAAGGCACTGAGTTTACCGTAAAAGAATTACGGCAGGACTGCATATACATTGAACCTGATGAAGAAAAGCCTGTAATACATCCATTGTACGCTGAAAATATTCAGTACATTGAACCGTTTACTTTTGCCGTGTTAAGTCAGGAACTTACTAAAAGTGACGCTGAAGCCGTTCAGGAATCTAACGGTCAGGCTATTGTATCTTTTCCTTATGCCTATGATGTGGCTGAAGATGATGTGCTTACGGTGCTGGCTGGTACAATTACTCAAAAAAAGGTTTTGGCTCGCACCAGGGCGCGCTATGACGTTCTACCGGCCTATTTTGTAGAGAGCGTAACTTATTGCAGCGGAGAAATACGCGAATATAAACCTGATGTTGATTTCATGCTTGTAGGTACAAACCGTATCAGATGGCTGTGTGATGATTCTCCGGAACCTGGAGAACCGTATTCAGTAACATATCATGTATTTCCTACTTACAAGGTTGTAAAACCTATTCCACAGCTCAGGACTTCTGAAGATCAGAGACTGCCCAAAAAGGTAGTAGTTAAATACTACGATACTTACGGAGAAGTTCGCGGAGTAAACCGTCAGGGGTAATGTATGGATAAACTTGAATATTTCAAAAGAGAATTAAACAAAATACTTGATAAACAGCTGAAAGAATTAGATTTGAAGCAGACTGTCAGTAAGGCGATTTTTGATGTTTTCATAGATAGTATTGAAAAATCAAGAAGTAACCTTGTAAAGCGCGAAGTTTGGGCTACTAACAAGAAAACAGGTAAAAACTATCGAACTACAGTATGGGTAAATCCTGATAAAGTAAACGGATTGAAAAGATACTCAGAGCAGGAAAGTACCGGAGCAAAAATAGCAATTACAAAACTTAAACGTGCTATTGATAAATGCAAAACTGAAAAAGATTTAATGAATCTTGTTCTTAGAAATCGTGATAGGTTTTGTGACAAAAACGGTAGATCTTTCCCGATTGTGAAAGAGTTACATAACTATGTAAAAGCAAAATCAAACAAGATAGGAACAATAAGCAATAAACGTTTTTTATTTTCTTCAATGACCGATTTAGAAAAAGAAGAAAAGAAGCATAGGATTCTAACAAAAATTGTTTCTATCGTACAAAAGGATTTCGTACCATACAACAACGATGGTGCGTTTGATAAAGCTGCTACAAACTGGTTGAAAATAAACCCAATCGGTAATGCTTATACAGATATTGGCGAAGTTATTATTAACGGGAAGTCTGTTGTACGTGATATGCACCATGGAGATACACATGATAAGTATTTGAAACTTCAAACGCTTCCGGCTGTTAAAGATATTCTTGAAAGTGGTACTTATCTAGGATATGAAAGAGATTTTTCCGGTAAAAATATCAGTAATCATTACTTTGCAGGGAAAATTTACTATGGAAATGAAGAAAAAATTGTTTTCTGTAGAGTAAGAGAAACTGACGGATTAACTAGTAGATTTTATGTACATGAAGTCTTTACTGAAGATGAAATAAAAAAGGCTGTCCATGTGCCAGTGATAAACGGAAGTTTACCGCAACTTATAGGAAAGCCTCTATACAAATTTATACTTCAAGACGTGCTAAATGTCAATGATTCTGTAAAGGTATAGTAAATGGTATCCGTAGATGTAACTTTTGATGATAACGTTCTCTCTAGGCTAACGTCAGCACTCGAAAACTTTGGTGGTGGCAAGAATATGCCAAACACAAAAAAAGCCTTTGATATTGGTGCTAAAGTTGTTCAGAAACAATGGCAGCAGTGGGCTATGGGTGGATCTGTATCAGGGGCTGAAAATATCAAGAATCCATCACCTAAACTTGCATCTTCAATCAATGTTACATCTAACGGCTCATTTACGCGTGATATTGGCACTGATTCACAGTACATGGAACGCATTCAGTCAGGCACACCGGCCTACGATATGAAAAAGACGTATCCATACGGCAAAAAATCACGCGTAAGCAGCAAGAATAAAATACCGTACCTTATAATTCCTTTCAGATGGGGGACTCCTAATAAAAATGGTGGCGCAAGGGCACATTTCGGTAATGTAATTACTCAGGAAGTGTACCAGATATTAAAGAGCAAGAAATTCAGAAAATCATCAAGAACAGGCAGTACACATCCTGAAGATAACTTCCGCGGAGAACCTATAGAAAGGTCTGAATATGACTGGGGAGACCGTCTTAACTCCATCGGTGGAAATATGGAAGGTATGGTAAAGATGGAAGATTTTAACAAAAGTACATATTTTACCTTCAGGATTATTTCACCTAACAGTAAGGGTTGGGTACGCAAGGCTGTTAATCCTAATGACGTTGTATCAGCAATTGCAAAGGCTACAGAGCCTATAGTTAATGATATTATCAGTGACGCAATGGAGCGTGACTTAGGGCTTTAATTGACTGATAACAGTATCTGATATAAAATTACACACATAAATTGATGATGTTTGCACTTGTTAAAGGCAGCAGAACACGGTTTTAGTGCCGGTGTTTATGCTGCTTTTTTTTATTTTCTGGGTGTCAAACATGGTATGTTATCTTAATCGCGGTTTGATTCTTGAACAGGCAATATGCCGTATGATTCATGAATATTTTGACAAACTGCATCTCGACACAAAATACAAGAATTTCCACATATCAGTAACACTTGATCACCCATTCGCAGAACTGTATCTACACGATTCTCTTAATACCGGAGACTCTTTTCCGGCAGTAGTTGTATCTACTCAGGAAGATAACAAGCCTTCTGAATTGATGGAATTACCAATACACACGCAGTATATATCAATTGATAAAAATGACCTTGATATCATAACGAACACAAAAGATGAACGTGGCAAACAGATTCCAGGCTTATGTTCTGTAGTTGATAAAGATGTAATTGAAGAGATTACAAATACCATTGAAAGGAACGGTGAAGCTTACGGAATAAGTTTCCGGTCTATGCATAAAGACAATATCAATATTGAAATCTGGGCAGAAAACAATCAGTTGAAAAATGAACTGTATGAACAGTTACGTCTGTACATTACCGGCTCATTTCCTGAAGAACTGGCTCAGAAATATTCCTTTTTTGCTCCTGTGATTTTTGATTCATCTTTTCAGGGTCATAGGAGTAATAACTATAATTTTGACTTTGATGTCGCTTTAAGTGGTGCTCACATCAGTTTTGACGTGAATTACTGTCTTGAGCAGATATTAATAGACACTGATGCAACAGAAATCAGTGGAGAACTTATCACGGAGGTAATTAACCATGTCAAAAGCTAAGGCAATCGTACCGGAAATCTCTGCAAACGTATCAGCATTAATTGATCAGAACAAGTTATACAGCGTTACACGCTATCTGCAGCTATATCCTAAGACTAGCACTGCTATGATGACCGCATTTAAGAAAAAGTATGCCAAAGAAGCCCATAACATTCCTGATTGGGACAAACTTTGGGATGCTTTTATTAATCAGAAAGTTTGACTTTCTTTATAAAAACTATGGGAGGTTGAGATATGGGAGTTTCACCTGCAACTTTTACATCAGCCGGTAAGTCTACTCAGCACTACATTCCAGGCGTTTATTCACGTCCTAATAATGTAGGCGGTGGCACCGGTGTATCAACCGGAAATCTCTGTATTATCGGATCTGCGATGGGGGGAAAACCACTTGAACTCTTGCAGTTTTCTGACAAGGCAGATGCAGTAAATACACTTATTTCCGGTGACCTGTTGGATGGCGTTGTTCACGCCATGTACGGAAGTAATGACTATCGTCCACAGAACGTTTTTGCAATTCGTGTAAATAACGGGAAGCAGTCATCACGCGTTCTTACTTCAGATGGTAGTACAATTCTTACCGTTAAATCTGCTGATTATGGTATTCATACCAATCAGCTGAAAATGTGGTATTCAGAAGGTACTAAAACTGGTTCTCGCATTGAAGTTTCTTACAAAGGAAGTACTGTCGAATTCGACAACATTGCAAGAAAATCATTTTCAATCAACTACATTGGCTCTGGTGTATCTGCAAAATGCACAATCAATGATTCAGGAGTAGAACTCTCTGCACTTGATGAAGATGATTCAACCATTGAAGAAGAAACAATCGATTTTGAAAATTATTCAACAATTGACGCTCTTGTTTCACGCATTAATGACACAGAAGCATACTATGCTACACAGATTGATAATACTTCAGGTGCTAAATCGTCAGAACTTGATCATGTTACAAGTGTAAGTCTTGAGATGGGAACTGAAACTGTATTCAATTCTAATCTTCAGGCACTGATTGATACACTTAAAGAAGTGCAGTATATCGGTGATGTAGAACTTGAAAGTGATGCATCGCGTGTACTACCTGATGAAGATTTGTCATACGTTTACTTTACCGGGGCTACTTCAGGGACAAGCACTCTGACAGATTACGATGCAGCTATTGAAGTTTTGAAAACTGAAGACGTTCAGATTATCGCTACTCCTGAAACAAATCAGGATGTTCTCAATCTGTTAGCAGCTCATTGTGCAGAAATGTCAGCAATCGAGGGCAAGAAAGAACGTACTATGTGGTGTGGACTTTCAAAAGGTACAACAGTAGAAAACGGAATTTCTTATGCAAACAGTCTTAACTCAGATCTTGTATCAGTAGTAATTGATTCGGCAGGTGCTATTAATCCTATTTCCGGTTCTGTTCAGGACATTTCTCCAGCAATGCTTGCATGTAAATGTGCCGGAGTAGAATCAGCAATGAATCTCTCACTGCCATTAACGAATAAAACAATCAACGTAAATGCATTCGGTAAAAAACGTTCAAAAGGTGAAATTGAAACCATGATTAAAGGTGGTTTGGTGACCTTTGGAGAAAATGACGATGGCCAGCTTGTATGTATTCGTTCAGTTACTACATATCAGGGTGACAATCTCATTAAAAATGAGCGTTCTATGACCCGTAGCGTTCTGTTTATGGATCGTGATTTACGTAAGGCATATAACGCAAGAATTGGCGGTAACAAGGCTCCAAGTGAAGCAGAAATCATTCAGATTCTGCTTAGTAAGGCTAAACAGTGGTATACGGATGACCTGATTGATAGAAATGAGTCAGGTGACCTGGTATTTGATGCAAAAGTAAAGTTCGATGGTGACAAAACTTACCTGACATTCACTCGTTATGTAAGAGCACCGAATAACTTTATTTTCATCACTGGTACAAATGAAGTGTATACAAGCACAGTAGAACTGTGATGGTGGGGGGTAGAAAATGGGTTATAACATTGGCGGTGATATTCTCGCACAGGGTATGAACTCAGTAGTTCGCGTTGACTTAGACGATGAAAACGGATCTAACCCTGTAGTTATTGGTTTTGTTGAGTCATGGAACGTTAGACGTTCTTTTCAGACTCAGAAAGCTGAGGTTGTAGGTGAAATGCTTCCGGTATCGATTGATATTACCGGTGTTGATGTAAGCGTAAATCTTTCAGGTTTCATTCCGACAAAAGATGCGATTACTAAAGGTATTTCAAGCGTTCGTGGTGGAGGTACTTACTTTGTTAAGTCCCTTAATCCACAGGTAGCTAAACTTGTAGATACAAAGGTTATTACAAAAATTCCTTACATGGATTTTTATGATGAACGTCATGGAACTATCTACAGTAATGTTCAGTGGCTGACACCGACAGAAAACAGTGAGTCAAGCTCAGGTAAGAACTACCTGAAGACAGATGCTTCATTCACTGCTATTACTTCTGACAATGGATCAGACTACAAGCAGATGATTTGATATTAGCAGTAAGGGTGTAAAAGCCCTTACTGTTATACTTTTTTATAAGGGGTAAAAAAGATGGAATTTACAAAGGAAATCAGTCAGGATAATCCACTGCAAGGTGTAGAGATGAATGAAGATGATATCTTCTATAAGCTTCTTACCGGAGAAACTGTACAGGAAACTATACATACATCACGCGGTGATTTTGTTGTTAAATATCCAAAACAGAAAGATGTAATGTATATCGATAGACGAGTGGCAGCAATGCGCGGCGGTCTTCCTGCTGAGAGTTTTGATGCGGCAGCAAACTTCAATATGCAGAAAATTGCATTCCTTGATGTTGTTATCGTATCTGGTGATAAATGGTTTGAATCGGTAAAAAAGAAAAACGGCTCATTTTCCTGGGCGGAGGTGCCTGACGTGAATTTCATTGATGAAGTTTACACTAAGGCGTGGTTATTTCGAACTTCAGTGCAAGAAAAATTTCAGAAAAAAGATAAATCAGCCGATACAAGACCTTCTGACGGCTCGGACGTTCAACCTTCTGTGGGCAACGGTCTTTTCGATGGAGTTGCCTGATACTATAGGCAATTTATACGATGAATACATTCAGATTCTTTTTAACTTTGCTAACGCTTATACGGTGGAAAGTATCAGAAATGGCGTTATAAAGTCAAAAGAGCCTGAAAAAAATAAAGCAACACCGGAGCAGTTACGGATGTTGGGGTATTCTGAGAAAGATATTCTCGAATACGATGATTAATAAAGTCCTCCGGGGTGTACGTGGTAAGTTTTTCCTTCCTTGTTTCTTATCATGTATGCCCCGTTTTTTTAGGTGGTGAATATGGCACAGAGTACAACTAACATCAGGATGTCTGTAGATACCAGTCAGGCAAAATCACAGGTATCAAGTTTCAATGATGAAATGCAAAAAATGAACGGTCTCCTGAAAGAGGCTACAGATAATGGCGATTTTCGCGGAGCAGCCAATTTAACCGCCGCAATAAATCAATTACAACAGGCTCAGCGTAGTATTACTCAGCAGATTAACGAAACAAATAAAGCACAGAAAGCCGGTATGTCAGGATTAAGTGGCGGTGTAACAGGCTTTATTTCTGGTGCCGGTGGTATTGCATCATCATTAGGTAATGGAAGTATTGGCGGAGCTGCATCAGGAACAGCAAGAATGACCGGAAATGCTCTTGCCGGTGCAAGTAGTGCCTTATCTTCTGCCGGAGCCGGTGGATTAGGAAAGATATTAGGATATCTTGGGCTTGGAAGTCTTGCTATAGGAGCAGGAGTTGGTGCCGTAACAAACCTGTCAGATAAATATCAGGAAACTCTGCCTGACATGGCAGAATTCATGCGTTTCTCAGGTGGCAAAGAAACAGACTGGTATCATCAGGCTACAAAATATACTCAGGGCACTACCATGTCTCAGATGGATTTGGTACGACTCGCAACAGAACAGGCACAGTACGGCTTGTATGGATCTGATGCTTTGCAACGCGCTCAGACTATGGGAATTGTAAGTTATAACACCGGTATTGATACTGGTACACTTACAAGACTTCAGGGTATTTCTGATAGGTTCGGTCTTAATGAGAATGCTATCGGTAATTCTTTGGCCGGATTCTATCAGTCAGGATTGAAAGACGGCAGACAGCAAGAGTTTTTCGACGGCGTTTTACGCGTAATGGAAGAAGGAATAAATGCCGGTTTCGTACGCAGTTCAGAAGATGTGGCAAAAAACCTTGCAATGTTGTCTGAATTGTCAGGTAATAACCCGGCATGGCAAGGACAGTATGGTGCTCAGAAAATGAGTCAGATAAACTCAGGATTTGCGAATGCTACTAACTTGCAGAGTGTAACCGATGTAATGCTTTTTGACGCTGCTAAAGGATTATACAGTGGTGCGAATGCTACTGGAACATATATTGATCAGATGATGGTACTTGAGCGTGGTTTGGATAATCCTGAACTTTTGAAGAACTTCTACAATTCGGTAAATGATGCAGAAGGTGGAAATCTTGCTGCAAAAATTGAAAGATTCAAACAGGCAAGTGGATTGAATTATACCGGTGCTGTCGAACTGTATAACATCGCAGAGCAGTTTAACAATCCAAATAACAAAATGACTAAAGAAGAGTATGACTCAAAAGTAAAAAGTATAATGACTAATCAAGAGTATCAGTCAGATTTGTCAAAACAGACTGCTGCAATGAACAAACTTTCTGAAGCTATGTACGGAATAGAAGAGAAAGCATTTAAGATTGAAATGTCTACTGCGAGCGGTGCAGGTGCAGCAATATTATCAATTGAGGGAATGTTAAGTGACTTCTTTGGGAAAGAAGTTGATTATTATGCAGATACTCCAGAAGGAAATATTATTAAAGGTGAAAAAGAAGGAAATCTTAATATGCTGATTCAAGGGCTTAGCGAATCACCAGGTTTTGTCTATGGTGATTTGAGACATATGACTGATGCTCAGGATTTGCTTTTTAATCTCACTGACAAAGGTTATGGAGACGATAAAAAAGATGCTGCTATTCTAAAAATGTTCTCAGATATGGGTATAGATTCAAAGGACGAAGTTAAAGCTGCACTTACAGTCTACCAAAATGCAAGAAATAATGATGGTGAAAGCTATCTCGCAGAGACTTATAATACACCAGGTGCAACGGATATGTTTATTGCTGCATTTAAGGAGGCCTTACAGGGTGTATTATCTGAAATTACAATACGTGATGAAAATTAACTAAACTTGATTTTTAATCACTGCAATAGTAAAATAAATAAGGTTTGAACCTATAAAGGGCAGCCGGATAAATGCATTTTTTGTGTGTTTTTCCGGCTGCCTTTTTTTTATTCCTGGGAGGTGTTAAAAGTGAACAATTTACAGACAATTCACCAGAAACCACGCCCAAGAATACGGATATTGGATCGCAACGGTAAAGAAATAATTACATTCAACGTATTTCTGAATAATGAAGTACAGTCGTATTCATTTTCATATTCAAGAGAATCTGTAGATGGAAATTTTAATGTAACTTTCTATCCTGAATCGAAAACAGGCAAATCTTATATAGACTTGATTAATATCATGGATATAGTTCAGATCTATGAAGATAGTGCAGAAAGCATGAGTAATAAACCTGTATTTACCGGTGTAATTAAAAATAAGAAGTTTGTAGGTCAGATGTCAGAAAATGGACTTACAAAACGTCTTTCCATTTCAGGCATAGGAATTACCGGATTGGTATCTCAGTTCTACGTTAATCTTGATACAAAAGCCTGTGTACTTACAGAATCTCTTGCTCAGAATGCAGAAATCACAAAAGCTCTCACTCTTAAAATAAAGAATGAAACTGATATTAAAGATATTGTACGGCTTGTTTGGGAACATTTTGTAGATATTTCAACTAAATACGCTGATGTTGCAACAATTGATATAAAGGACTTGCTTGATAAGTTTATCGGTGATCCTGATGATATTTTTACATACGATGAAGCATTGCCTATTAAGTATCCTGTAGGTTGTATTTTTAATGGTGAATCTACTCAGGATTTCTATTCAGTTATTGATGGTATTATTCCGACACCGTATTACGAAAAATTTGCATATTTTAACGCCGCTGATGGTAAACAGAAAATAAAAATTCGGATATCACCTTTCAGTCCTGCTAAATGGAAAAGAATTAAAACCAAAAAGATAACACCTGTAGAGATTAAGAATATTTCAGTAGAACAGAGCGATAGTGAAGTATATACGGCATTCTACGCATATATAGCAAACTCTCCAATTGAAGAAGATAAAGAACAGTTGATTTCTACACAGCTTACAGGTAGTTCAGCTGCTGACATTGATAAAGATAAGTTCAAAATGTATGGATACAGACTTCTGTCTGCTCATTTCTTAGGCTACGTAAAATCTGAAAGTGAAACAGATACCGGCACGAGCAGTTATCTGAAATCAGTAATAGCTGATTTGAGGAATTGGTATGGGAAAATCGATGAAATGTTTTCTGGGAATATTACCACTGTTACAAAATTCGGTATGAAACCTGAAGAATTCATAAATCCAGGAGATGTCATATCAGTTTTTGGTGCTCAGTTCTATGTTGATGGTGTAACTCATAACTGGAGTTACGGACAGGGTGGCGAAACAAATATATCAGTATCTCGTGGTGGTAAATACGTGGATGGCGAGTTCAGCCGGATTACTGATATTTCAAACAATATGACTCTGCTTGAGAAGGGGATTGCGTAATGCCTATTAATATAACCAGGAAAAAGAATGCAGATCCCCGAACACCGTTTAGAGTCACATCACCGTATGACAATCGATATGGTTTTTGGGCAGTTGTAACGGAAGTTCATCCTGAAGATATGACTGTTCATATTCGTATGGATACCGGATTTGAGCTTGCCGGAGTTCGTGTTGCGTCTATGGAGTGGGTAACGGTAGACGATTCAAAAAACTATTTATCAGGTGAAAGACATCTACCTCCGGTTGGCACTTATGTTTTCTGTATGTGCCCAAACGGAGAACTTTCAACGGCCTTTGTTCTTTGCAGTGGATTTCTTATTCATCAGGCTAAACACGCAGCATTTAAGGAAAAGGGAAAACAGAATAGTCATAAAACCGTAGAAAACTCAGGTTGGGTTAAAGAAACAGATTACAAGACTGGAAATAAATCAATAAAGAATAAACCTGAGAACGAAACGATTTCTATCGATATAAAAAACGCTGATGCACAGATAGAAATAAAGATAGGTAAAAACGTTTTTAACGTTGGTAACGGAAGTATATCAATTGATGGATCAGGGAAAGTTGAAGTCAAGTCGAAGAGTGATATTTCTCTATCTTCTACTGGGAATGTTACTGTTGAATCTTCTGCAGCAGGACAGTTAAAAATTGGTAATTCTACAGGGACATTAGGCGGATTTATCAGCGATCTGATTAATGATGTAAGCAGTGCTGTACTCGTTACACCTGCTGGACCTGGTTCAATTGATCCAACAACAATAGCAAAGTTAACAGCTTTGTTGGCTAAGTGGAAAGCCGTTTTTAGTTGAGTGTGAAATATGAGTGTGATACTGAACAATAGACAGTGGAAAAAAGCATATATGCTTGAATTTTTCTACGATAATGAAATAACTCCAAAGGTTTTCACATTTTCCGTTCCTCCTGAAAGCGAAGAATTTACATTTTCTCACCGATTAAGCGAAACGAAAACGTATGGCGGAAGTGTTTTTGATTCTTACGGAAATGATACCGTTAAGATAAATCTTTCAGGTTCTACGATTAATGAAGAAAAAAAACTCATATATCGTGGTAACCGTAAATTACCATCATACCTTACCGGTGAACAGGAAATATGGGAACTGCAAAAACTGATTAAAGAATCCCAGGATATTAAAAATAAAGGTAGAATGAAAGTTTACCTTTATGACCTAAGTAAAATGGGTGGTGGAATTCAGAAAGGTCTTAATCTTCTTTATGGAATATCTACCAAAAACTGGTGGCGTGTTTATATCAAGGATTTCAAGATAAAACGCGATAAATCAAAGCCTAATACCTATAACTACACGATGGAGCTTTTAGGCCTTGATGATGATAATCATAAACGTGAAAACTTCATTGATAACAACGGTGAGGAAACAATAACATGGGCTGAACTCGCTAAAAAAGTAAATGCGTTCAGTGAAAAGATTATCGAATATTCTTCCAATGGCGAATTGATGATTGATTCAGGCGCACAGGTTATACAGAGTTGTGGTCTTGCTATTGGTAAACTTGATCAGATTGAAAACAGCAAGAATCCTGTAATCTTTCTTGCAAACGGTGTTTCGCGTCTTATCAATGGCACTGACACTGTCAATGATGTATACAATTCGTGTGTAAATGCTGCTACTGTAATCAGCAATTTTGTAACCGGCCAGTATGTGACAAAACGTGCAGCTACTGAATCAATACAGACATACACGGTTAGTTTTGACTCTGATGGTGGTACCATTGTTAATCCGCAGAGTATTACTTATGGTAATTATGTAGAGTACCCAGAAACACCAGAAAAGAAGTACTACGATTTTGCCGGATGGTATTACAACGATTTGCCTTATGATTTCAGCAAACCTGTCACAAGTAATATGACTTTGGTAGCAAAATGGATTAAAAACACAGTACTTGTATCATTTTCTCCTAATGGCGGTACTATTGTGCCATCACAGTACGTACGTATTGGTGGAAAAGTTACATATCCTGATGAACCCACTAAGCAAGGATTTGTATTCAAAGAATGGACTATCGATTACGCAGGATCAACAGCATTTGATTTTGATACTCCAGTAACAACAGATACTCAGTTGTACGCTCAGTGGATTGAAGCCGTATCTGTTGTTTTCGATAGTAATGGCGGATCAGAAGTCGAAACTCAGTCTTTTGCTCCTGGAAGCAAAGCAGTGTTTCCACCTATTCCTGTTCTTCCTGATTGTGCATTGGTTTATTGGTCAGATAATCAGGACTTGTCCACTGAATATGATTTCAGCAAACCTGTTACAAAGAATATGACTTTATGGGCGAAATGGAAGCAGATTACGGCTACACTTACTTTTGATAGCAATGGTGGCTCTCCGGTTTCTCCAGTAATCGTTACTTATGGCCATAAAACTAACTCGCCAAAATCAACGAAAGAGGGGTTTGAACTTGCTTCATGGTGTAAAGATCGTGAACTCACCAATGAATTCTTCTTTACAACAACTAACTGTACAGAGTCTTTAACTTTATACGCAAGATGGAATCCGGCAATACTTGATATTAATTTTGACTCTCTCGGTGGAAGCAGTATTGATGGACAGAGAGTTGTATACAACGGTCTTGCCGTATATCCGGAAATACCTGTTAAAAGTGGTAATACGTTCCTGTGGTGGGAATATCGCGTAGAAGTTTCTCCTGAAACTACAGAAACAGTAACAGTAGGAGAAGGCACTATCGTGCACCAAGCTGAGTATGAATACCACCGGTTTGATTTCAATACGCCAATAAAGGAATCAATGACTCTTTATGCAAAATGGTTCGAGGAATGATATGACTGATACGGATAGAGAGGACTTACTTATTGAATACAGTGCAGACCTTATTGATGTTGGTAATCTTCTTATTACGAAGGCAAAAGAAAAGACAACAAATGTTCGTAGGGTCATATATGTAGATAATTATGGAAATGATGCATCTCAGGATGTTTATGACTTTAAATATTATTCATGGAAAAGTACAGACACAATGGATCAGGTTGCTGCATCAGAGATGGGTGACTCAGAATTTGCAACATTGCTTTCTTATTTTAACGGAATAGGCAATGAGTCAGAAATAGAATCAGGAACCATTATAAAGATACCAATACTTGTACCAACAGTAAGCAGTAATGGAAACAGACTTTTTGCAGTTCCAGAAGAACAAGAAAACTACGGTGTAGATATCAAGATTGATTCATCAGGTGATTTAGATACTTTTAATGGGGATTTTTCTTTAATCGGTGGAAGTGAAAACATGAATCAGGCTATTTTGAACCGCCTTACAACTGCAAGCACAAAGCGTATCAGATATGCTTCGTATGGTATTAGAGATTCTATCGGTGACCCTGTAGCAATTAAAAGCTATCTTCTTGGAAGTATAGAACAGACACTGGCAGAAGAACCTCGTATTAAGTCAGTTGAAAACATAATACTTAATGGTTCCGGTGACAAGCTGGAAATAGACATACATTACACCGATATCAACGGAAATAATAACAGGTTAGTGGGAGAACTGTAATGGCAATTAGACGTTATAAGGAAATAATGGAGTCTGCAATCAATAATATGGTTGCGAAACAGAATAAAGTGACTGACTTCAATGAAGGATCTGTCATACATTCAATTCTCGATACAGTATCAAGGATTGCAGAAAGATTATATGTTGCAATAAGACAGGAATATAACGATTTACTGAAAATAATGCCTTACTCAATATTTGGGTATTCAAAAAAAGAAGGTCGTTATGCATCAGGAACTGTAGTTTTTTCGAGAGAAGAACCGTTAAATGCACGATCTATTATTACACGTGGTACTAAGGTATCTACCGGAAAACTTAGTTTTACTACTACAGAGAATGGTGTAATCGAAGCCGGTGAAATATCATCATCAGAAATAACGGTAATTGCTGATGCCATTGGCATGGATAGTAATATCTCTGCAGGAGAAATAGTTAACATAGATGGTGATGTACCGGCAGACGTTGCTTATGTAACTAATAGCAATTCTTTTACCGGTGGAACTGATTCTGAATCAGATGCCGACTTTGAACAGCGATTTAAGTTTGGTCTTAACGGTATGAGTGGCACAAACACTTATGCGGTAAAAGCTGCAGCTTTAAGTGTGAATGCTGTTCGTTCCATATCAGTACAGGAACATAAGCCACCATTGAATAACATTTATAACGCATCAATCTATGTAGACGATGGGTCAGGAAGTGCATCTCAGAAAACTCTTGATGAAGTTAAAAAGGCTGTAGAGGGTGATTTAACAGATCTTAATCCTGGCCATCTTGTTCCAGGCGTGAACGTACGCTACCTTGCGCCAACGATACTCCCTGTAGATATTGTCGCTGTTGTCAGTTTTTATGGTGCTGATAAAAACTCAATTCAGGGTGAAATCGAAAATACTGTATCAGGATATATTGACTCACTTACAATCAGTGAGTCAGTAATTATTGCAGATATTGTTAAAAGACTTATGAGCCTTGGTTATGTCAAAGACGTGAAGATAATTTCACCTACTGAGAACATAACACCGGCAATTAATCAGATTTGTCGTGTACATGGCTTAGATATTTCGCTGGTTGAGGTTAGATAATGGCAGTAAATACTATTGGTGACTTCATTCGCGGTGTATTTCCGAGTGGAGTAAACAGAAACGGTATATTATTCAAGTCTTTGCTTTCAGACAAAGACACTAATACCGGAACTATAGAAAAAGTATTCGATGAATTTGAATCAGAAAGAAAGAAATGGTGCAGAAGTACATATATCTGGACACAAGAAGGAGAGCAGCTTCATAAAACACTTGATTTGATATCAATTCTGAATCAGTCAGATTATGAATCCGATGAAAATTATCGTGACAGAAATAAATATCTCTTCGAGAGAATGGGTAGTGCAATACACGGAACTCCACCGGATATTAAACGTATATTTGAAGACCTTCTGAAAAATGAATGCTACATTGTGAACAATTCAATGGAATACGCTGAAAGCCTTTTGATAAACGGAAACTGTGAACAGGATACCGGATGGAATCTGACTAACTGTGATTACAACAAAGTTGCTGCATTTGAGGGAAGTTCAGGGATTTTATTCAGTACTGCAAGTTCTGCTGAGCAGACTGTTTCGGTATCTGAATCTAAAACATATTGCCTACACGCATTCTGTAAAGGATTAGTTACTGTGCAAATACATGACAATAATGGTCGGCTGTATGATTTTGATTCTTTGTTATGGACTTATACGAGATCATCATCATCAACTAAAAGTATCAGGGATGAAGAGTGGCGTAATGAATCTTTTGTTGTAATAACAGACGAAGATATAAACGAAATTACTATTTCCTTCACAAATGATGGGTCTGAAGAAGGCGCAATCGATTATGTTCGTCTTTTTGAGAAGGACGGATCAAGCACATTCAGCCTTATTGTGTCTTTCACAGGTGTTTATACAAGTTCTACTTTGCACGTTGCTCAGAATGATGGGGAATATGATCCGGCAAAGCAAAGTTTCATTAATCAGTCATTCATATACGGTGGTGGCGGAAACAATGGCTCTTTTATGTTCAGGGAAATACTTGATGTTATTAGGCCTTTTGGCGTACATGCATCACTTGAAATATTAACTGCTAACTAACTAGGGGGATAAAATTATGTCAAAATTACATACTGCTATTGGTAAAGAAAACGAAATTTTTCAGGAAGAAGATATTACATTTGGTTATGATTCTGCAATAAACAATGTTGTTACTGCAATAAACTCATTCCTCTCGGGAAGTGAAAAAAATATTGTCATCGGTGGTAAGGTAGAGCCTTATTCAGGTGGTGGTATGAACATTCAGATTTCACCAATATTCGCATTGAACAAATCTGATGGTTACTGTTGCATTGATACAGATTCTATATATCCTATTGCGGTAGAAGAGTCTGATATGTCTCAGAACCGTATTGATATTGTTGAGATTAAGTCAGAACTTACCGGGTATGATGTACAAGATAGAAAGTTTCAGGATCCAAGCCTTGATATACAGACAACAGAGAGTATAGAAACCAAAAAGCAGCTTTCTGTTACAGTTAAAGTTAAAAAAGGCGAAATCGGTAGTTCTTCTGCTCCGGAGACAGATTCAGGATACATTAAAATTGCAGAGATTTTCATACCTGCAGCTGTTAATGCCATATCAACTAGTTTCATTTACAATGTAACGGCAATTCAGGAAGGTGATGAAAACGCATCATGGACTAACGAATCTGATGTGACATTTAATCCTGGGTTTGTATATGATTTGCTCCCTAAGTTCCTTGTATCTCATCTTCCAGACGGATCAATTAAAAATGGAATGGTAGATGCAAATAAGCTTGATTTAGGTACTGGAACTAAACAGGTGAAAGGCTCTGTAATCCCAAACGGTCAGAGTATGAATATACATGGCGAAGGATACACGAATGATATAAGCATTGCATATATGATTAATGCACTTGCTTCTGCTGTTAATTCTCTTTTCAGATATTCCAACGACTTATTATCAAGATATCGATTTGCCAAAGTTGTTCCTGTAGCCGCATCTACTGAAAATGTAAATCTTTCTGTAGGTGGAAGTAAAACAATAGATGGGTATCTGTGTACCGAAAATACTGCTGTTCTTCTCAAAAATCAGTCAGATCCGACAGAAAATGGTGTATATAAAGTCGGTTCTACCTGGACTAGATACCCTGGATATGACGCAGTAACACCAACAGCATTAAGAAATACACTTTTTGTTATCTCTAATGGTTCAGAAAATATCGGGAAAGTTTATTATTGCAATAATGATTTAGTTACGATTGGTGTTGATGATATTGCATTTACTGAAAGTATTTATTCACCAAAAGATTATCCAAAGACAATTATGGTTCGCGATGCATCAGGCAGATCAAAAGTTTCTGATCCTGCTGATAATAAAGATATCGCAAATAAAGGATTTGTTGAGAGCATAACAGGACTTTTATCAAATCTTACCACCAGTGTAAAAACAAACATCGTCGCTGCGATTAATGACCACAAAAGCAAGACTGGTACAAATGCGCATGGAGCAACTGTTGCTGCTACTCCGGGACAAATTATCACCCGTGATGATAACGGACGGGCACAGGTTGCAGACCCTGCAGCTGATGATGACATTGCAAACAAAGGCTGGGTAACTGGTTTGCGTCAGTTATTTTTTGATGTATCTCACCCTGTTGGGGATATTTTTATTCAGTATCCGTCTATTGGAAGTTTTGTGACAAAAACTCCTCAACAGTTATTCAATGTAGATGGTGTATCTTCTACTTGGGAAGAAGTAGATTATGGTGGCGTTTTTTTTCGTGCAAACGGTGGTTTAAGTGAAACTTTTGGTAGCCAAACTGAACCACAGAAAGACGCATTTCAGGGACATGAACATTCCGGTGTAAGAGCAAGCGCAGGCACTTATTCATATGTATCATCTGATGGTGTTGCAGGTCAGGGCGGCGGCAATGGCCGAAACGGCCCCGGATTTACGACCACAACAATAAAAAAAGATGCTTACGGAGACCCTAGATACGCCTTGGAAACACGCCCTAAAAACTACACCGTCAAGGTATGGCGACGCACCGCTTAGGCCGTTCTACGCCATACGCGCACCGTAAAGTTGGCCGGCCGAACTTCGCCACCGTCTTTGTATACGCTGTCTGCTTTCGATACGTAGGTAGTGCCGTCAGTGTTTGTTTGGCCAGTTGATAGGTCGATACGTGCCCAATCACTGGCAGAGGTGTAACTCCAATAGGCGCCATTTCCACCGTAGGTAGTAAATGCACCGGAACCGGTAATCAACGATCCAGTACTTCTAACTGCGCCTTTAACGTTTGGTAATTGTGCCGGCTGCGCTACAGACTGGCTGCCGAATGTTTCAGATAAACCACCCTATATTTGAAAACTTTGGTATACTAAATCCAGTCTTAAGCCGATTGTGGGGCCGACCGCCATCCTTCGGCTTTTTTTGTGTCATGAAACAGTATAATTAAGACAAACAAACCGCAAGGTTGCACCGGCGCTGTTGCGTACAGCGCTGTGTGTTTTTAACGGGGGAGCAACGAAAAGACACAAACGTCCAGGATCCGTCCCCTTTAAGTTACCCGCCACGCCTCTTAACAATGCGCATTCAGGCGTTTTTTTTTATTGACATGCTATGTAAATGGATATATCACATAAATATAATGTAAAGTTTGGAGAGATTATATTTATGTATACAAAATTAAAGCGTCATTTTTCTCTTATATTTTCAGATAATCAGTTTTCGTGGATTTTTGCTGCATCAATATTAATGACCATATGTCATGTATACATGCTAATAGACAGTGGATTTCAAATTGAGCCGTTAATCAGGGTTTGTTATTGCTGTGTATGGTTCCCGATGTCATTGATATTCGGACGTAAGTGGATGCCATTTCAGTTTCTGTTAATCGCTTTTTCAGTTCTATATTTCAATAAATGGCATAATCCGACATCGTTTCTCTTGGTTGCTGCAGTAACTTTCTGGTATCCGAAGTATCGTGTGAAACTTTTTGTTTTTTACGGTGCAGCAGTCCTTGTATGCCTTGGTATAGGTAACAGGAATTTTGCACACATGACTCTTCACTGTATTTATTGTCTTGGTGTTTATTTTGTATTACTTGGCGTAAAACAATCATTTCGGGCCCAGGGGTGCTTAGTGCTTACGTTTGATGAAAAAGACATATTGAAACAATTATCAAATGGAAAACTTAAAAAAGAAGTTACCGGCTACAGCAAGAATACAGTAACAAAGAAGGTGCAGGATGCTATGGAGCGTAATCAATGCAGCACCGAAGGCGAGCTTATCTGTCGTTTCAAAGATAATAGTGAATCTGTACTTATCTAGTATGTTCCAAATCACTTAGAATTGGGAATATTCCCACGACACAATCGCACCTTTAGGTAATAAACTTATCTTGGAGGTGCGCAATGAAATCAAAATACGAAAATATCCGTTGTTACTTGCATTATCTGCCAAGGTCTATAGCATTCAGAATGCTTGATAATTATGACCTGACTGAAAAAGAACGCGACATACTGAAACATCACGAACTTGATCACAGTACAACTATCAAGGAACTTGCATCAAAATATAGCGTGGAAGAACGCTGTATATTAAGAACAAAACAAATAGCACTTAAAAAAGTTCTTATACAATTCCTAACAAACAATTCTGACACGGAAGAAGCACTGTTTTTACATTGATTTATCATGTAATTATCATTCTTAAAATGGAAAGACATATCTACACTTAAAGTATCAAAAGAGGTGATAGATATGTACTTCAATCAGCCACGACTTGATAGCCTTGAACGCCTTTACGGCACAAATAACCTTGTACAGCAGAATCTCGCAGGTTTTACCGGAAATTACAAGACTGGTAACTACTCAAACACGTACTCCATCATACACGGGATAGAAGATGCTAAAAGCTATCCTGTTGTGCCTAATTCAACCTGCATTTTATTTGATGATGAACAGTCAATTTTCTACAAAAAGACTGTAGACAGTATGGGAGTAACTGACCTAAGAGCCTTTGAATACTCTGAAAAGGTAATGGAAAGCAGCTCACCGGCAATATCAGAAAAAACAGAAATTGATTCGTTAAAAGCCGAAATTTCGGAATTAAAGGCGTTAATTTGTCGGGAAATGACAAAAAATGACGAAAAAACGTCAAAAAAAAGCGAAAAAGAGGTAAAAAACGATGAAATCAATATTCAGTAATTCAAATGGCTATAACGGTAATAACAACGATTTACTCCGGCAGTTTGCGGAGTTTAAGAAATCTATTCAGGGTAAAGACCCAAACGCAATGTTACAGCAGTTGCTAAACAGCGGGCGTTTTACCCAAGAAGATGTAGAAAAAGCAAGGAAGTTGGCAACTACATTTCAATCTTTGTTGCGTTGATTTAGTGCACAAATTGACGTGATGATAAACATTTTCGGAGGTAAAGAAAATGAGTGAATTATCACCTGCTGACGTTCTTGCTATGGAACGCGGAAATGATGGTCTTTTTGGCGGAAATTGCGGAAGTCTGATTATTCTGATTCTGTTTTTCCTGATGATGGGTGGCGGTGGCGGTTGGTTCGGTAACAATCGCGGTTATGGAGACGTAGGACTTCAGAATTCTCTGACTCGTGCTGAAATGGCAGACGGTTTTACCATGCAGAACGTTCAGAATGACATTAAAGGTATCTATGCCGGTATGACTGACGGTTTTGCAGCTCTTAACCAGAATGTAAGTGCCGGTTTTGCAAATGCGGCTCAGTGTTGTTGCGAAACAAACCGGAATATTGATTCTGTACGTTACGAAAACGCAAAAAACACTTGTGCTATTACTTCTGCCATTCACGATGAAGCAGAAAAAACAAGAGCACTGTTTACTGCTCAGCAGATTCAGGATCTTCGCGACAGACTTCAGGAAAAGGATAATCTGCTGCAGAGTTCTAACCTTGTTCTGGCAAATGCTGAACAGACTAAAAATCTGCTGTCACAGATGGGGCGTTTTGTTCCTTATGCCGGATGTGCTAACGTTTACGGGGGATTCTGAAAATGTGTTGTTGTGCGTATATGAATAACTATGCGTCTGTTGGAACCATTACAGTAACTGCTACATCAGCATTACTTGTGCCTGATCAGGTACTGACACCAACAAATACAGAACGTGTTTATCTGCGCCTTACAACTACACCTTCAGGTACCACAAATGTTCCTGTAACAGTAACACTTAATGGTGCTGACGTTCCGGTCTACGATAAGGCCGGAAATATCGTCTATGGAAATCAGCTGCAGTACGGAATGTTACTTGCCGGTTATTACGGCACAAACGGAGCCGGTGGTACTGCTCACTTGCAGCTTGTAAATTTCCCAAGAACAGCATCGTTATGATGATTGGTTGCGTTGGAAATTGTCGTATTTGTCCGTTTTATCGAAATCACAAACGGCCGTCTACGGTGCAACCGACTCAAATAGTACAACAACTTGAAGAAACAGCAGATAATCAATTTTTAAGTGATACTGAACAACTTGATATTGAACCTGTTGAAATTTTCGACCAGTTGGAACTTGAGCCGGTTGTTACCGATTTGGCAATACCTGAATACAAAGTAAGACAGACAATTACCGGGAAACTTAAAGGTGTGTTGCAGAGGTGACAGAATGAGCAAACTAAAAAAACTTGTATCAAATGTCAGACGCGATAACAAAATGACTGCTGATGAACTTCTTAACTGCATGGTAGCAGCGGTAGAAGATTGTGAAGATGAAGAAATTCACAAAGCTATCTATCAGGATGTATATACCAGAAGTTACGGGGAAGTGCTGACAAGAGATGTCGCTGAAGATTGGGTGAAATCAATGAAAGTCACTGATGGCTCAGGTCGTGAAAACGGCATGAAATGGTCAATCGAAGAAACTACCGATGTTGGAAAATCAGTGGAAATCGATTGGTCAAAAATCAGTAAGATTGATTGGTTTATCGTTATGAACATGGAATATTCAAAGCATTATCACACTGCATCAGTATTCGGCAATGAAGATGATCCAACCTGGTTCGCACATATTGCCAAAGATGAATGGTGCGGAAGTACTGAAAGTGTATTTGATTATTACATGGATACTGAAGTATAATGAATTACCTTCAGACAAGAGAATAAAATCCCTTTAAGCCGGTGGCGTGTTACGTTGCCGGCTTTTTTTATATTCATCAATTGCATCCAAAACAAGTTGACTTACCGTAACATTTAATTCAGCTGCAAGATTTTTTATTTCTTCTTTCTGTTCTTCCGTGTATGACAATTGAAGATGTACACGTCCGTTTTCTGATTTTCTTGGTCGGCCACCGCCATGGTAGCCGTAGCCTTGGTATTTTTTTTCAGTTTCCATATTTAACAATAGTCGTAAATCCTTTCCAGTGTCCGGATGTCTTTTTTCTCAAGCTGTTCTCTTGACCAACAACCACTGAATCTAAGTATATCATCAATCAATGTTTTTTTATATTCACGTCTTATTGATTTTTCTTTTTCAAGGCGTTTCTGTTCGTCATTTACCGACACTCTATTGCGTTCCAATACAATTTCTCTTTCCTGAGGTGTTGTTCCGTATACCATTGAGTTAATCATAGTCTATCCTTAAATGTTGTATGTGATTGTATAATCTCTGTTATTGCCTTCAGATTCTTTAATTGTTTCATAGGCATCTTCAATATTTCCGTACCATTTACCGATTCTTCTGTAAGTTACATTATCTGTAGTATGTAAGATAACAAAACCGTTGAAATGCGGGATTTCTGAATTGCGATTCACGTCACAAGAAATAATGTATTTGTTCATATCTAATCTCCTTACTTGCTCGCACGCTCGATATATTCTTTTGCTTCTTTCAGTGTCATCAGCGATGGCTCAACGCATTTTCCGCTTTTATCGTAAACGCTGTATCCAGTAGGTCTGTTATGGCTTAATGCTCCACGCTCTACCACAATGTCGTATTTTTCAGAGATGTACTTTGCAATTCCAAACTCATCATTAACTCTTGTGTATTTCATGTGTTTTAATCTCCTTTGTGGCTCTCAACCACAATAAAAAGATACATCATATATTTGTTTATGTCAACCCAAAAACAAAAATATATAAAAAAATATTTGTGCATAATTTTGTGCATAAATGTGCATATGCTTATATATTGTTAAATAAAAAATAGTGTTGAAATTATCATTTCTGCCGATACATATAGCACTAGATATGGATTATTAGGTAGCTGAAACGGTTCGGGACTTGGAGGTCGCGGGTTCAAATCCCGCTTGCCCGACTCTCCGAAGCCTTATAAATCAAGGCTTTACGGACTTTTTGATGCTTAGTTATACATATCGATAATTGGGATTGTGCATAAAATGTGCATAAAATCTCAAAAAAAAGGAATGGCTAAGCATGGCTGACAACACTTATCACATCTACAAACGCTCTGTTACTAAGGGCGGTAAAAAAATCACTGCTTACTATTATTGGTACTACGATTCAAACGGGAAACAGGTTCGTAAATCATGTGGATCGAAAGGAAAAATGTGTCTCACAAAACACGAAGCCTTAGATTTTATATCAAAGTTACCATCAGACCCAATAGATTCTTATGCACAAAGTTTATGCACAATCTCAGATTGTGTGTCAGGAATGTTTAATCAAGATTCGTTCTATTTAAGAAAAAGAGCTGCTAAAGGATACTCAATTACAGAATATTCCCGGCAGCAGAAAGAACATCACTTGAAAGTTTTTCTTGAAAAATACGGTGACAGAAATCCAAAAACTCTTGATGTTCCGGAAATTGAAGATTGGCTGTTATCCTGGGATAGGTCTAATTCCTGGCGTAATGCTATGCTGCAGATTACAAAGGAAATCTATACTGAAATCTACAATCAGAAGAAAATAGACCGTATCCCCGCTATAGAAGGCTTCAAACGCGTTAAAAAATCAAAAAAGGGTATTTTATCTACCGATGAAATAAAAGCCTTATATCCGGCTGATTTTAACGCCTGTATAAGTTTATGGCGTAGGAATCCTACAGAATCTCAGCATATAACCTATTGTTTATGTGTCATGACTTATACAATCTTAACAAGTGGTATGCGGTCTGGTGAAGCCAGAGCACTGCAATATAATCAATTTATATCACCTGATACCATACTGCTAAATGCGTCTTTTTCTGATGGTGAGCGAACGGATCACCTTAAAAAAGCAACGGCAGATAACAAAAAATGGCGTATAGCAATACTACCTGATACTGCCGTAAAAATGCTTGATAAGTTGAAAGAAGTAGAAGGTAAATACGAAAATCTGACAGAATATGTATTTGAGAAAGACGGAAAGCCTATCCGGAAAGAACACCTTAACGAACGGTTTCAGTGGGTACTGCAAAAATTAGGAATTGATTACCGTGAAAGAAATCTGTCTATACATTCGTTGCGGTTTACCTACAATACAATGATGAAGTCTGAAATATCAGGCGATGATTTACGCGCAATGATGGGGCACACGGCTGAAACAATGACAGATTATTATGACCGTTCTACGGCTCTTGATAAACTACCGGCTTTGCAGAAAAACAAAAACAAGATAAACAATGTCTTTGATATTAACGATTGATTTTTATTTTTAGAATTTTCTTATTCATGCTGTTTGCAAAATCAATCAGCTTCAATGCTGTTGGATCTGTCTCAGAAGTATCAAGTATGTAAATGTAGTCACTCTTAACTATTGTTTTGCGTTCCCAATTAATTCTGTCAGATCGTGTAGGTTCTTTAATCCCCATGTGATTAACATATTTAGGCCACTCTTCAATAGGGTTTATTGGAGTGAAATCCATATAAGTAATTTTATCAGCCGCTCTTTTGAAATGGTAAATGTAGTTACTGTCCTTTGATTTGTTTTCTGATCCTATGATAAATACATTCATTTATATCATGTCCAAAAAGGTGTGGCATCCTGACCGATACCACACCAGTGAAGAAGAAATACACCGATTAGAATAATCGGTATGTATAGTGTATAGTAAATATGCGTAAAAAACAAATAAGATATACGCAAAATAGTATTATGGAGAGCAGAATTGTGACCGATATTATTAATATGGAATCATTTTCAGATAGACTTTTTACTCTACTTTCAAAAAACGGTATTACACAGACAGAATTGTGCAGAAAAACGGGATTATCACCGACAACAATTTCATCCTGGAAATCACGTGGCTCAATCCCCAGGGCTGATGACGCTTTATTAATGGCAGATATGCTTGGCGTGCCTATTGAGTATCTTGTTTATGGTTCAGCTAAAAGACAACCTACTATTTCAGACAGAATCTATAAACTCGAAAAAAAGCAGTTGGAAATTGTTGATGCAGTTGTTACAGCATTTGAGATTCAGAATAGAGAGTCTACACCAGAATCATAATAGTAATCATCCCAATACTGATAATATTGATCCCAATCGATATCACTGATACAGTCTTCCAGATCTTGCACTTTGACTCTGAGTTCTTCAATAAGTTCGATTGCATCTCTTGCAGTTCTGATAGTTCTTTCATTTGTTTCTCTGATACTTGCTGCAATTTCTCTGCAGCTTTCAAGTCTTGCTCCAATTTCTCTATTTGCTGATTCTGCGAGTATAAGCTGTTCTCTATATCTGTCAGATAATCTTCGAGAATCGTTAAGTCTGTCTGTAAGGATTGACATCGTAATGAGTAGGGTAATAATAACGATACAAAAAACAATAAAATATACCTTTTTATACATTTGAATTTATCCATTAGCTTATAACCCTGAAGACACGTTTAGAAAATATGAAACCATTTTTAACAGTCTGGGAATTCTGCAATGGATCCGCATTGTCACGATTAAAGTGTCCTATTCCTTTTGCACCGTTATCTTCTGATTTTGCCCAGAAGTTTATTACATGATCACCGGATTTTGGCTTGTAATCACGTGCTTCTTTTCGGCCTACCCAGTCAACACCGGTAATCATCTTAAGAAATCCGCAAGGGTCTTTTACGTAAAATCCTGTTTTTGTGTCACTGTAATCTTTCCAGTTGAAATCAATGAAACCGCGTACAGTTCCATGTTCCAGGTAATCAAGTTCGTTGCCAATTAACTCAAGTCCAAAAGATTCTACATATTCTCTTGCTACGCCTATAAGATTAAGAGCGTAGCAAGATTCAGATCCGGCAGTAGCAAGGAAACTTTGAAGATGCGTTATCATTTTTCACCTTCTGGCTGTTCTTTTGGTTCTTCAGCCGGAGTATCTTTTTTCCCGGTTATATTTGTTATAAATGTCTGAAAACCCTGTACTAAAGTTTGGTAACCAAGCTGAACACAGCCAATAGTCAGGATGGAACCAATGACAGCTTCTGGCAGTAAATCAGTGCAACAGTAGCAAAGAATTGATACCGGCAACATGAGTACCGCATACCACACTTTGTTTTTAGGCTTGAAAAAGTTCTTAAGGAATTCCAAAAGCCCTACTGTTGCCAATGCTGCAATTACAACGTTGTTAATCATCGTTCTTTCCTCCCGCTATTCGTCTTGCTGCGTAATATATGTCTTTGAAAATTGTCTCAATTGTATTCAGATTGATATCTTCCATAATTCCAGGAAGGTCGTATTCTTGTAGATATGCATTGCACATATAAAGGCGATCTTTAATAAGAGAGTAATAGGCGCGTGCTTTTGCTCTTGTATACTGTTCAAGTTCCTGATTGGTCTTTTTTGTAATGTGATTTCTTGTAAGGTCGTTTTTAACTTCGTAATTTAACCTGTCTACAATTCTGTAGGTTATAAGTTCTATAATGGCAATGTTTTTCTTGTCAGTTACGTTAAATTTCCTGACCATGCATTCATATAGCATTACTCTGATTTCTTTCAGAATCTGTTTTGCTATCTGACATTGATTATCAAGCTGGTCTTTTCCTTCTGCCATGAAAAGGTCTTTTTGCTGTTCTTTCGCGGTAACTTCAAAAAAACTTGTTTTAATTGTGTGATTTTTCGATATCTTATTCAAAAAGAAAAGAAGACAGCACATAAGCAAGACAAGCATTGCCCCCAAAATAAGAATTACTACCCATCCGAAAAAAGGAATTGTTGACATATCTAAGTTCATAAACACCAAGCCTGGACGAAAAAAAAGCCGGACACAGATTTCCTGCATCCGGCTTTGATTTGCATCTAAAAACCAAATTATGATATTTGTTTAACATATTATACACAGTTAATGATCGTTCTGCAATTTCTTAAAAGAATCAATAGCTGTATATATAGACTCTCTATAGGTGGGTTTAAGCATCCCCATCAACCAACAATAAATAAACAAGCGATACAAAGAATTGAGTAACCTTTTCATAAAAATAGTATCGCCCACAAATATGAGAACAAATACTATTTGTCTGGTAGTTTGGGAGAATTCCCATCGATATAGACTTTTTTCCAATACTCGATTTGCTGATCTACCATAAAAATAAGCGGCGCTCTCTGTTCAATTGTTAAATCTGTCAATTTTTTGGCAATAAGATATATATCTTTTGGTAAACCTGAATCGGAATTTGTTGAAAGATATTCTACAGACAGATCGAGATACTCTGAAATTTTCAAAGCGTTTTCAAGGGATGGGTCAATGCTTTTTGCTGAATATCCAACGATAGTGTTATAAGGTATTCCAGTTGCCGAAGCCAGTTCTTTGCGTGATATACCACGGCTCTTTATTTCTTCCAACACAATTTCCCAAAACTTTGTAACCATATATATAACCACCTATATATATACATAATTATCAGAAAATATAAAAAAACTGTTGACAATTATGTATACTGAATATAATCTAAGAGTAAATTCAGAACAGATAAAAACGAATGGATGCGTTAATCGGTTCTGATACACAATGTATCCAAATAGTAAATGAATCGGACTATTTTGGAACGTAACTAAGCGTCATTTCGCACTGTCGGAAGTGTCATCTACACCAAACTACTATACCACAGTAGGGATCTAAGTTGAGTAGGTAAGCAGTTAATGCATCCGGAACCTATTTTGACAATTCGCTGAATAGAATCTGCGATAATTGTTCTTTTAGGTGTTCGTATTTTCTTTTGTATTCGGAGTCAATGTCTTGTCCGGTACAAAGATAATCGACAGATGTATCAAGTATTTCTGCCATCTTCATTGCTACAAATACATTCGGTAGGTTTTTTGACGATGACATATTTCTTATACGTCTTTCAGACATATTGCATTCAATTGACAATTCTGTCTGAGTAATTTTGCGCTCTCTGAGTAAGGTGTTAACCCTATTCCAGAATGCATCAGGAGTCATAGTTTTCATACTTTTATTGTCGACAAAAAAAGACAAAACTTTATATTTTTAGACAAAAATGGTCTTGGCGGACATTGGTAATTATATAAGGAAGGCAGCAAATGAATTTAGATTTGCCAGAAATTGGCGAAGTATTACGCAATCTTGAACACATCAAGAATCGTATTGATCAGGTATCAACTAAAAGTGACCTTACACAGACATGGTACAACATTAACGAATGCCATGCTCTTAAAGGTGGGTGTTCATTCAACACATTGAAAAGTAATTATTCTCTTCAGCCAAAAGGTGGCGTCCCTGATGCAAAGGTAGGTGGCCGCAAGGTATGGCACAGGGACACTGTTATAGAGTGGCTCAATGTCACTGACGAAGAATTACCGAATTATCTTTCAAAAAACGTGGTAAGCGAATGACAAACGGAAGTGGGTTCTACGTTTTCAGAAGTGGTGGTGGTGCACCTAAATATCTGCATAAAAATCTTGCAAGTGCAGAAGCTGAAGCAAAAAGGCTTTCAATGTTATATCCGGGCGAAAAGTTCATTGTACTTAAGTGGATTGAGACTTTCTCCTATGAATTGATTGTTGAAAAATGCCCTGAGTAACAGATTGGATATAACGGTATATGCCGTTAAAAGGTCGTTGACCTAAATAAAACAAATCTGGGAGAAACCCAGGAAAAGGACGTTACAGCTGAGATCGTAAAAGCTGACTCCTAGTTTAATACGTTTTGAAAATCTCGTTAGCCGGCCGTCAAAGGGGCACACTTTGAAAATCAAGCCAAAGCGAAAGACGGTGAAAAGGATATTGTAATGGTACCTTGGCAAGGTTCGATTCCTTGAATATCCATCCTTTAATGGTTTGGTATTGGACATAGGACAGACCACCTACCGGAACCGTACCTGGAGTGGCTGTAACTGGGTGTGCGGCAGTCGTGTCAAGTTAATCCGTTGGATACTTGACCAAAGGCGCTAGAGACCTTTGCCGGAAGGCTTCACCCCTTCCGGATTTTTTTGTGAAAAGACAGGAGTTTCCTGTTGAAAATATAAAATCCTAAGCCAGGAGAAAAAAAGGCAAAGTTTGTTAACTAATCAGTGTGATTAGTGTCGTTTTTGTTAATTACTGGTCTGCCGTTGGTAGGCCAGGTTTTTATTAATGGAGTTAATTATGACTGATAGGGAAGTTTGCAAGGCAAATTTTATAGATGGTGAAATGCAGAGTAGATACTTTTCAAATGGCGGAAAGTTTATGCTCGTAGATGTAGAGAATGCATATGATCAAGGATTGCAAGACGGCAGACGCGAAGTTCAGAAAAAACTAATTGAAGCAGTTAGCCCTAAAAATGACATGGATACTATCTATTTGGAAGTAATTAGCATAATTGGAGAGATCGAATGAAAAGAGAATATAACAAGGGTGAAAATTACAGTAAGTGTACATTATGCGCAAACTATCGTCAGGATTACAGCAATGAAAAGAAGTGTTTTATACATACGTGCGTAAAATACTTGATTGCTGCTATTGGAGACTTCCATGTTTGGACTGCATGTGCTTCATGTAGCATGGATGATTTGTTTAAGAAATATACGTACAAAGACGGCTCGCCTTGTGGTAAGGAAGTAGAAGAATGAAAAGAAACAGTAATTGCAATACCTGTGGTTGGTTAAGTTATGCACAGGAAAAATACAGCGGTGAAAAATGGAAGTTTTGCGGTTGCCCTGACATACATTACGATGGCATCAACCAGAGCATACTATCGCGAGTTGGCTATTGCGAACACCATAAAAGACAAACTGCAGAGCAGAAAGAGTTCTGGAAAAATTGGGGGACAGAAGAATGAAAACACATTCATTGATATCGGTTCTTTGTGAAGTTACAGCTATGCTGTTTGGTCTATTTTCAGACAGCACAAACTTAATTCTGTTCAGTGGTTTTACGCTCATTGGTGTAATTCTTTATGACTATACAGAAAGACATGACAGAGGTGACAGATGAGAAATAAGAATAAAAAAACAGGTTTAGGTATTCTTGAAGTTTTGCAGATTATTTTTATAGTCTTAAAACTTTGCAAACTTATTAACTGGAGTTGGTTAGCTGTTTTAAGTCCTTCATGGATTTCATTTTTGATAATAGCAATCGTAATAATCGTTGTATGGATTTTGGAGCAATGAATGACAGGTAAAGAAAAAGCGGTTATAGAAGAATGGACTGTAACACAAGAAGAAGCCGATGCAGAAATGTATGCGCATAAAAAACATTGTATAAATTGCATTAGCTGTGGAAATTGTCTCGAATCTGCTATAGAAGATAGATGTGAATCATATCGGAAAAGTTACAAGGATTATTTGAGACTGGCAGAGGGCAAGCCAGAATGGCACGACTTAAAGGAAGCCCCAAATGATCTACCAAAGTGCGCAGAGAATGAGCAGATTATTTTTTATGTGCATGAATATTATAAAGATATCGAGAGATACATAAACCATTATTGCTTAGGGTTTTATAAAAAATCTTTTATGGATGATGATGTAAAACTTTTTGTTGAAAGAAGCAAAGGTTACGAATGTGAACATTCCACCGAAGATGTACTTTATTGGTGTGAACTTCCAAAGTTTGAGGGTTAGTTATGACTAGAACAGAAGATGGAAGAACTTATACATGGGATAAAGGATTTATTATCGTTGAGGAAAACGGCAAGGAAATCTTTAAAGCATTGGATGTGTGTAAAGATAAAGTTCTACCATTCCATGAGTTAAAAAAGCTCGTCGAACTTTTTGCAGAGGTAATTGAATGACAGACAAGGAAAATGCAAATGAATACGCATTATTGTATTGTGCAAGAAACTGCACAGGAAACAAATGCGATACACGGAAAACCTGCGAAAGATATAAAGCAAGATATAGTTCTTTCCTTGCAGGACTTGAAGCAGGCAGGAAAGAAAAGGAAACCATTATCGGAGCAATGGAAACTATAAAAAACTACTGCATAGAAATAAGCAATGAAAATGGGAATTGTAAAAAATGCGTTTTCTGCAGCAGAGGATATAACGGATGTAAGTTGCAGACGTCACCTAATAATTGGGAGTTAGCAGAAGTATGAAACACTGGAAGTCGAATGGAATAAACCGGGGTAACCTTATAGATTAAGGTATAGTGTCTTGGCGGACATAGAGATTAAGGGGGCGAAACAGAATCTATACGTTATAAAAATCAGCTAACACTTTAACACTATCAAGGATCTGTTTTACTGCATCTTTGTGAGATTCCATTGTTTCAGGTGGAATATCTTCACCGGTAACAAGATACTCTACGGTAGTGCCTAACGCCTTGGCAATGGCTACGGACTGAACAGCATTCGGAAGTATATCCCTGGTGCTCCAGTTCGTAAGCGTATTGTATGGAACCTGAATAGCATCAGCTAGCCATTTCAGGTTTTGATTTTTGCCCTTAGTAAGGGTTTTTACGTTGTTCCAGAATCCAGTCTCATTCACGGTGACTATATCGGCAAATTATTCATTTACTTAACAGATTTTTATTGACAATCTGTTAAGTAACATATAAAGTTTAATTATCAGTTAATTAACTGAATCACCGGCCTAGTCACCCGATGAACAGAATCTGAAGTACAACGAAGAACCCTTAAACAGGGGGAGTATTGTGTTTACTTCAGAGCACAAGAACCTTGACCGGTTATCCCTCTATTTAAGGGCTTTTTATTTTCATACAGGGAGGTATGAACATGAACGAAGTAGCAGTAGAAAAAACTATGACAGTAAAAGAAATCTCAATATTTTGTGGATGTTCAGAAAGAACTGTTCAGCGGTGGATAAAAAAAGCTTCTGCAAAAATGTCCTCAGTTGCCGACAAAATGTCGGCAGCCGGTCATGGAAGAGTTGTTGATTACAATATTGATGAAGTCGAATGTATTTTGCGTTATTCATCACTTGGTTATGACGTTGTTTTAACCGTAATGGAAAACGCAAGAAAAAGCGGTTTGTCAGGAACTGAATCAATGGCAGTTTTACCATCAAACACTACACCAGTTGAGGTAATGATGGCAAAAGTAGCTGAAACATTTTCTGCTATCGCTCTTGCCGTTCAGGATAATTCAAAACGCATTACTGCAATTGAAAACCAGATTATGCAGAAACCTGGAATCTGTTTACCAGCTCCACAGATTACTCCACGCAAACATATCAGCATGATTATTAGGGAATATGTAGCACGTACCGGTGATACATACTCAAACGCATGGAACGAACTTTATCGGCAGTATTCGTACAGAACCGGAATTGATGTAAGAAAACGAGCAAAGAACCGTGAAATGGATGTTCTTGATTACATCGAATTAGAAGGACAGATGGAAATTCTTCAGTCAATCGCAATAGAAATCTTCATTGAAAAAGTTGAAAACGGTCTTGGCGGACAGAATGAAAGCAGCAACTAAGGGTAAAGGAATGAAAACAACAAACTGGGAAAAAATCGACAGAAAAATTGAAAAGATGGGAACTGAAAAGTTCTCTGAAGAATATGGAACTGATCAGGCTGCAGAATTGCGCCTTATCTGTGGCAAAAAACTGAGCAACGAAAAGAAGGAGAAATAAGAATGCAAGAGTTGTATCAGATGGTATTGGATATGGGCAAGTGTGAACTTATCCCATGTAATCAGGATGAAAATCCTGAATTTTGGCTTGCTACACGTACAACCGGTATCGGTGGAAGTGATGCCGGTGCAGTATGTGGACTCAGTAAGTGGGCAACGCCTTTAAGCGTGTACCTTGCAAAAAAGGATTTATCTAAGTTTGAAGGTAATGCATTCACTGAGTATGGCCACCGAATGGAGCCAGTTATCCGGGAATGGTCAAAAGAAGATTTGGGATGCGTAATTGAAGAAGTTCCCGGAATGTTCAAAAGCCGTGAGCACGATTTCATGAACGCTAATCTTGATGGACTGATTTACTTTGAAGAAGAAAAAAAACTCTCCGGAGTAACTTTAATCGGTCTTGGCGGACATGAGATTAAGGAAAGCAGCGGAGAGGGGTTTACAGATGAAGGCGATGTGCCTGACCAATATTATGCACAAGTTCAGCATTATATGCAAGTGACCGGCTTAAATTGGTTTATTCTCACCGCTCATATTAACGGCAAACCGGAACTGAAACATTACCCAATTTTACGTGATGAAGCATTTATTTCTGAAATGGTAAACAAAGAAACCGATTTCTGGGAAAACTACGTCCTTACCGACACTGCACCTGCGCCAACAGGAACAGCCCAGGAAAGTGATGCCGTTAAACAGTTGCCTATGGCAGAAGAAATTGAGATTCCTGATGAATACTCATATCTCTTTGAAGAAAGAGAAGAAATTGAAGCACAGATCAAGGAACTTGAAGCAAAAAGCGAAGCTCTGAAAAGTCAGATTCTTTTGAAAATGTATTCACTTTCTGATGGTGCAGAAGATTCTGAAAAAGTGACTGCTTATTGTGGCGGTTGGAAAGTTACCTACAATCAGCAGACCAGAAAGTCAGTAGATACCAACGAAATGAAAAAAGCCGGTATTTACGATGATTACTGCAAGGAAACATTGTCAAAGGTAATGCGTATCAGTAAACCAAAGGCGGCCGTATGAAACGTTACGAAGCGAAAAAAGGAATCCTGTCATGCTGGCAATGTGGCAGTGAAAATATAAGTGTATTTGAGCGTCTTTGTTCTCGAAAGCCATATGAACCACTGTTACATTTTGTGAATTTTGTACAGTGCAAAGATTGCGGCTGCAGCACAGGGTGTCACGAAGATAAGAGTAAGGCTATTTTGGCATGGAATAGTGCTTATTCAACACCGGAAGAAGTTGCAAAACTGGGGGAATATGATGCGGTTTCTTTGTGTTGATACGGAAACAACGGGCATTGATACGTCTGATTCAGGGATTTTTGAGTTTGCCGCAATCATTGTAATTGACGGTAAAGTCGAAGCTGAAAGGGATTATTACTTTAACCCATTAAGTGAAACCATTGTATATCACGAAGAAGCCGGGAAAATTCATGGTGTATCAGAAGATGAAATCATGCATTTCATGCCGGAAAAAGATGGGGCAGAAATCCTTGATACCTTTTTCCGCTCATGCATGAAACGTCCTGACTCAAAAGGCCGTACCGGTGAAAAACTGATTTTTGTGGGATATAACAGCCAGTTTGACTGGGATCACACAAAGGCAATGATGGAAAGACACGGGTATAACATGGATGACTATTTCAGTCAGCGTGTGTGTGTCTTTGAACAGGTTAAAAAGGGCGGTCAGATGCGTGTAGTTCCGTATCTGGAAAACAGAAAATCGGGAACGTTGTGTAAGGCTTTTAACATTGACCTTTCAAACGCTCATAACGCCTTGGCTGATATTAAGGCCACAAGAGAATTAGCAACAAAATTACAGTTAAAGGGAGTATCACTTTTATGAAAGCTAACGGATCAGATTCACTTCAGAAAATGAACAACACTAACGCCCCGGCAGTAAACAATCCGGCAAACAGTATGCGCAACTTTATTATGAAGATGTCAGACCAGATCAAGACAGCCTTGCCGCAGACCATTACAGGGGAGCGTATGTGCCGCATTGCAATGACTGCAATCAGCAAAAATCCTAAACTTGCAGAATGTTCACAGAACAGTTTTATGGGGGCATTGCTTACTGCAGCTCAGCTTGGGCTTGAATGCAATACACCACTGGGACAGTCATACTTACTGCCATTTTACAACAGCAAGACAAAAACACTGGAGTGTGAGTTCCAGCTTGGTTATCAGGGACTTATTGACCTTTGTTACCGTACAAAGCAGTACAAGACAATTCAGGCTCGCATTGTTTATGAAGGCGATGATTTTACCTATGAATACGGTATCAATGAAAACCTGATTCACCGTCCGAAGGAACAGAGCACTAAACCTATCTATGTCTACGCATACTACGAACTTATTAACGGTGCAAAGTCTTTCGATGTTATGTCCTGGGCTGCCATCATGGAATACGCTAAACACTATTCAATGGCAGTTCAGAAGGGTTGGACTTCACCATGGACTACAGCCCCGGAAGAAATGGCAAAGAAAACACTGCTGAAAAAGGTTCTTAAATATGCCCCAAAGGTTGTTGAAGTTGCTGAAGCAATCTCTTCTGATTCATCGATTGTTAAAACCAACGTGATTACAGATAACGGCAAGGTATTTCTTGATAAAGATGTGATTGATGTTGATTTCTCCGTAGCATCAGAACCGGAAAAAGCACCTGATTCAGTTGTAAAGGAAAATTTGACAACTGAAAGCGTACCAACTCAGGCAGAAATGGATGCAGCTTTTAATGAACAGGCTGAGATGTATCACGAAGCTGCACAGAGTGCTCAGGAGTTGTTTTAAGTTATGAAAGTAACCGCTTTTTTCCATGGTCTTCTGTTGAAAAATCAGATAATTCTCAGATGTACGGATGATAAAGACATGAAAGCCGTATGGAAAATGTTTGCGAGTAAACAGGCAAGAGAAGAAAGAAGCGGTAAAGAAATTCTTCTGAGAGTCGAACTGGATGCAGAGTTTCAGAAGAGAAGTTTCAAGCAGCTTAATGCAGTGTGGAAACTGGTAGAGGTTATTTTTTATTCAGAGAATAACCATATGCCGACAGACGAAGAAAAATATTTCTTATACGAATACCTATTGGAATTGTACGCTGATAAAGTGGTTAATCCTTACAACGATACACTGATACCGGTGCGTATATCTGTAGCAAACACACTGCAGGCCGCAAACTTCATTGACGGCTTACTGTATCACCTTGCAACCGAATGCCAATTAACGCAGGACTTGCAAGCCACAGTAAGATCCGTTTTGTACGATTGGGAAATCTGGCGCGGTAATCAGGATCAGGATATAAACGACACAAGAACCATAGAAGAAATGAGGAAACGTGTTGTTTATTCGGAAGCATCAGGCAATACACCGGCTGATTTTCATCACATACTTTCGCGCGGTGCTTATCCACAGTATGCAGATTGTGCGTGGAATATCCTTGCATTAACAAGAGACGAACATACCTATTTCCATGCGCATGGGTGGGCAGACTTTCTGGATAAGTATCCGCATTTACGCGGAAGAGTAAAAAAAGCCTTTCAGAAAGGCAAAAACGGCTCTATACCGAATGACTTTGACGAAGTAGACACATTTGACGCTGCATCACTTGCAAGTCGCGCTATGGGCTGATTTTAAGGGGAATTAACATTATGGCAGATAAAGACATTGAAACTAAAGAATTAACTTTAATCGTAAAAGAAAAGACCATCGGATCTCTTGTAACCAATGCACTTGAAATCCAGAACTGGGTAAAAGAACGCCTTTCAGATTATTCACCGGAAAACTACACCGGCAATATTGATGATGCAAAAAAAGCACGTGCAGAACTTAACAAGGCAGCCGATAAACTCAATTCAGAACGCCTAAACCTTGAACGTGAATTCATGAAACCTTTCAATGAGTTCAAGGATGTTGTAAAGCAGACTACAAACCTGATTAACGATGCATCAAACCGTCTTGACCGTATCGTTAAGGCCAAAGAACTGGAAGAAAAAGAACTCAGAAAGTATGAGTTGAAAAAACTGTGGGAAAGCAAATGTGACTACGTAGCGTTTGATAAAATCCTGAATCCTAAATGGCTGAATAAAACTGCAAAAATTGATGACATCAGTTGTCAGATGAAGAATCTTCTCCATCAGATTGAATTAAATCTTGTTCGTCTTGAAGACCTTGAAAATAAGGATGACGTTGAGGTAGACAAGGCATATTATCTCGAAACTCTTGATTTTAACCGCACAATGATGATGCGTAATTTCAGGGAAGAACACAGGAGAAAGGAAGAGCAGCCACAGAAAAAAGATGAACCAGAGGTTAAAGAAGAAACTCCTGTTGAAGCAGTAAAAGATATAAAATATACGACAATAGTCAAGAAATATAGTCTGAATATCATCGGACAGTCAGATAAAATTGATAAAATAAAACGGATTGTTAATAATCTTAATATTGAATGTCTGTCAGGTATTACTATTGCTGTGACACCTGAGCAGGCTGATAAACTTAAAAAACAAATGGCGGACATGGGAATCAATTACAACAAATGCGAGTTTTTGACACTCGATGTGCAGTGATTGGTAGAGTGGTAACAATGCAATTTATTAAGATTGATACAGACATTCAGAGTGATCCAAAAATAAAGATTCTGAAGAAAAAGCATGGCGGTAATGGCTACTTTGTTTATCTTCATTCCCTGATACTTGTAATGGAGAATGTAAGTGCTAAGGATGTGTCATGTTCTCTCCCATACGCTGCTGCATCAATAAGTTATGATACTGATATTGATGAAGTGGAAGTTGCTAATATTCTCGAAACTTGTATTTCTCTTGACCTGATGGAGGGTGATGCAGAATCAACAATTTATATCCCTAAAATTCTTTGGCGTCTGGATTACAACGTCATTAACAAGGATATGCGTAAAATTGTTGACGATGCAAAAGCTGCCTATATTGCAAGAAAAAACGAAAATAATGTGTCTTCTTGTGGCGATACGGTGGCGTTTAGTGGCAAAACCACTAAAACCGGTGGCGGTGTAGTGGCGTTTAGTGGCATAGATAAAGATATAGAATTAGATAAAGATATAGAATCAGATTATGATATATCTTCTGATCATGAAAATTTAAAAGGCTATGAAAATACACACACAACGAAATCACTAGGTATATCATATCCTATAGGCGATGAAAGCGAAAATCAGCCAGAAGAAACCGCGTGTGTGACTGTTAATCTTGATTTACAAGAAAATCCTGATAATCCATTCAGGAATAATTACTCAAAGACTGTATTTAAAATCTTACAAGAATCTGGTTTACCGTGTAGTAATGGCAATTCACTGATTTTCATGCAAAGAGAGTTTTATCAGGCATTGCCGTACATTCATGAATTGCATTTACGTAGCGATGAAGTCATTCAGGCGGTAAAAAACTATGCTCAAGTATGCAATATGCCGGATACGTGGTGGAAATCGCGACAGGATTTCCTGAGCCTTTGTAAGAGCAAGAACATTCTGAAGTTTATTCCCGGAAACTTTGACATCAAGCAATACGAAAACAAGTCAAACACACCCAAGCATGGCTCGATGATACACCAATTAGGACTTGATCAGCGCGAAGGAGAGTTGCCATTTTGACAGACGAAGAAAAAGCAGAAGCTGAGAAAACGAAACAGGAAGAGGACAAAAAAGCCTTTGTTGCGTCAATGGTTTCGCTTTTTGATGCAACAGTAATCAGCAATGAAGAGGCACAGGAAAGAGACCGCGAAATTGCTGAAGAATCAAGGAAACGGTACCTGAAAGAGCGTAGCGAAATGTATAAACAGTGTGGCGTTGACCTTAAATACCACAATGTATCACTCAAAGACCTTTTACCGTCTCTGAGACCTGAGCAACAGAAAGTAATTACGGATTTTCTTGATGAAGTTGAAGCCGGTAAACAGCGTGTTTTGTGGCTAGTAGGAAACCCTGGAACTGGTAAAACGGCTCTTGCTGATGCAATTCTGCGTAACCTTATCTTGCGCGGAAAATCAGGCTGTCATTACCTGAGTAATGACTTAATGACACGTATCAAGACCGCTGAAGGATACGGAGTCAGAGAGACAGTTGACGATGTAAAACGCAGTCTTCTGAAAAAAGACGTGATTGTCTTTGATGATGTCGGGCAGGAGTTTTACCACGAATACGCACAGTATCAGTATTTTGACCTTGTGCAGAAAATGACGGCTAACGGCAAGAGTTTTGTTATGACAACTAACATCAACAAAAATGACTTTGGCAACAAGTTTCTTGGCCATGCCGTTGTAGACAGACTTAAAGGCCATTGTAGAGCGATTGAGTTTACCTGGGATTCATACCGAGGGACTGATAAAGAATTATACGTTTTGTGAAAAGAGAGGTAATTGAAAATGACAGACTTAAACAGTGTAACCGTGATTGGACGCCTGACAAAAGACGTTGATCTGCGTTATATGGCTAATGGCAATGCAGTTGGAAATATGAGTATTGCCGTTAATCGTTCGGTTAAGAAAGGCGAGCAGTGGGAAGATGAAGCAAGTTTTTTTGAAGTAACACTTTGGGGTAAACAGGCCGAAGCACTTAAACCTTATCTTACTAAAGGTCAGCAGATTGTCGTTCAGGGATACCTGAAACAAAGTTCATGGGATAAAGACGGAGAGAAACGTAGTAAGGTTGTCATTATCGCTGAAAATATTCAGCTTGTTGGTGGGAAACGTGATGGTAATTCAGGATCAGGTTACTCAAATAATGCAAGTTCAGTCAGTAATTCAGGATACCAGACTCCTGAACCACCACAGCAGTCTGAAATGGCATTCAGCGAAGATATCCCATTTTAACGGGATAACTGTTTTTTTTGCTTTATGCTACGCTAATGCGTAAAGGCGTAGTATAATGCTGATAAATTAAGTCTTGGCGGACAGAGATTAAGGGAGTTGTTTAATGACTACTGAAGAGTGGAGAGACATCAATGGGTACGAGGGGCGTTATCAGGTATCTAATAAAGGCAGAGTAAAATCTTTACCAAGATACGTGAATAATCATACCGGTAAACTCTTGGTAAAAGAAAAATTTATAACATTATCAAAAACGCCTAAAGGATATTTGCATTGTTATCTATCAAAAGGTTCTCGTGATAAATGTTTTTTAGTTCATCGTCTTGTGGCAGATGCGTTTATTCCTAATCCTGATAATAAACCACAGGTAAACCATATCGATTGCAACAAGGAAAACAATACTGTTGAAAATCTTGAATGGTGTACTAATGGTGAAAATCAAATTCATGCATATAAGAATGGATTAAATTATGTAACTGGAAGAGCTGGTAGACCAAAAAGAAAAGTAAATCAAATTGATATTAGAACTCTCAGCGTAATAAAGACTTATAACTCAATTGCTGAAGCTCAGAGAATAACTCATTCAAAAAACATTGGAATGGTTTGTCGTGGTGAAAGAAACTCTGCAAACGGTTTTTATTGGAGTTATGTATGAGAGGTTTATTTGATTCTTCGGTAGATGTCAGAATTGACAAACCAATCCGCATGATTTCGTTATTTGCCGGCTATGGGTCACCTGAGATGGCTCTTAAACGGTTAGGTGCAAAGTTTGAACACCATTTCGTATGTGAATGGGATAAGTATGCTGTGAAGTCTTACAACGCAGTACATGGTACTAATTTTGAGACTTCCGATGTACGAAATATTCACGGTTCTGACTTAAAAATCACAGACACTGACAAGTTTTGCTATATGCTTACATACAGTTTTCCATGTTTTACAGGGGAAACTCTTGTTTTAACAGATAATGGACTTAAACAGATTAAAGATGTTTGTGAAGGCGAATCTGTTATTTCTCATGATGGTGCTTATCATAAAATAATTGCAGCAAAAAAAACTGGTACTAAACAGATTTGGACTGTTAAGTCTATGGCGTCTCCTGAAATTAATTGTACAGAAAATCATCCGTTTTATGTAAGGAAAATGTATAGAAAGTACCCTGTATATCAGAATGGTAAAAGGGGTGCGGAAAGACATTTTTCAGAACCTGAATGGGTAAGATGTGATGAACTTACAAAGAATCACTATTTGGGAATAGCTATAAATCAAAACTTAAAAATGCCTGATTGGGATGGCGTTGTATTCAAGTGGAATGATGGCAGATCAGATAGATTATCAAAATGCATTGATGTTAAAAATCATTCATTTTGGTGGTTAATGGGTCGTTATGTAGGTGACGGATGGGTAAGACAACAGGGTGGAATTATTATCTGTTGTGCAAACAACGAAGAATCCGAAATTCTTGTTCATGTCAGAAATTGCGGATTCAATTACTCTATTGTTTCAGAAAAAACCGTAAAAAAAATCCATATACCAATTAAAGAACTCTCAGAGTTCGTTAAATGTTTTGGCCATGGTGCTGAAAACAAGCATATACCTAATTTTATGTTTGATATGCCTGTACCATATCTTGAAAGTTTTATTGACGGGTATGTTAGTGCTGATGGTTGGATCAGAAAAGACGGTTTGCACAAAGTATCAAGTATTAGTAAAAACCTGATTTATGGAACAGCTCAGCTTGTAGCAAAAGTATATAAGACTCCATACAAAATCTATTTGAATAAAAGAAGGCCTATTGTTGAAATAGAAGGACGTATTTGTAATCAGAAATCAGGATACGAACTTGTTTGGAAGAAAGAAAAAAGAAAGCAAGATAAAGCATTTTATGAAGATGGTTTTATTTGGTGTCCTGTAAGAGAAGTTTCAAAAACTGAAAAAATAGAAGATGTTTTTGATATTGAAGTAGAAGAATCTCATTCTTTCACTGCAAACGGTGTAATTGTTCATAACTGTACTGATTTGAGCCTGGCCGGGAAACAAGCCGGTATGAAAAAGGGGTCAGGAACTCGTAGTGGGTTACTCTGGGAAGTAGAGCGCATTCTTTCTGAATTACATACTTCCGGCATGGATAAGCCACAAGTACTATTCATGGAAAACGTCCCTCAGGTATGCGGCGAAAAGAATATTGACGATTTCAATAATTGGGTTCGTTTCCTTGAATCAATCGGTTATCACTCATTCTTGCAGATTCTTAATGCGAAAGATTACGGAGTAGCTCAAAATCGCGAACGTGCTTTCATGTTTTCATTTCTTGACGATGTTTATTACGAATTTCCAAAACCAATAGAACTTAATAAGTGTGTCATTGATTATCTTGACGAAGAAGTAGACAAAAAGTACTTCATAACAAGTGAAAAGGCTGAGAAACTGCTTGCTTCTTTGGTTGATACAGGTGTTTTGGAATCGGATTCAAAGGCTTCATCATGAAGAAACTTATTCACGCAATACTGATGAAAAGTGATGGATCTGGTCACTTAACTGATGCATCTCACCATAAGGCAAAGATAACAGATCAGTGTTGTGCAGCAACAATAACGGCAAGGTATTTCAAAGGAATATCTAGTAACGGTGACAATATGGTGATTGTGGTATCTGAAAATGAACGATGATAAACAAGTTATTTTAGCTGGATACATAGACAAAGGAACGGGGAAACATCAAAGCAATTGCGTCTATATTCCCTGGGGGGGGTATCACCTACGTTGTGCGCTACTATTGGCGTTAAAGCGCCTGCAGTTATGTTTGTTGTAAGGTGTTGTGATGATTCTGATAGGCGGTGAACAGAAACACCAGAGTTGCCAAATCGTAGGTGAAATGGATAACTCAGACGGTACTTTTGAGAGTGCTAACAGAGTTTATAGCGTATATGGCTGTTCCCATACGATTACAACAGGTTCTGGTGGTATACCAAAGTTTTTAGTTTGTTATGGAAAAAGAGATTGTAAGGATAAAACAGGCAACTAAGACAGGCTACATAGAAATGGAATCAGGAGGTGTAGCTGATTTGTCTTACCCTACAAGTGAATTAAGGCGCGGTAGAGTTCAGGGGGGGGGGATGATTTCACCAACATTAACCTGTGGCGGAGGAGAGATCTACAGGATTGAGAAACGAAGGTTTTTTGAGCGGGCGTTGGAAACTTTAAGAGAAAACGACTGTGAAGTAGGTGATACAGTGGATGCGTTTAACAAGAAAGTAAATAAAACAGGGATATGTCCTACGATAACTACAAGACCTGAGGGTTTTAAGACGGCAATTCTGCCGGTTGTAAAAGGAAATGGTGACGGTTTGGAGGATATGGCAGTTATGGAATACAAAATCAGAAAGCTTACAGAACGTGAGTGTTTGCGGCTGATGGATGTAGCAGAAGAAGATATAGACAAGATGGCAGAAGTAAACAGTGCCACTCAGATGTATCGTCAAGCAGGAAATTCGATAGTTGTTAATGTTATGTGTGCCATGTTCAGCCAGCTGAATATTCAAGGTATAAGACCTTGGAATGACGCAATTAGAGTCGGTTTTTTGGATTCAAAGAAATGAATGAAACAATTTTACCTGTATGCATCAATCTGTATGAGGGACCTGGTGGGGCAGAAACATCATTTCAGGATCGTGTATATCTTGTAGATAAAATATCAGTTGCTATTACGAGTTCGTTCAGACCATGGTATTTAGTGCCTGGTAATGAAGATAGAAATAATAATGAGTGAATATATATGGATTTGTTAGAAAAAGTATTCCTTTTGTTTTTATCATTATCGCTTATTTTCTTTGCATTGGCATCATTTCTTTACAAGAACTTAGATGAAAATTCAAAGGTTTTGCATTTTTGTATCGGTATTTTCAAGTGGATGTGCCGTATATCACTTTTGCTGTTAACAATACTTACACTTATAGGATGGATATTCTATGAATAAAAAGATTTTGACATTTATTTCGTTAATCACGATGGTTTCGTTTACTGCCAGTGCATTGGAGTTTGATTTTCCTCTTCGTTGTTCATATGTGGTAACAAGCGAGTTGAGTGACAGGGGAATGCTTAAGATCGGTGAAGTAAACTCATGGGATGTAATACACAAGGGTGTAGATATAGCACCGATGGTGCATAACGCACCTGTGTATGCTGCGGCTGATGGCGTTGTTATAACACATTATCCGGCATGTTATGGCGGCCATCCTACTTATGGCGTCTGCATCGTTATTAAGCATGCTGAGGGATTTTATACTCTTTACGCACATCTCGACTCTACTGTTGTTCGGGAAGGAATGGAAGTCAGTAAGGGGCAATATATCGGAAATACTGGTAATACCGGCATAAGTACAGGAGAACATCTTCACTTTGAGATTCTTCTTGATCCGCTTGTATTACTTAATATTAATGCTATGGAATGGTAGTAGGAGTAAAAAATGTTCGCAGTTGAAAGTGAAAAGATTGTTGATAAATTGATTGAAGCCGAATACAAACAGGCTGTTAAACAGTATGGAAAGACATACGCAGATGAAAATGAAGCTCACGATGTCCTTTATGAAGAAATAATTGAATCCATTGAAGAAGTACGCAAGTTATCGCCTAATCCTAAATGCGCTGCATACAATATTAAGAATGCCAGGGCTGCGATAAAAGAACTCGCCCAGGTTTGCGCGGTATGTGGAAAAATAATTGCCGGAGAAACTGAAAATGTCGGTTGAGGATGATGTTAAAAATATCATTTCAACTAATCAGCTTGTAGCGTTAAGAGATATTGTTCGCGCAACAGGACACACGTACTCTGAAGTCAATAACGCAATCATAACATTGACGAATAAAATCCCAATATACGAAGACATTAAGGATGGTGTAACAGTATACGGAGTTTTAGGATAGAGTACGAAAAAGCGTATAAAATGATTGTAATATAACAGATATTGTTATATAGTATTATTCATCGGGGAAATAATAATGTGCAGTGGATGTTCTTTCTATCGTGTAGTTCCTGGCGGAAAATCAGAATCAGATGAATTTGTTTGTTGGAATTGGGATGGATGTCCTTATCAGGAAGATGAAAAAGATGAAGAGGATGAAGAATGACTGTTGAAGTACTGACAAACAATCCATATTACGTACTCAGAGATGTTAATTGTGTAACTATTGGAAAAAGGGCAATAAAAGGTAAAAAAGTTTCTTTTGATGATGAAGTTGCATTTTTCAAATCAAAGTTCCTGGCAGAACATTCTACGATTGAATGTCTTCAATTTCGTGTAGTTGATGATTCATGCCGCGGTGATGTTGCAAGTCACATTGTGCGTACTACCAAAGGACTTCCGCGTTTTCAGGTGCAGAGCAGCAGACCAGATTGGAATGATGGCGAAGAGAGAAAACCGCTTGATAAGACAACGGTTATTTTTTCTTCTGTATGGAATCCGCTTTCATGGATGCAGATGTGCCGGCAGAGATTATGCAATAGAGCGGCTGTTGATACCAAATTGTGGGTAATGGCTGTTCTGGATGAAATGAGATTATCTGGATGCCCTATGTTGGTTGCTTTGGAGCAGTGTTGTATTCCACAGTGTGTATACCGTGGGAATATCTGTTATGAAGAAAAACCGTGCGGTATGTGCCAGCATTGGAGGGATTTGGCAAAATGAAAATTATTGATATTGATAAAGATGGAAAAATCAAAGCTGCAGTTGAAGCAAATGATGGGTTTTGCCCATGTTTAGTTAATAAAGATACTACTACGCAGTGTATGTGCAGGGATTTTCGTGACAGTTATGCTGCACTGAAAAAAGGTGAATCAGTAACTTGCAGGTGTGGGCGTTATAAGGCAATTAACGAACACGTTTGAAAGATCATAGGGATATTAGCTCAGCGGTTAGTAGCAGCGGACTCATAATCCGTTTGTCCTTGGTTCAAATCCAAGATGTCCCATATATTTGTGCTACCGAAAAAAAATCGAAACAAGTGTATCGATGAACCATTTTCTCCAGGTAGCACATTTGCCATGTTAGCTCAATGGTAGAGCAAGTGCATTGTAAGCATTAGGTTGTGGGTTCGAGTCCTACACATGGCTTTCTCACCTTATGGTGGGGTATTTTATCAATACGCTGTAGAAATGAATGGCGTAGTGGTTGTTTATAAGTAAGTAAGATTGGGTGTCGTTGGCATCCGTCTTGGCAGAAGTCGTGGGACTGCAAACTGTTTCCCAATATCCGCTATTACCCTTCTATGCATCAGGTTCAACTCCTGATTCTGCCATATCAAGCTAAAGTTAACCTTTTTTGCGGGCGTGGATGTGAATAAATATCACAATACCAAAATAGAGTGGAATGGTATTAAGTTTGACTCAGTTAAGGAATATAACCGTTATTTTGAACTTAAGCTCATGGAAAAGAATGGCGATATTAAAGCTCTTAAAAGACAGGTTTCCTTCTGCCTTATACCGTCATATAAACTCACTAACGGCAAGACAGAAAAAGCCGTTGAGTACATTGCAGATTTTACATACACGACAAAAGATGGCCGTTACATTGTGGAAGATGTAAAGGGCTACCGTACAAAAGAGTACAAGCTGAAAAGAAAGATGATGCTTGATCAATGGGGTATTGAAATCCTGGAAACATAGTTTTTGGAATAAATACCCATAATTTGATATAATACAAGAAGAAGAAAGAACCTAATTATTGCTTATCTGCTGACCCGGCTAAGCCAAACAGGTTAAAAAGATGAACGACCGCATGAAGTTCGTTGTTAAGTTCCTGGAAGAAAGATGCAATGATTCTTTTTATGGGGCTGTAAAGTTTGGTATTGAACGTGGTTCAATAGTTTCAGTGGGAGAAGCAAACTCATACGATTCTGTTTTGTATACAGATGAATTAATCAATAATGAAAAACTTATGTCTTTGCTGTCCCCATGCTTTAAGACATCATTTAACGGAACTTTTATTTTCCGTATTAATGATGGAAGAATTGACGGATATGCCTACTCAAGAACTTTCAAAGGCGATGACCTTAAGCGTCTTATGGGGCTGTCCTGAATCGGGGGCGTATATGTTTTTCTGTCCAAAATGCAAACAGGAAATAATCTATAAAGCAGTATCGCCAACAGAACAGGCAGTATGCGATCCTGAACTGAAAACCGTAATAACGCAAAGCGGCCATAGAATCATGGCGTACAGTCTGCACGAATGCCGGGGTATACTAAATGCCGAAGATAACAAATAACGAATACACTCATGAAAAACTTATCGCTGAACTGTATGAAGTAAATCCGAAAACGGGTAAATTTTTCAAAGTAGATATAAATGACGGATCTATTGATTGGGGGGACGTTAAGAAACCTCTGTGTAGATTATTCTGTTACTACTACACTCTTAATAATGCTCCATCATTTCATAATGCTGCAGAATCCTACAGAAAATGTGGTAAAAAGTTCAAAAAATCGCAAGATTATGCACAAAATGCGCTTTCTTTTAGAAGAAATAACCCAGAAATTGACGTTTTTATTAAAAATTATGAAGAAAACCAAATAAAATCAGAGATTTCTACTGCAGCTGATGCAGTTAGACGCATGAAAGTCATTCAGGCTACCTACAATCCAAAGGATTTGTTTGAATCTGTTGAAATTGATACTGAAAAAGGCTCATTTACTACATCGCAGATTAAAAATCTTGAAGATATTCCTGACGATTTGGCCGTAGCTGTAATAGAAAATATAGATTTTAAGGGCGGTGTCGGTAAGCCTGTTTTCGTTTTGGCCAGTAAATCAAAGGCTCAGGATGACATTCTCAAGATGGATGAAAAGCAGCGGCTTGCTGACTCCGCCGGATCTGATGGATACAACGTACAGACCACTGCTGAAATAATCAAAGGCAAAATGACAGTACAGACAACTATTATTGCCGGTAATCAGGAACTTGCGGAACAGGCAGATTGTGTGACCGTTAGCAAAGCGGAAATACCAGAAGAAGATTAACTATTATGTGGACTGCTGAAGAAAGACTGAATTACATCTACGCCTTTGTGCAGTTCGATATGAAAGATATACGGCTGGACTTCTGGCAGGATGCATTTATAAAGAGTAAGGCTAGATATTCATGCATTCTAAAAAGTAGGCGTACTGGATTCTCATTCGCAACAGGTCTTAAAGGTATAGCCAAAAGTCAGGATTCTGACAGAAGTAAGTACGTAAAACAGTTCGTATCATACAATGAGTCAGATGCCGTAGAAAAAATCAGGTATGCAAGGGAATTCTACGATTCAATACCAAAGCAGTATAAAAAGCCGTTAGTACACAGTAATGCTACAGAACTTGAGTTCTTGGATACAAACGGCAAAACGACTTCGCGCCTGATATCAATGCCATGTAGACCACCGCGCGGTAAGGGTGGGGATATAAGCCTCGATGAATACGCTATCTATCTGCCGAAAGTGTCTAATCAGATATACACGGCAGCTTTGTTTGTTATAATGCGCGGTGGATGTATCGAAGTAGGTTCTACGCCACTTGGAACAATCGGCAAGTTTTACGAAATCTGTACACGTCCTGATGATTTTCCGGACTATGAACGCTATAACGTTCCGTGGTGGTATGCTCAGGCTCTTTGTGTTGACGTACCTGGGGCGGTGAAAGAAGCGAAGGAAATGACTACGGAAGAACGTGTTGAGCGTTTTGGAACAGATACCCTGAAATCAATTTTCCGTAACTCTACGCTTGAGGACTTTCAGCAGGAATGTGAATGTACATTCATTGACTCTGCAGAGTCTTATATCTCACTGGAACTGATATGGCAGAATACGCCCGGCAGACGTGAAGAGGATATACCACCGGACAATTTGACAGATGATGAATACTTTAACTTTGGCCGTAACGTTGAAATAAGGCCTTTTAGAACTACTGACGATGCCATATTGGGATATAACCCTGAATTACATGGTGAAGTCTTGTATTTTGGGTATGACGTATCAAAGACACGTGACGCTACGGCATTTTATATACATGGAATTGTAAACGGTAAAAAGCGCGTATTCTACCGCGAAGAGATGCGAAGTGTAAGCTATGAAAATCAGATAGACAATGTACGTAAGCTGTACAGGAATCTTCCGATTTTCCGTGGTTGTATGGACTGTACCGGTATGGGTGCGCCTGTATTTGAAACATTACACAATGAGTTTGGTGACCGTATCGAAGGCGTAGACTTTACGCTTGCCAGTAAAGAAACTATGGCAATGTCTGTAAAGTTCGGGCTTGAAAAGAAAGAGTTTGAACTTGAAAACGACAGGGATTTTCATAATCAGATTCATAGCATTAAGAGACTGCCGTCTACCGGTGGCCATTTCCGGTATGATGCAGAACGCAGTGAAAAAGGCCATGCCGATAGTTTCTGGGCTTGTGCTATGGCTAATCTTGCAAGCATTAACGCTATGGACGTAAAGAAGGATTTTTATAAAGAATATCACGAAAGGAAAATGAGCGAAAATAACACCATTGAAGTGGTAACGGATCCGGCAACAGTTGCAGCAATAACAAGAAAAGGTAAGTCTGCATCAAGCGTGTTGAGAAGTTTCCGCGGTTAATGTAAGATATTAAACAAGAAGAAGAAATACACCATACCCTTAAAACAGGCTCTGACCGGCTCATAGAAGGGCGTAGACGCATTTTATCCGCATGGGGGGGTGTATTTATATGCCAGAGATTAAACAAGAGCCTATTAACCTTGAAAGAGAATTACGCAAGGTAATTTCAAAGGATAGACGCAATCAGCGTACCGGTCAGAATAAAGAATCAGAATATTTCCATCAGACTGAAAACGGTTTTCAATCATCTTTTTTTGACCGTACAACATTGGTACAGAATGGATACGGAGCGTTAAGGACTGCTGACCGTAGACTTAACCGGGCTGTAGACTGCAATACCCTTAGACGTGTCGCACAAAAGGCTTGGATTATCAACGCGTGTATCATCAATGTACAGGATAAAATCAAGCCGTATCTGAAACCGTCTACAGATGCAAATGCCCGCGGATTTATAGTCCATCGCAAGGGCGAAAAAATATCAAAGGTTGCCGGTAAAGAATCAAAGGAACGCACCAACATTGAGCAGTTTATTCTGCAGACCGGACTGGAGAAAGACAGCGACAGGGATAACTATCAGCGTTTCGCAATGAAAATTATCCGCGACTACCTTACTTTGGATCAGGTCGCAACAGAAATCGGCCAACAAAGAAACGGAAAGCCGTACGCATTTTGGGCAGTTGATGCAGCCACAATTGAACGCGTACTACCTAATCAGGATAACCCTGATAACATCAAATTTGTTCAGGTTGTAGATGAATCTCCGGTAGCCTATTATCCTGAAGGAACCCTTATATTTGACTACCAGAACCCTAGAACAGATGTAAAGTATTCATTCTATGGTTTTAGCCGCGTGGAACAGGCCATAGACCTTGTTACTTCTGCAATCAATACATTTTATTACAATGCCGGATTTTTTACGGAAAACAAACTTCCGCGCGGTATGCTGCTGATTCAGGGCAATGCAAGTCAGGAAACCGTTGAAATGATGGAAGATTACCTTTGCGACATTATGAGTGGTAATCCTGCTCAGCAGTGGCGTATACCGATTATACCGGCCGGTGGTGGTACTAGCGGTGATACTGCAAACAACATTGAATGGAAACAGCTTGGCGGTACTAACCAGGAAATGCAGTTTTCTCAGTGGTTGGACTTCCTTGTATCAGGTATTGTATGTCTTTTCGGCTGTAGTGTTGATGAACTCGGACTTTCAAGCGGTAAATCTCAGGCAATTATTGACAATGATAAATCAGGAATGTTGCGTGAAAGTAAAAGCAATATTCTTGGTACAACTCTCGCATTCTTGCAGTCATATACAAACCGTATCCTGGAAGTTATTTTCCCTGATTGGGAAATGGAGTTTGTAGGATATGAAAAAGATGATCCGAATGCACTTACCGACATTGCAAAGAAAAAACTCGAATCCTACATGACACTTAACGAAGTACGTAAAGAAATGGGGCTGAAACCTATAGACCAGGAATGGGCTGATGTCTGCCCGGCTAATCCACAGTTTACTCAGATGTATCAGGCTGCAAATGCTCAGAATATGGGTGGTGATGGCGGTATGGAAGATATGGGGGACTTTGGCGATGAACCCGGAGAAGATGGCAGAGAAGATACACCGGAAGTTGATGAGGATGCATGGGGCGATATTGACGATGCAGCCGGAGACGGTGGAGAACCTAGGCAGACGCAGAAATCGCTTACCAATGCGGTAGAAATTAACAAGTCTATGCTTATGATTTGATGTAGTGTTTAGGGCGTAGTTTTTGCTACGCCTTATTTTTCGCTAGCAGCGGCCGCAAGCATTATTTGAATCATTGCTTTATTTGATTCATCCAGAAGCCGGTAATTGCGTATCAGTTCAGTTTCTTCACAGGATAATCCTTCTTGAATGTTTCCGGAGATAAGATATTCAACAGAAACATTAAGAGCTGTAGCAATTTTGTAGGCAACTTCTACGCTCGGTGTTGTGTGCTTTGATATTCCATTACATATGGAAGCATAATTCAAATCACTTTTTATACACAATTCTTTAAGTTGAATTCCTTGATACTCAAGTTCTGATTTTACGTTTTCCCAAAACATACTTTTCATATCGGTAAGCTAACATTTTTGTTTACAGAATACTTGATAAATTTAGAAATGTGTTATAAAGTATTTTTATAACTAACAAATATGTTATTGAATATTGTTAGTAACTATCAGATTTACCACCTGATTGATAAAGCACAAAGTGAATAAAGAATCCTTAATGAAGGGAATTATAGTAACTGTTTACTTTGTGGCAGTTCGCGTCTGGTAAACGCAATAATTTCTTTCATTAAGGATTTTTTTTATCCTACGGAGGTTTTCATGGAGCTATCAGTCATTGATAAGAAGTTAGCAATGGATTCTAGGGATATTGCGAAATTAACAAGCAAAAGACATGACCATGTTATTCGTGATATTAGGAATATGTATGAGAAATTAGGTGTACCCAAAATTGGGTTTACCTATAAGGATTGTCAGAATAAGGATAGACCTTATTATCTTTTAGATTATTCAGATACAATTACACTTCTTACCGGTTATTCAGTTGAGTTACGGAAGGCTGTTGTAGACCGTTGGATTTATCTTGAAAAGCATCATAAGCAGGAACGCCAAAAATCAATAGATGTAAGAAATAGCTTTACAGAAACTCTTGCTGATCATGGTTATAAAAAACAATACGAATACATCCAGACTACAAAGCAGATGAAAAAATCCCTTGATATCAACCATAAGAAAGATGAAATGACGGCAAATGAACTTGATAAAGTTGCTGCAAGTGAGGCCCTGGCAAGAGTATTCCTTACAGATGAAAATGGGTATCACGAAGTAAACCCGGTATGCATTGAAGCAAGTAAAGTTATTGCAGATGCAATTATCGAAAGAAAAAAGAAAACTGCATAAGTTTTATATATAGATTACTCTTATGAGTAAGTAATTTCTCAACTATGCGGATCCGCGTGTTCCAAGACTTGAATCCGCAAGGAGGTACCAATGAGTACATTTAATCAATCGGAAACATCCGAAAAATCTTTACAAATTTTACCACAAAGTGAAAAATTTGTAACCACCAAATAACTTGCTGATGTTTTAGGAGTTGATAAAGCGACAATCTCAAGAGCTATTCAAGCTGTAAATTATAACCTTTGCAGTACTGCAAAGGTTCAAGTAAAGAATGGAAAAGCAACATATCTTAATGAGCAGCAAGCAACATTAATTAAACAGGAAATTCAGAAACATCATAACCTTGCAAACCGACAGATTGATGCAGTTACCACTGATTATGAAATGGAACTCATGACTCAGAAGGTCATTGCGTATCATGCTCAGAAGGCAGAAGAGTTCCGTCTACGCGCTGAACAGGCAGAAAAAACAATCGAACTGCAAGCTCCAAAAGTAGAAGTATTTGACCGGATCTGTAACGCTGAAAACCTTAAACCGGTTGAAACCGTAGCCACTAACCTGGGATACGGCAAAAACAGTTTCTTTGCACTGATGCGCGGTATGGGTATTTTCTTTTACTCTGCAAAGGATTCAAACGGCAGAAAGTGCAACTTGCCTAAACAGGAATACAAAGACCGCGGATATTTTGTAACCAAAGAAGAACCGTATACAAGCGGTGAAAAAGACTATCTGTACACAAAAATCTACGTAACCGGCAAGGGTGAAGCGTGGCTTGCAAAAATTCTCTGTGAAAACGATGTAAAAGAGGCCTGAAAGATGAAAACGATTAAAGCACTGTTTATGTATCTGTGTCTGCCGGGTATCTACAAAGAGTCAATAAATACGGCAATACAGACATTCTACACACTTACGGGTAAATAGGTTAAAATATCAGGTGATACGATGTGCACTCTTAGAGGCAGCCAGCAGACCGATCCGGTTTTGTTTGCTGCCTTTTTTTCTTATATCTTCGGGGAAATGAGAGTTTATGATTGATTTAAGACATGGTGATTGTTTGGAATTGATGAAAGATATTCCAAATAAAAGTATTGATTTAATTTTGACCGATCCTCCGTACGGAACTACTTCTTGTAGATGGGATTCTGTAATTCCATTTGAACCTATGTGGGAACAACTTAACCGAATTATTAAAGATAATGGCGTTATTGTTCTTTTTGGAAGTGAACCTTTTAGTAGTGCATTGAGAATGAGTAATTTGAAAATGTACAAGTATGATTTGTATTGGGTTAAAGAAAAACCGACAAATTTCTTGCAATTAAAAAAGAGATTTGGAAAAGTTACTGAAAATATTTGTGTATTTTATAAAAAACAATGCACATATAATCCTCAAAAATATAAGATTGAAAAATTAGTTACAAATAAACCGAAACAAAAAGATAATTCATCAATAGTTAGTTCTATTGGTTTTGAAAAAATAAAACCATACAATGATGATGGAAGTAGATTCCCAAATGATATATTGAAATTTAACAGAGTTACATTAGGAAAAACAGTTCATCCGACTCAAAAGCCAGTCCCTTTACTCGAATATCTGATTAAAACTTACACTTTAGAAAACGAAACAGTTTTAGATTTTACAATGGGTAGCGGCAGTACTGGAGTTGCGTGTGTTAATACTAATCGTAACTTTATCGGTATAGAACGTGATGATAGATATTTTGAAATAGCAAAGAACCGGATAAATAGCAATGATATTCCGTTATTTGAGGGGTAACTATGAAATATATGATTAGCAAAGAACTTGCAGAACAGGCTATGGCTCTTTTGAACGAAGGAAAAGAAAAGGATGTATGTGTCAAATCTAATCCTTATCCTAGACAAAAAGGTGGACTATTTGGATTCAAGGAAAACAAAGATACAAGCGTAATAAACAATAATTTTGTTGAAGTTAAGCATGACGGGGAATTTGTTTTAACAAAATCAGGATCTAAGGATTTTGGAGAAATAACACCAGAAATGGCGGCTGCAATGAAAAGGCAAAAAGGGAAAATAAGGCTCAGGATTGGTATAGAGAATGATCCAAAGGTAAAAGGGGTTTCAAATTTTGGAGAAAAACATATAGATAGAGATTTAAGGAACAAAAATCTAAAAGATATAGGATTTTCAAATGCAAGAGATTTTGTAGAGTTCATCGCAGAAGATATAAGTTATATATTCAGCAATGGAATGTCTTTAATAGCTGTAAGGGAAAAAGATGGACATAAATCAGGAGCGTGGATGGAGTTGATACAATCGGAAGAAGGCGATTTTTATGATGTTAAAACTGCATCACCATTGAGAAATGATTGGTATAAAAATAAAACTCCTATTTGGATAAATCCAAAGTTAGGAGTTTTAACAAAGAGTTTAGGTGATCCGCTTGCTCACCAATTTGACATAATAATCAAATCCATTTACGGAGTTGTCAGTCACTCTAATCAAAGTATATCCCAAACTAAAACAAAGTCAATGCAAAAAGTAAATAAATCTCTTACATATTCAGGACACAAACTACAGGGTAGGATAAAGCTTTATGGAATGGATATTTCCATTGAAAACAAAAAAGGAAGTTATAGAAGTGGTGTAGATTCAGATGGGCATAAATGGCGTATACACATGAATTATGATTATGGTTATATACGTGAAACTATAGGGGTTGATGGTGATCATGTTGATTGCTATATAGGTAATGATAAAAAAGCTGATAAGGTTTATGTAATTCACCAGAACAATCCGGTAACTCATAAATACGATGAAGATAAATGTATGCTTTGTTTTTCTTCTGCTGATGAAGCAAAAAAAGCGTATTTAAGTCAGTATGATAGACCTGATTTTTTCGGATCTATGGAAACGATAACAATAGACCAGTTTAAGAGTTATGTTTTTAGTTCTCTTAATAAAGGAAAAAGAATTCATAAGTCATTTAAGATTGGAATTACTGATATAACAGAAAACAATAAAGATAAAAAAGTTGAGCAATTAGAAAAAGCACTAAACGCATTATACAAAGGTGATACATTTATCATTAATCATGTTCCGGCAGATGATTCAGCAAGATACCAGGATGTAGAACTGCATATAACGGATTTCAGTAAAGAGAAAATTGAAAAGGCAGTTCGGCATACTGCATTCAGTTTAGGCGTACCGTTGAAATCAGGCAGCGGAGAAGGCTTTGTATTTGATTCTCAGAAAGAATTGACAGATATGTGGTGCGAACGTCTTTCGATGCGTGTAAAGGCAGTCTATGACTTTGTAACGGACTATTTTGACTTGCCAGAGATAAATGTAATGAGTAAAGCAAACCTTAAACATAAAGGCAAGATATTGTATAACCCTGAAACCGGTAAACCTATTACTACATCAGAGTGGAACCGCTTTGTAACAGACCTTGAAAAGTTCCTGAACAGAAATAAGCCGTCCGGGGAAAAGATTGTACTTGATGCCCAGGCTCTTGGACGGTTACTTGATAAGATGCTGAAAACAAATAGCCTTCAGGAAGTGCGCAAGATGGCACTGAAAGATATCAAGGTAAAAGAAAAGTCTTTCGACTGGATATCAATGAGCGTAAAGAACATGACTAAAGAACTTGGTACGCAGTTTGCCGGTGAACAGTTAGCCCGGATTGAAATGCTGCAGAGAAGTGCAGCGCAGAAAGTTGCTGGCATTGATGATGCAATGAAAAACAATATCAAGCAGATACTTATGGATGGAGTTTTGAACCACAAAAGCAAGAGTCAGGTATCACAATCACTGTTTGATAAAATGGTAGGGCATACAAGGGACTTTCAGCGGCTTGCAGATACGGAAATACAGAAAAACTTTAACGATGCATATATTGCCGGTGAAGTAAACAACGCAGAGCCTGGGCAGAATGTGTATTTTCAGCGTGTAGAAGTGCTGGACGATAACACCTGTGAATACTGCAAGAAAATGAATGGTAAAATTGCCGTATGGAGTAAAACACCATTATCAAACGGTAAAGTAAATGACCAGATAGCAGACCTTGCAATATGGGAAGGTAAGGAATGGGACGGCACGAAACTGAACGGCATTGCCGAAGCACCTAACAGTATTTTCCACCCTTGGTGCCGTGGCGTATGGATGCGTTACGATCCTGAAGTGGGTAAACTTGATTAAACGTATAAAGCACCTGTTTTTATCAGGTGCTTTTATTTTATTTCAACGATAAAATTATCTTCACCCGGTAATATCTCAGGTGCTACACCGTTAAGGTTGTTCAGAAGCATTGTTACAAGTTTTTTCTGTTCCTGATTCAGCGTGCGGTAGGAATTGATTAGGGAAAGTTCTTCATTACTAAAACCTTTTGGTGGATTTCCAGAATAAAGATAATCCATTGATAGATTTAATGCTTTACTGCATTGATATAGAAATTCTGCATCAGGTGTATTTTCTCTTAAAAACTTAGCTTCTAATGTTGCTTTTTGTATGTTTATTTTGTCAGCTAATTCTTTATGAGTAATATCTTGATAATTTAATTCACTTCTTAATCTGTTCCAAAAATCCATAAATTATGTAAATCCTAAATTTATAAAAAGCAGTTTTATGCTTTATATTGCAATTTATTTATCGGAATCATACTACAAAATGTTATATAAAACTTGATTTATATAATATATAGTGATATAAAATATTATTGATACAACATTTTGTAGTATCAGGAGATAAGTAATGATAACAAATGTAACAATGCTATCTGACTCAGATAGAAATTTATTTGGTGTAACAATTCGTCAGCAAACAAATGGTGAAATGTTATCTTTGACAGATTTGAAAGAGGCTTATGCTCACGCAAGAGTTATAAACGGTTGGAAAGATAAGGACATTTCAAATATTTTGAACTATGAAGAAAATGCGGATCGAATATTTTACATTTTACGAGAGCAAAAGTTTGTTTCTGATAAAACCACGTTAACGTGGTTTTATGAAGAATTAAAAGAAAAGGGTATGACTAAGTTGTTAAAAGAACTAGGTGCATATAAAACAACCGGTAGAGGTGATAAAAAAATGGTTGTTTGCAATCCTTATATTTGGATGTTAGTTGCTATGGAACTAAATCCAATGCTTTATGCAAAAGTTGTTACATGGGTTACTGATAAACTTATTCTTAATCGTATTGAAGCTGGTGATTTTTACAATGAATTGTCAAGTGCTTTGTATAAACTTCCTGATACGAATTACCCTGAATTGGGAAAATCATTGAATATAAAAATCTTTGGAAAGCATGAACTAGGATTAAGAAATAAGGGTTCTGAGAAAGAATTGGAGAACCTTAAAAAACTTGAATATGGTTTAGCTTTTGGAATTAATCAGGGATGGATTAAGAGCATGGCACAGGTTCAGAAAACCATTGATGAATTTGAAATAAAATAATAATGGAGAAAGATTGTGAAGTTGAATTATTGGTATAACGTAAGATTAGAATTGAATAGGCAGAAAAAAACACAAATTGAACTTGCTGATAATATCGGGCTATCAATTGGAACTCTCAGAAATAAAATAAACCTGAATTCTTTACCAACCTTTGAAACAGCAATAAAGATTTCAGAATTCTTAAACTGTTCAAAGGGAATTGGAACACTCTAGCTATTGGTGTTCAGGCTCGTAACCTAACAATTCCTTTGTATAAGGATTTTTTTTATCCAAATAAATTGTCATGGAGGTAGCGAATGACAGAATTAATTAAAATCAATGAAACAGAAGGAAAGAAAACTGTTTCAGCCAGGGAACTTCATCAGAAGTTGGAAGTTACAGAAAGATTCAATTCATGGATTGATCGTATGCTGAAATATGGTTTCGATGAAAATGTGGATTATGTAGGGTGAAAAGTTTTTAACACCCTAGCGAAACAGGAACTCGATGAATACTACATATTATCAAGGAGTAACTATTACAAAGGAATTAAAGAATGCTGATATTTCCATTAAAGAAAGAATGGTATGAAAAAATAAAAAACGGTGAAAAGACTATTGAATATCGGGAAGTTAAAGATTATTGGACTAGACGATTATTTCCGAACGACCTTTATGATTATTCGGAAATTGAACCTAGAAGATGTTATCTTCAACTCGGTTACACTAGAAACAGACTTCTAGCGTGGATAACAAAAGTTGAAGTTGTAAGGGGCAATGAAACGGATTTGAGAATTGATAAACCTGTTTATGCGATTCATTTTAAGCTGGAGAAATGAAAAATGACAGACGAAGAAAAAGCAATCGAGTATGTCCTGAATACTTATTACACTAAGGATATTTCCGAAGAAGATAAGATTTTTCTGCGTGGCGAAATTAAATTCAATGACAGAAGGAAAATTGCCGCTTACCTTGCAGGTCTTGCAGCAGGAAGAAAAAAAAGCGAGAAAGAAATCGCTGAACTAAAAGCGTACTGCAAAGAATTGGATAATGTGAATGAGAAAATGAAGTGTTGCAGTAATTGCAAGCACTGGGAAGAAAGTTGTGAATACAAAAAATGTAAATATAAGTATTTGCAAGTTCACAGAAATGAAATGAACGATGATTACTGGGAGTTAGCAGAATGAATCTCGATGATATCTTAGAAAGAAGACTGCAGGAAACATATGAACATCTTATGCCATATTTGCACATAGATGAGAACTTGCAAAGAACTTGTGCGAATTGTGAATACTATATGGGAGAAGAACATGATTATTCTGAATGTAGACATAATCAATGCTTTATAAATTACCTTGGACTAAAACGTTTGGAGTGGGAAATCTCTTTTAGAGGTTATTATGAGGAGTTAGCAGAATGACGGTAGAAGATAATGACAGAATAAGACGTGCCGAAGAAATTCAGCTATATACCGAAAATCGGTGCTATGCACTTGAAAAAGAAAGTGCTGAACTGAAAAAACAACTTGAAAAGACAAATAAAGATTGTGCTAAAGAGATACTTGACGCTATAGGTATTGTATCTCAGAGAAATCTTAAAATTGAGCGACTTGAAAAAGAAAACGCTGAACTGAAAGAAATCGTTTCTCGCTCAGGATACAGAATTGCTGAACTGAAGCATGAAGTTGATGAACTCAAAGCGCATTGCAAAGCCGTTGATGATGTGAACGCAAAGATGAAATGTTGTGGGAATTGTAAGCATTGGAAAGAATGCAATACCAAAGGCAATGGATGTAAAAACCATCATGAAAAATGGGAGTTGGCATAATTACAGTAAAAGATGTATCTGATTAAGTGTCAAATCAAAAATTGATTAAATCATCCGTGTAATATATAATATTGATACAAAACAAACAGTTTTCTAGTGTACATACAGAGACTGCCACAATGCGTATTTATCCACCCGACTACCCGGTACGCATTGCTGGCGGTCTTTTTTTTTATCCTTGGGGGGGGTACTATATGGCAAGAAGTTTCCTTGATATTTTCCTTGGCAGACCTGAAACCGTTCAGAAATCAAACGGATGGGATTCAATCGAAAAATCCTTACTTGATGCAGAAAGCATAGAAAAAGCATCAAAAGGAGTAAGACGTGCACAGCATAAATACATTCGTGTATTTACCGGAAGCAATGGAAAAGACCGTTACCTTTACCCTGCAGATATGGCTAATCCTTTCAAGCTGCTTTTATCTGCCTTTGGTATCGGAAAGGAAAAAGTAGAGGAAACATATCAGGCCAACAATATCGAGCGTGCCTATGGTGTAGATAAAAACGTGTTCGGAGCTCACTTGCTGGAGTATCTTACCAACCGTGTAAAGTGGGATACTCTTTTTAAGAACAAAGCTGAACGCGAAAAGAACAAAGAACCTGTAGCCCAGAAAGTCGTAGAAGATAATGCAGCAAAAAAGAAAGCAGAAAAAGCAAAGAATGTTAAAGATGCTGCAGAAAGTGCCGGATCTGACAACAAGAAGAAAATGACTGTAAACCGGTCTCTCATGCGTAAGATTTATTCGCTGTATAACCCTATTCCTGAAGACAAAGCAGAACCGGCAGTAGAACAGAAGATAGAACCAACACCAGTTACTCCTGAAGTAAAACCAGCACTTGAAAAGATTAAAGAGTTTGTAGGACGAAAGACTATGAAACGTCCTGATGGTATTACCGTAATGACATGGCCTGATGGACGTATTATCCACACCGACAAAAAGGGTGGCGTAGTATACGACAATTACTCTCTTGATACTCAGTCTGTTGTAGATACTGCATCGGAAGTACCGACTGTACATAGAGTCGAAGATACTTCTACTGTTTCAGGTGGTAATGGATCTGGAGGTGATGGAAATGAACCACCAGAAAGTAATAAAAAAAGATTTTCAGATTTAACAAGTGATGATAAGAAACAAATAAAAGAACAGATTGAAAGTAATATCGTATCTTCAATTCCGGCTAATAGTGTACCTTACAATGGTGATAATAAGTACGGTAAAGCTGCAAAGGAATGGATTGAAAAAAATCCACAGGGGAATGCTTTTACGGAAATTGGAGAAGTTATAATCAATAAGGCTTCTGTTGATAATGACTTACATCATGGAGCAAAAGAAAATCTTTATATAAAACTTCAAACACTTCCGGCAGTGAAAGATGTATTGGAAAAAGGTGTTTATATAGGATACGAGCATAATAAAACAAGTAATGATGATATAGATAATCATTATTTTGCTGGTAAAATCAATTATGGTGGAGAAGAAAAAGTTGTTTTCTGTAGAGTTCGCGAGGTTGCGGGTGATACAGAAAGATTTTATGTGCATGAAGTCTTTACTGAAGATGAAATAAAAAAAGGTGCTAACAGTACAGTAGCGGATGTAGATCCGTCCTTGCTTACTGGAACACCTCTATATGAATATATACTACGTGATATCTTAAATGTCAACACTGACACATCAAAACTTTCTCAGGCCATGCTCGGCAACGATAATGCGAAAAAATACGGTCTTACAGATGAAGATGTTTCAACAGTAAAAAGGCTTGTAGACAAGTACAACTTTACAAAAGAACAATTTGCAAGTTCAGCAGCAAGAACCGGAAACATTAAGGCAATTAATGACTATGCAAAAGAGCATGGAATGAAAGCCTATGATGTTGCTTTAGATGTTTATGACATAATTATTAACAACAAAACTGAAAAGAAAGATGAACCTGCCGAAGAATCAAATGAAAAGCCAGGTTATACAGAAGGTGAAAAAGCAGCAATTGCTCTTGCTTACAGAAAAGAAAAGGATTTCGATCCGACATTAAACGATTATGCCTATTACGAAAAAATCAAGGCAAAATTCCCGGAACTTGATGCAAAGGGTGAACTCTACAGAACAATGCTCAATGTAAAGAATCTGATGATTTCAGAAACAATGTTTAGAGCAGCAAAGGAATACATTAAAAGTAAAGAGTCAGTAATAGAACAGGCGGAATCATCAGGAGAACCTGTAAGTAACGGTCAGACATTCGATGATGGGTATAAAGTTATTTCAGATGATGAAACTTTTAAGAATCAGTTGATTAATGGGACAATTAGTATTGAATCGCTGAAAGAAGTACATCGTCAAGGTGTTGAGAATGGTCATGAGTCACAGGCTTATGCAGATGGTGTAATTCAGGCTGCAGAAGATGTCATGAAAGAACACGGTAATAAAATCGCCATGCTCGGAAACCAGAATGCACGTAAAGATGGACTCACTGAAGAAGAGAAAAAAATATATGACAGAGAGTACAATTGGTACAAAGAAACTTATGTAGATGGAATCAGAGAGCAGAATCCTTATACGAATGAAGAAGAAACCATCGCTGATATTCTGAAAGATGAAGCTGATGAACGGTTTACGGTATATGGAGAAAATGACATTGCGTACAAGGCATTGAAAGACCTTTATACGGATACTACCGGTAAAGAATACGTTCCGACAAAAAAGAATATTGCAAAACCTCAGACTGATTCTGAAATGAAGAAAGAACAGGAAGAAGAGAAGAAAGCACGAAAAGAAGCCGGTCTCTCTAATCCAGGAAACAATATCGGTGACCGTGTAAGTGCTATTGATGATGCTGATACTTGGAATCCTAATTCAGAAAATTACCGTTTCAAGGATACTGGTTATATTGCAGGATCACGGAAAGAACTTGCCCAGGAATACATTATCTCAAGAGCAAGGTCGGGAAGTATCGTAGATGCAAAGCACGTTGATTTTGATGCTCTTGAAGAAAATCCACGTATGGCAGAAAAACTTATTACAAAGTCAAATATATTTGGTGATGTCGATTGGGATGGACTTCGCGAAAAAGGTATGTCAGGGTCTGCAGCTTTTTTGATTGATAGAATCTATGCAAGTGCCGGTGCTAAACCAGATGAATCAAACGCAAGTGCAAGAAAACAGTATGTAATTGCACTTAATGGGCTTCGTGACAGGTTTGAAGAATGCAAGACTGTGGATCAGGTAATTGATGAATTGAAAGAAATCAGAGATGAATTCCGTGGTGAATATGTAGAAATTAGAGAAATGCCTGAATACAAGAAAATTACAGATAAAATGGAATCATTAAGTGAAGTTATCAGAGATAAGCGCAATGAATTATCTAGTTTAAGTGAGCGTGGAGGTAAGCTTTACGAAGTCGAAAAACAGAAAGTAATTGAAAAATACATTCAGAAAGGTAAGGATGAAAAATTACTGCGCTGGAATACTCGTAATTCTTATTACAATATTCCAAAGAAGTATCTTGATGATTTCGAGAAAGAGACAAAAGGGTTATGGGAGAAGGCATATGCACCATGGAAAAAGGCTGTTGCAGATTTTAAGGCAGAGCTTATTTCAAAAGGTGTAAAAGAAGAGGATTTCTTTACAAATAAAAACACATACATGGGCAAAACCGTAGAATTATCTTGGTTTGACTATTACACACTTATGCCGGAAATGCAGGAATATAGTGCATTGAAATCAGAACTTGATGCTTATGTAAAAAAAATGAAAGTTGCCGTAAGTATGAAGAATCCTTTGCTTGAAGCATGGAAATCACTTGGTAAAAGATTTACTGATATTCTGTATTCTGATTCCTTCAATGCTCATAAATATGACTGTGCAAAAGGTAAGTATGATGATTGGGGTTGGCTTGCTAAAGATGCAAAAATTGTAGAAAAGAAGATAACAAATAAACAGAAGAAATTTGAGTTGCTTACAGCTACAGAAATTAAACGCAAGGGTGGACGTGATTTCAATATCACTTCTACTGCAGAGCTGAAAAAAGCTTTCAATCTGCGTGATGTTCAGTCAGGTAATTGGGTTCTCAGCGATCCGGAAAGTGCCGGATTCCATGTAAAAAACGCTGCTATGGCATTTGCAGACCTGGCAGATATTACAGGTATACCAGATAATAAAATATCGCTGAATGGCCGCCTTGCAATGGCATTCGGTGCACGTGGTACAGGTAATGCTGGTGGTCGCACTGCTGTCGCACACTATGAGAGTGTCGAGAGAGTAATTAACATGACTAAGATGAAAGGTGGAGGTTCTCTTGGTCATGAATGGTTTCACGCGTTTGACAACATGATTACAAGTGCTATGACAGGGGATGATTCTAAAGACGTTTTCCTTACAAATGCGTACCTTAGATTATCAGATTCTACAAAACGACTTGTAGAAGAATATGTATCTCTGAAAGATGGAAGCACTGGAAGTTCATTCAATGCCTACGCAAATACATACAAGATGAAACAGATTGCAAGGAAACTTGAAGCCAAAGGATTTGATGTTGCAAAACTCAATGATCAAAAATCAGAGCTTCAGGTAAAAATACAAGGTGCGTTTGATAAACTTGTACGAGAAATGACAACAGGTGATTCTGATCTTTATGTTGGCGTAAAATACAAGACTGAAGACTATAAGAAAATGCTTGCTAATTTCAGCGAAGATGCAATCAGTAGAGATAGGTTGGCTGTTGAAAGTTACGGAAGAAAACCTTCTTTGAGACTTAAAATTGCAGATGCCGGTAGTCTTGATAAAGCCATTGATGAAATTAACGCCACTTTTGGTGTTCCAACTGATGCTAAAGCACATAAAAATAAGTCTGAATGGGTAAAAATAACAGTTGCATACTATGACCGTAATCCAAACGGCATTGAGGAACTTGACCCTATACCTGTAAAGTCCGGCGAAAAAGGTAGTAGATTTCTTGCTGATGCTAACGAATTGGAAAACTTCGGTAGAGATTATTGGTCAACTACTCATGAGATGGCTGCACGTGCATTCAGCGCATATCTTGAAGATACTCTCAAAGATCAAGGCAGACAGAATGATTACCTGACGTATAAAGCCGAAAACAAATACTATGAAGGCAACCCATATCCTGAAGGCGAAGAACGTAAACGTATAAACGCAGCATTCAAAGAACTGTTTGATATTGTTAAACAGACGAATGCAATTCAGAAGGCTATCGAATGGGATGAAGTTGAAGCCATACATAAATCAATGGTATGGAGTGAGATTGAAAAAAAATCCCATATTTGTAATAAAGGGTGATAAGTTCCTGATTAGAAAGTAAGTGCTAAAAATAATGCAATTTTTATACATGAAAAATAATCGTGTATAGAAATTGCTTATTTTTTAACATGAAACTATGGGAGAAATTAAATGAGAATTGTTGTTAGAAAAGATGTATATAAATCAATTTGTAATTTATTGGGAATAGAGAAAGCAGGATTACCTGTACATACTCGACATGGAAATTATGTAAAGGTATCTGATAATCCCTCAAAATGGGAATATAAACCTATTGGTAATCCTAAAGAAAATGAAACTCAAAGACGAATTAGACTAGCAAATAAATCTAAATTAATACCTATTACTAAAACAAATCAGCAATTAATGAATGTTGATGCAACAAATTATAGAACTGAAGGTGAAAAATATATTGATAAATTAGATCAAAGACTTGCGAAAACTGATTTTTATTGTAAAGCTACTGGAAAGAAAATATCTAATGTAACTAAATTAAAAACACATTTATATATAAAAAGACATTCTCAAAGTGAACAAATTGAACGAACGAAAATATTACCTTATATAATGACTATTCTAACTGATACAGGTGTAAAAGGAAAATTTACAGAAGATTCAAAAGGTGATTATCGTGAGATAGTAGGTAAAGCTTATATTAAAGAAGATGATGGAAGTTATACAAAAGTAGGCATCGCAATAATAATGGCTGATATTAATAAAGGAAGTTCAGAAATAAAAGGTATTAGTTTATTTACAGTAAGAGATAAGTTGATTAAATCATACTCTACGGATGCTTTTACTGGCAATCAACATAATATCCGCAGCGATTTCAAGAATCGTCTGAATAATGACTTTCAACTTTAGTTGACTAATTATTTTATAACCCCCATAAAACCTTTTTGTCAAGAAAATTTACCCCCGGGTAATAACACCCGGGTTTTTTTATTTTGTTTTATTAACGTGTTCTACCCAATAGTCAATCTGCTGACTGGTCATAAAAATGAGCGGTTCTCTATCTTTTGGTGACAATCTTTGAAATGAATTGAACAGCTTCAGTAAATCTTCTGGTAATTCACTCTTTTTATCTTCACCGGTTAAAAGATATTCCATGCTTACACCGATATATTTAGCTATTTTATATAAATCATCAGATCGCGGGATTGTATTCCGTGCTTTCCAGTTAGTTATTACTTGTGGAGAGTATCCTAATGCGTCTAGGTCTTTTGATGATAGATGCATTTTTATTCTATCAATTATTTCAATAGCGTTTAAATCCATAAACTCACTTTAAAATAACGAAAATTACACAGAAAGTTTATTGACTATAAACATTATGTGTAATACTATAAATATATCAGAACCAACCAATCTGATGCAGACAAACAACGGTGTTAATTAAAGAGCATTTAATTAAGACAGGATACTTCTTTTGTTGTTTGGAGAAGTTTCAAGCTGTGGTGGCTTGACTGTCTTAATTAAGTGCTTTTTTTATTTCACTCGTTGAGTGATAAAAGCACAACGAATCAGTGCTTATGTTTCTCAGGCAGAACACTGATTCATCGTGGAGGTGGCAATAATGCCTACACCTATGTTATCGGATAATGCAGAAAAAAGC